>NZ_JABSOV010000099.1 GCF_013215345.1 Colwellia sp. | reverse complement strand
GAATTAAGTTCAACTTAGCTAACACAGTCATTAACTCATCAGGTAAATATAGATATTCATCGGGGTCTTTACCGTCTTCAAAGTAGGAGTGCAAACGCGTTACATCATCAACATCTGCTATGTCACTTACTTCAAAAGTTATTTGCTGGGCAGAACCGGCAATAAAAGGCTGGCTTTCGCTATTACGTTCAACATGTAAGGTATTACGGGCATTAAACAAACAACTTTTAAACATACCAACACGGAAAATACCTTGCGCTAAATAAATAATATTATTTACCGCACTGGTAAAGGAAGCTTTAAGGCTTTCATCAAATAAGGTTAAGTTGGAGTCAATATAAACCCCCTCTTTTGCCCAACGAATAGCAAAGCCGCCCACCACAGGGAAATTACCTAGCCGGCTTAATGCCGCGATAAAGGCTTTTTCATTATCTCCCATACCCATAAGGTAATTTTTATAATACTTATCCAATTGCGCATCATCTATATCTAGTAAGTGATCATGTCCAGTTTGTTCACGTAAAAATGACTTTCTTGAGCCATAAACTACGGTATCAATTTGCTCACCTTGCGGTTTTATCCACACTGGAATATGGGCAATGATTTCAACTTGCGTTGGTTTATCCGCCAAGACTACTTGTTTGAGGTAGCTAAGGTTATTAAAAAAGTAATCCCCGGCTTGGCTGCGCAACTTTTCATCGTCACTTAACATCCCCGTTAACACCTGAGCGAGTAACTTAGGTAAACCTAAGGCGTTTGGCGGTATCACTTTTATGCCATAACGGCATGATTGCCCTGATGCCAATGCATACAAGGTTGCTGCTAACCCTTGCTCGTCAAAACGAGGACTCGATAGTCCACCGGTAAGTTGTTCTGGTCCGATAAAGTAGACATCGCCTAAACGGGCGTTGCTATGTTGCAAATCACTACTCATCAGTTCCATCACATTAGTACTTGTGCTTTGTCGATTGCAATCAAGCTGTGCACTCACTGATGAGCCCCAGTCAATAAGTTGTATCTTGCCAGTGCTTTTATCATAAACCAAATTGGAAGGTTTGATATCGCCATGGACAATAGGTTTTAACTGCCTATGGTTATTAGGTTGACGTAGGTACAATAAGATATCGGCTAACTGCAAGGCGATACTGACCACCAACTCGGGTGCTAATGGGCCAACTTGTAGCGATAATTGTTCTAAATCTATACCTGGGGCGCGACTCATTTGTAAAATAGATTGGCGTTTTATTTTTTGATATTCAATCACCTTGGGAATTTGTGAGTGATCGAGCTGACCTTGAATATCTGCTTCTTCGGCTAAACGGTCTTGCACATGTTGCGGTAAGTTAATGCGAGAGAATTTAAAAACAACTGGTTGTTCTTGCTCCAGAGCATTTTTACGTTTAATACCAGAGAAAACAAAACCATAGGCGCCTTTACCTAACAGAGCAACCTCCTCAAAGCCAAGTTGCTTTAATTGCTGCTGACAAAGTTCAACCCATTGCTTTAACTTAGTTGCATCTTTATGATTAAGTAAGTAAATAGATTGTTCTTGAGCAATGTAGAAATGCTTTAGCTGATTTTCTTCAATATTTTTTTTTGATATTGATTTGTTTTTTTGAGCGGTAACCAGAGGTTGCTTTGATTTTGAAGTCACTTTTCACTCAAAAGAACAGTTAGGTATTAACGCTAGTATGACGGGCTAGAGTCAGCTCTACAAGCCTTATATAACCAAGCCACCTCATCAATAAATTTCAAGGAAGCTCGGCACATTACAAGTAATACGGTTGTTTTTACTAAGCGTTAAAGCAGCTAATACTGCCATCCTAAAAAGGCTAAAGATGACTCAGAGCTATAGCTACCACCTCGGTCACCATCACCAAGTGCAGCATCATAATGTATAGCAGCGCCACCGGTGACAGTCACCGTTTTTCCACGAACAGAGCCATATAAAGTGCCACTACCAGCAATTTTAACATCAGATAAAGGTGCATAAATTTGCGCATAGAGTTCAAAGTCGCCACTAATATTTATGCCTGAGCCACTATAAGATGAATAAATACTCATTGCTGGCAAGCCAGAATCAGCAAGACCATGCTGTAAAGCAATAATATCTGCGCCAGCGCCAAGTTCAACAGCACCTTTCATTATCAAGGTCAAACTGCTGCCTGCTGCAATGGTTATTTTGGTAGCACCGGCCATTTTAAAGTCGCCTTCAACAAATAAGGTGACATCACCGCCTTTAATAAGTAAATTATCACTGCCCCTAAGATTAAACTCCTTAAGTTTTATCACTGGGATATTGTTTCCTAAAACATCCGCATTTACCGAGGTAAATTCTGGACTATTGCCGTTTCGATACATTTTATCTGACTCAAGGGTGTAGTTATCGCCCCAACCTCTTGAGTCAAAGCTAATCAAGTTACCATTACCATCATCAACGCTATTGACCACATTTTCGATACCTAAATGATCACAATTAGTGGCAGGGTCCGTTGGATCATAATCAGGGGCTGTGGCATCTGAGTCTTTCACTTCAACAACATCGGGGAAGACATTATATTGACTTTCTTCATAATGTTTATTATTAGTGGTATCTTTAAACGTGCCAGCGCCGCCATATAAAATGTCTAAGCCATCATTGGTATTGTTTAAGATATAGTTATTCCATTTCATAAATGCATCACCATTAGCGCGCACATGCCCGCCAATTTTACCGCCATTTTGATAATAGTTACCACGAGTCCACACATTACCGCCCACTCTTAATTTTTCACTGCTTGAGCCGATAATAATATTGCCATTGGCGTGTAAATTACCAACAACATCAGAGCTTTTAGTATTAATTTCTCCCGTTGAACTGACATTCCCTAATATTGGACTATTTCCGCCGAGAATAACATTAGCGCCACTTTTATCTATGGTAGATACATCCCCTTCTTTCCCTGGGTTATTAGCATCATAAACAGCATTACTTGAGTTATAACTATCAACTTGCCCACTACCCGCTAAGTCCACCCCTTCACAGCCAACCACAGCATCAGAAAAAGCGGAGCCGCCAGCACCAGGTACTATTTTCAAACGAGCTTTTAACGCTGACTCGCCTTCAAAACGATGGCCAGTACTTGATAATACTAATTCGCCAGTTTCTTCAGACAATTCAACGTTATAGCTAATACCACCATGGCTTAAGGTGGTAGTGCCCGATTGTCGGCCGAGGTTATTAACCAAATCGGCAATAGTGGCACTTTGATTGGCAGCTAAAAAAACACTGGCCGCGGCCATAGAGTCAAATATGCCACGTTCACTGGCGAGGCGCGAATTAATTTTCTTTTGAAAATTACCACTCAAGCGTTCTTGATTAACATTATCTTTTAATGAGTTTAATACCAAAATACTGGCTAAGCTGCTTAATATCAGTACAGTAACTAAGGTAAAACCTTGTTGCTTCTTTCTTACTAATAATTGAGGTTTATCGACAAAAAAACTGCAGCTGTTCTTTGCATTGATAGTTAAACATTTCAACATAGTCATATTCCATTAAATTAGCTTGTTATGGTGCTGGCATAGCCTCTTGTAAAATGAGACTTGTTAAGGCGATATCAATACGTACATTCCCATCAAAATTCTGCGGTAAGGCGGAGGATTGCACATTAATGGTTACTAGATTTTTATTAGCATTAATGTCATAAGTGATATCGGTTATACCTTGTAATAAGGGAATGTTGTCACCGTCATCGATACGACAACTTAATACATTGGTTAGCACATTAAAGGTATAGGTTTCTTGATAAGGTCCGCCTGGTGCAAGACCGCCAAGACAAGAAGTCACATTAGCTGGTTGCTGCACGGTAAGTTGTTGAGCAACGCTAACATCAGGTAATTGATCTGTTTGCTTTAAACTACGGGTAAAGACTTGCGAACTGTAACGAATTACCTCTTGGGCATTTTCTAACTCTTTACTGGCTTGAATGGTAGCTGAAATGGTGGAATATGTACCGGTAATGCCAATGATGACCATACTACTGATCACTAAACCTATCATTAATTCTACTAAGGTAAAACCGCTATTCATTTTTTGATTTTTTATATACATTGCGCTGAAACCTGACTTAAGGACAAATTTGTGGATATCGGGCATTAATGCGAATAATACTGTCGTTAGCATCAGCCATGCGGGCATCATTCCAGCTCACGGTAATATCCAGATTGTTAGTAAAAGCAGCACCCGGCAAAGGATCGGGTATTAATTTATAAACATTAATTTGTGGTTGAAGGTTTGCAGCACGATAAGCGGCATCATAGGCTAAATCACCAGACTGTAAGTCACACAAATTACCCCAAGTACGCTCAATAGCATTATTTGCTTGTACTAATGACAAGGTGTAATTAAAGCTATTGGTAGCAAACTGTAATGACTTTAACTGCCCAACGGCTAAACCCAACAATGCAACACTTGAAAGCGCTAAAGCAATAAGTACCTCAACCAAAGTAAAGCCCCTCTGTTTGAAAAAGGGGGATTTCATTTTTACTGAGTGTTTCATCTTTACCGTCCTTATACTTGAGATGGCTTAGCAAGCATTCGTTTTCCTAAGAAAACTTTGGCCACTGACCAAAATGCTTAAGCAGTAATCTGTAGTATCATTATCGTCATCAGTAATTAAGTAGCTGCCTGCTCCCGCTACTTCACCCGTTCTTGCTATGGTCAAATCAGCAAGATCGGTTACTGAAATAGAGCTATGGCTTGGGCTAAATTTTTGTAGTGACTCGACTTGCCCTGCCAACATAACGTCCCAATTACCTGCATCTTCATTTAATTGAATGGCTCTATCTCTTTTAGCCGCTTCACTGCGAGCAAATTTAAAAACACTTTGCAATTGATTAGCATTGGAGACTAGACGGTCTTGTTTCATTTGTTGCGAAAATGAAGGTATAGCCACTGAGGCTAAAACACCGACAATAGCCACAACAAAAAGCAACTCCATTAAGGTAAAACCTTGTTCTTTATTCATAATCCGTCCCTATGCGACTACAAACACATATAATTATCATAAGCCATACCCTTACCAATTGGAGGCGCTTACATTTCAAACTGGTTTTTAAATTTAGCCCCAACAATCAGCCGACATACTTGCGGGGGTAGCCGTAGTTATGCCTCGGTGATTAATAGTCATAACACCACATTTATCCGCGGCCTGTGCATGGATTGGCGTAATAGTTAGGGTAAACTGATCATTTAATACGCCAGTGGTAGCTGGTAGGTAGGTAAAACTATAATAATTGGTGGTGGTAATAGAAAATTCATTGGTAGCTGCGCCAGCATCACGATAACCACCTTCTCTAGTATATTGACGTTCTAATATCGCCACTTGCTGTAAAATAAAATGTTGCACATCCACACGACGACCATCTTGCATATAAGTTTGATAAGAAGGAAAAGCAACGGCAGACAAAATACCGATAATAGCAGTAACGATCATCAGCTCAATTAAAGTAAATCCTTGCTGATTATTTTTTAAAATTTCATTTGATTTTTTACTGAAAACAAACATAAAAAACGTAGTTCCTACTAACGTTGATGTGCAACTTAAATTACAATTTCAGTATATGTAAGTTTGTCTCGTGATTAAATAATCGCAAATAATCAGTTTGTAGACTCATTTCCTTACTATTAAATGCAAGAACATTAGTTACATAGCGTGTAATAACATTACACCGAAACACCTTAAAAGGTAACTGAACCAGTATTAAAGGTGATTTTACGTTGTTAAAGCACATTTAAACAGGGCTTTCCGTTATAATATTTCATTCTTATATGTTCCACTTTAAAATAAGTCCTTACGACTGACAATGTTGATAAAAGGTTAACAAGGTAAGTGGTACTAAAAACGTACCATTTTTTTGTTTGCGTTCCTAACATTGACTTATTTAAGGCAGGCATTGGCGGTACCTTGAAAAGTGACGTTGTAACCAACAACTTACTTTATATGATGCTTACGTAACTTCATCGCAATTTTATTGTGTGATACTTTTAAACGTTCAGCTAGTTTTCGCGTTGTTGGAAATAAGGGGTATAAGTGCGCCAGCAACTTAGCTTCAAACTCGCTTTGTGCACTAGACCAATCTTGAACTGTCTCCATAGCAACATCGCTATTTTCTCGCATATTAGTTGAATGTTTTTTAAGTATTTGCAGCAAATCATCTGCACTAATATCACCACCACTATTTAGGGCTACCACACTAAATAAAACATTTTGTAATTGCCTGATATTACCCGGCCAAGCAAAGCTCTGTAATAAGGCGAGTGCTTGCGTAGTAAGTTTAGGCTTAGCGAAATTTTTTTGCTGACTATTGCTCACTTGCTTAACAGCATTTTCAATAAATAAGTTGGCTAATAGGCTCATATCATCGATACGATCTCGAAGGGGGGGCAGTTCAATACTAAGTACGTTAAGGCGATAATAAAGATCTTCTCGAAAAGTTTTGTCACTGATTAGCTTAGCTAAATTTTGGTGACTGGCACTGATAATACGAATATTGGCCACGAGTTCTTTGGTACCGCCAACACGGCGATAAGTTAAATCTTGTAAAAAACGTAACAGCTTAGCTTGTAAATACGGTGACATTTCAGCAATTTCATCTAAAAACAAACAACCACCTTCAGCCAATTCAACTAAGCCTGGCTTACCGCCTTTTTGCGCGCCAGTAAAGGCACCACTTTCATAACCAAAGAGCTCACTTTCTAATAAATGTTCCGGTAATGCCGAGCAGTTAATCGCTAAAAATGGTGCTTTAGCTCTTGAACTCGCCTGATGTAACGCCCGAGCAATTAATTCCTTACCCGTACCTGTTTCACCACTAATTAATACCGGTAAATCTAATTCAGCAAAGCGCTCCCCTTGAGCCTTAATTAAACGAATGCTTTCTGATTGGCCAATAATATTATCAAAACTGTGCTCTTGATAACTTTGCATTAAAGATATTTGTCGCCCGACAGTATTCATAGAGCGTAGCAGCAGCACAGAGCCATTAACTTCGTTTGCTTTGTTTGCTACGGTGTTCATGGTGGAATTCGATAATACTGGGCTTATATCCAGAATATAGGCTTTTCCTTGAATAGTAATTGCCTGACTGGTTGCCGTATTAGTCAGCATAGTGTTAGTTATTTGCTCTATATACTCGTTAATAGGCTTGCCTAAATAATCAGTGGCAATAAAATCATGCTTACCGCCTGCGGCTTGTGGCATAAGTTTATGGCTGGCTTTATTCATCGCTAAAATCATACCTTGGCTATCAACATCGATAATAGGCTCTGGCATTTTATCTAATAATGCTTGTAAGTGATTGGCTCGCTGCTCGCTAGGTAGCAAGTTTGTCGACTCAACACTCATCACGCCCGCAACATCAGCTAAACAATTCTTAATCTCCGACAAGGTGAGTTCATCATACTCAAGGTGTAGGTAAGTAAAGCAGCTGGTAATTTCTACCGCTTTTAAATTCCAAGCTTGTTGGGAAAACACCGCTAATATTTCTTGTGAAATACCAATCCTGTCGCTTGATTCAATGACAATACGCATAAAATATAACCTTACAAATAACTAGTACTACAAATATGACATAGTAATAAAAATAGTACAAACACAAAATCCCTTATGAATAAAGGGTTGAAGTGGCTATTTAAAAATCCTAGAGATTAATAAGTAACGTCATTGTCATTATTTTAGTACAAAAATTTTATCTTTTATATTGCCAGTAACCTATCCGCATGAAAAATAAGGATTTTATTTATTGGCAGTATAGTTGCAGTAGTAAAAGAGTAATCGTTGCAATTGAACCATTATAGGTTGCGTTATAACAGTGAATAATTCACTTATCTTGTATCGTCTAGGCCTGTATATGCCATTACAAATAATAAAATAATAATAATTCAACCTCATTTTGGAAGAGAAGCTATGACCACGTTTAAGAGCAAAAACATAGAAACTAAAGCTATTCACGCCGGCAGAATTGATGACAAACAATTTGGCTCGCTAGCTACACCGTTATATCAAACCTCAACCTTTATTTTTGATAATGCTAAACAAGGTGGCGATCGCTTTGCTGGTGAAAGTGAAGGCTATATTTACACCCGCTTAGGTAATCCAACGACCCGTCAACTGGAGCAGCGCGTTGCTGCCATGGAGTGTATGGATGATGCCGCCGCAACCGCTACCGGTATGGCTGCGGTTTCTGCTGCGCTGCTCACTAACTTACAAGCTGGCGATCATATGATTTCCTCAAAAGCAGTTTATGGTTGTTCCTTCGCCCTGATGAGCCACATGCTTAAAAAATTCGCGATTGAGGTGACTTTTGTTGATATGACTGAGCCTGAAAATATCAAAGCTGCAATAAAAGAAAATACCAAGCTGGTCTTCTTAGAGACGCCAATCAACCCAAATTTGGTGGTATTAGATTTAGAAAAAATCTGCGCCATTGCCAAAGAGCATAAGTTATTATCCATAGTAGATAACACTTTCCTTACTCCTGTATTACAGCAACCCGCTAAATTTGGCGCCGATATAGTTGTCCATAGTGCCACTAAATACCTCAATGGTCATGGTGATGTTGTCGCGGGTATTGTTTGTGCTAGTTTTGAAATGATTAACGAAATCAAAATGACCACATTGAAAGACATTGGCGCAACAATAAGCCCTCATGATGCTTGGTTAATTATGCGCGGTCTTAAAACATTGCCCATTCGCATGGATAGACATTGTAGCAATGCCCAAACGGTAGCTGAGTTTTTAGAGCAACACCCTATGGTGTCAGAAGTTTATTACCCAGGCCTTAAAAGCCACTCAGGGTACAAATTTATTGGCAAGCAAATGAAAGCCGCAGGAGGTGTTATTGCATTTGAATTAAATACCGATCTTTCCGGGGGCACAATCTTTATCGATGCCATGGAGCTTTTCTCCATTGCGGTCAGTTTAGGTGATGCTGAGTCATTGATTCAACATCCAGCGTCCATGACCCACTCACCTTACACTCCTGAAGAGCGAGCTGAGGCGGGCATTAGTGACAGCTTGATCAGAATTTCTGTTGGCTTAGAACATGTCGACGATCTTATTGCCGATTTATCGCAAGCCTTAGCACAGGTGGCTCAAGGTAAAGCCGACAATGTTACCAGTATTACTAAAGCATCTAGTGCAGCTTAACTAACATTAGTTAGAATGAGCCAGAATTAATTTTGATGTGCGGTAGTCATTATGATTTGGTATTGCTCTCAAGGCTGAAGCTAATATTACGGCTAGAAATAGCTGCTAGGAAGAACAGCTAAAGAAAGCTATTGAAGATAGCGGTTAGAGATGTAAGTTAGCTAGTTCTGAAAACAAAAAGCCCCAATATGTAAAAAACATATTGAGGCTTTTTTAATTAATCGCTATGGTAATTTATTACCTGAAAACTATTTCTCAGCAAAGATAATAGCTAATTGTGGTAATAACTTATCTTTTAGTACGGTTAGTTCTTCAGCTGAATAAGGCGTTAAAGCTTGCTGACCCCAAATAGGTTTTGGCCATTGGGCATCATCTTTAAAGCGAACCACGTGATGAACATGTAGTTGCTCTACCACATTACCTAGTGCGGCAACATTCATCTTATCACCGCTAAAGACTTGCATCAGTAATTCACTTAACAAACTCGACTCATTGAGTAACTGTTGTTGTTGCTGCCAATCTAATTGATATACTTCACTGATATCAGCTACTTTCGGCACTAAAATAAACCAAGGGTAGGCACTGTCATTACACAATAATAATTTACACAAAGGTAAATCGGCCAACTCAATACCGTCTTTTTCCAACTGCGGATGTAGGGTGAAAACTGTCTCTTCGCTCATTATCAAAACCTTATTAAATGAAAATATTACAAATAAAAGTATTAACGTTTGTTTTTACGACCGCGACCACGAGCAGTTTTTTTAGCTTCTCGGGCAGCAATGCGTTTCTCTTCTAATTCGGCAAAGTGGAGATTCTCTGCAACTACGATATCTGGTAACTCAAAAGAAATAGGCCCTAGGGTTTTATCACGAATTTCATTGATCAGAATGACAGAGGCTTTATATAAATCCACCCGGCCACCACTTTTAACACAACTACGTCTTCTGCCAATGGCTTCAATTAGGTCTTCTTCATGCTCAGGTAATTCGTCAAGCTGATAGCGATCCATTAGCCGCTTAGGATAATTCTTCAGTAAGTAGTCGGCGGCAAAGTAGGCAATATCGTCATGATCAAAGGCAGTATCTTTCACCGCACCTGATACCGCTAGACGATAACCTGAATTTTCATTGTAAATTTTAGGCCACAACATGCCAGGTGTATCAAAAAGGTATAAACCTTCTTCAAGACGAATACGTTGCTGACCTTTAGTTACCGCTGGTTCATTACCCACTTTCGCTTTTGCTTTGCCTACTAAGGTATTGAGTAATGTCGATTTACCAACATTAGGTATACCCATTATCATGGCGTTAATTTGTTTACCTTCTTCATCTTTATTCGGCACCATTTTTCGAATTAAGCTAATAAGGTTTTTAGCAACGCTCGGCTGTTCAGTGGTTAAAGCAATTGCTTTGACATTATGCTGAGATTCTAAATAGTCTAACCAAATTTTAGTGGATGCAGGATCGGCTAAATCACTTTTATTAAGAATCTTTATCAGTGGTTTGTCACCCCTGATCTCAGTGATCATAGGGTTTTCACTACTAAAGGGTAAACGCGCATCACACACTTCAATAACCACATCTATTTGCGGTAATATCTCTTTTATTTCTTTTTGCGCTTTGTGCATGTGGCCTGGAAACCAGTTAATCGCCATGAAAATCCTAATCTAACTAATGAATAATAAATAATGTGCCAATTTTAACAAGTTTTTAGCCAAGGTGGCTAGCCATACTGACAATTTAGTTCAAACAGGCTATGCCAAACGGGTTAAGTAACGCTCTTTGTACTGACGGGGGCTGATACCGTAGAATTTTTTGAAACATCGACTAAAGTGGCTGGTATTAGTAAAACCTAAGGCAAAACACGTTTGGGTTATCTGCTGACCTTGTTTCAATAGTTTGCCGGCTTTTTTAAGACGGCTTTGTAATTGATAGACCATAGGGCTACAACCTAAATGTACCTTAAACTCATGAAAGAACTTAGTGCGGCTCATACAAGAAATCCGTGCCAACTCATCAATACTTAGGCTCTCATTTAAGTGTAATTCAATCTGGTTTATCGCGGCATTCAAGCCGTTGTGATCAGGCTCCTGCTGTGAAAATGCCAAAATAAACTCACGGGTTTGTTGATGTAATAATCGAATGGTTAACTCCGATACGGCTAAAGCAACCATGGCACTGCGGTCGGGATGGTTTTCTGTATAGATGTGCACAATACGATTTAATACACTCTGTGTTTCACGATTATGATGAGTATGCACAAGTTTGTTGTCGTATTGCCAATGACCAAAGGCCTGATTTAGCGGTTGCTGCTGGTTTAACATGGCAGAAACTTGTTGCACCCGCTCACTTGATATCTCTATGGCTAAACACGTGGTTGGTTGGGAAATTTGTGCAATGGGAAAATCAATTTCTACCGAGCTACCCGGCGCCATAATAAAAGACTCGTGGGGCAAAAACTCGCCATGAAAATTATCTAATGTGCTATGCATCACTTTCTTTCCTGTCACCATAGCGCAAAAAAGCAGTTGATCCGACTGTAACTTAACCTTCTCTGCTTGTTGATAGGTATCATAAATACTCAACTCAGACTCAGGACCAGCAAAGCTGAGTTTATTTTCCACCAGTACCTTAGGTGGGTTTCTGACACTATCTATAGCTTGTGTGATCATAAAAGTTTATCCGCTAATTTGAACTAGTAGGCAAGTTTTCTGAATTTACAGCACAGTTAAGCAATCGCTTATTGACTAAGGTAAATAACCTCGGACAAAAACGCAATAGTAAAATATAACAAGAATAAACCGATTAACTAGCCATTATCCATTAAAGGAAATGTTATGATTTATGCAAAACCCGGTTCAGAAAACGCGCTAATGACCTTCAAATCACGTTACCAAAACTTTATTGGTGGCCAATGGGTTGAACCACAAAATGGGAAATATTTTGATAATATTAGCCCAGTCAATGGTCAATTGATTTGCCAAATCCCGCAATCTGATCACCTTGATATTGAACTTGCCCTCGACGCAGCACATAAAGCAAAAGATGCCTGGGGCACTACATCGGTAACTGACCGCTCAAATGCTTTATTGAAAATTGCTGACCGACTTGAACAAAACTTAGAATTACTTGCTGTTGCTGAAACGTGGGATAACGGTAAAGCAATAAGAGAGACCTTAGCGGCAGATATTCCTCTGGCTGTCGATCACTTCCGCTACTTTGCTGGCTGTTTACGTGCACAAGAAGGCTCATTAGCTGAGTTAGATGAGAAAACTGTTTCTTATCATTTTCATGAGCCTTTAGGTGTGGTTGGTCAAATTATCCCATGGAACTTCCCCATCCTTATGGCGGCTTGGAAACTGGCGCCAGCACTAGCAGCAGGCAATTGTGTAATATTAAAACCGGCAGAGCAGACCCCCGCTTCAATTTTAGTATTGATGGAGTTAATTGAAGACATATTACCTGCAGGCGTACTAAATATTGTTAATGGTTTTGGCGCGGAAGCCGGAGAAGCATTAGCCACCAGTACACGTATAGCTAAAATTGCCTTTACTGGTTCAACACCTGTCGGTGAAAAAATAATGCAAGCCGCCGCGAAAAACATTATCCCGTCAACCGTAGAGCTTGGTGGAAAATCGCCAAATATTTTCTTTGAAGATGTGCTTGATTTTGAAGATGAATATTTAAGTAAATGTATTGAGGGTGCTGTACTTGCCTACTTTAACCAAGGTGAAGTATGTACCTGCCCATCACGTTTATTTGTTCAAGAAGATATTTATGATAAATTTGTCGAAAAAGTCATAGAACGTACTAAAGCCATTACCCGAGGTAATCCATTAGATACAACAACCATGGTTGGCGCACAAGCATCTAAACAGCAATTCGATAAGATCCTAAGTTACATTCAAATAGGTAAAGATGAAGGTGCAGAAGTACTTATGGGCGGTAACGTTGAACAATTAACCGATGAACTTAACAGTGGTTTTTATATTCAACCGACCTTACTCAAAGGTACAAATGATATGCGTGTCTTCCAAGAAGAAATTTTTGGCCCTGTTATTTCAGTATGTACCTTTAAGGATGAAGCTGAAGCACTTGAGTTAGCAAATAGTTCTGAATTTGGCTTAGGGGCGGGTGTTTGGTCACGTGATATGAATCGCGCTTATCGCATGGGACGTAAAATTCAAGCGGGTCGCGTTTGGACTAACTGTTATCACATGTACCCTGCTCATGCTGCCTTCGGTGGTTATAAAAAATCAGGTGTTGGTCGTGAAACCCACAAAATGGCGTTAGAACAATATCAGCAAACCAAAAACTTATTGGTTAGTTATGATGTTAATCCACTGGGTTTCTTTTAAAGTTTTATTTTCAAACCCTGTCTAAAAACAACACACGTTTTATGTCAGTTTAGTTTTTATTTCATAGAAGCTAAGCTGGCTTTTTTCACTTTACATTTCGCTAGTACTTACCTACTGCTTACCTAATAAATTTTCTTACAACTCTGCCACTTTTTTAGTAGCTAAGCATTAACATATTGATGATAATGCTAATCATTAATTGTCTTTATCATTTATAAAAATTAGCAAATAATCTATGAGTAAAAAATTCTACGTTATCTGGAAAGGTGCAAAAACAGGTGTTTTCACCAAGTGGCCTGAAGTTCAACAACATACTGCCGGTCGTTCAGACGCACAATATATGGGTTTTGAATCAAAAGCAGCAGCTGAACAAGCATTTGCCTCAACTTATACCAAAGCGTTAATGCAACGTTCTTTAAGTAAAGCTGGCGGCTCAGGTGCAGCGCCAAGTGCTAACCGCAAAGCCAATAGCAAAGGAACTAGCGCTAAACCAGCAGCAATTAGTCCCAATGGCCCAAGTGATATTGAAATATATTGTGATGGCGCTTGCTCCCCTAATCCAGGTAAGTCAGGTACTGGCATTGCTGTTTACGAACAGG
>NZ_JABSOV010000098.1 GCF_013215345.1 Colwellia sp. | reverse complement strand
CTTTCAAATCGTTTTTAGTCGAAAGATCTGATCGCAAGGTGGGCAGTTAGTTCAATCCTTATCCAGTTTTCAGGTTATCTACATATTTTCTGACACTTGACATATCGCTTTCAAATTTATACCTGCATGACGGGAATGGTTAGCCATGAAATTAAAGATTCTGTGATAGTGCTTCATAAAGGTAATTTAACTTTTTACCCTGACTTCCAAGAAGCGATAGAGATTTATAAAAGCCTTTAAACTAACATCCCAAACCGCTAGTCTTTTTGTCATGCTCGTGGTGTCTAGTAGGGGACGGAATCTATAGTTTAAGTGACTAGATTCCCGACAATAGACCTCGGGAATGCTGGCGGGTTAATTTGTGTCTTCTAGCCAATTACTCGCTTTATATTGATATTTAAAACTACTCTTTAAATATCGTTTTAATAATATATGCTTCTAAATTATTAGCGATATGCTTCTCTAGCCTTGGAGTTAACATCGACTCTTGTTGGGCTGATATTTTAAAAGGGAAAAGTAATTGTTGTGTGGTGTTTTCGCCATCACTAACACTAATATGAATATTACCTCTTAGCCAAAACCAGCCACCTTGAGATAAAACCGGTTGTTGTTCTACTTTTCCCTGTAATACTATTGGAGAAGTTTGAGATAATTTTACACCTAAAGTGGCGGCAGATGCACTTAACTGTTTACGTAGAAAACTGTCATCACTACTTATTTTGAAGCTAATTGTGGCTAGTGATGTCTTTATTAAATTTTCGATATCGGCACTGGTGGTTTGTGACATTATGCCTTTCTTGGCTACTAGCACTAAGCTTCTATTATCATTTTCACGCTGTTGTTGGGCAATATGAGCTTGCTCAAGAGCTTTTAACGCTTTAAAAAAATTAGGCGCTTCATTCTTGGCATAGGACAAATTACCTGACACTTTACGATCAAGTTGTCTGATTGATTCTCTAAATACTTTAGCTGCGGGTAACTTTTCCATTACTGCGACCGCATAACTTTGCCCTTGTGGCTCTTGATATGTCTCTTTAATTACCGCGCCTTTTAATTGTTGGTTAGCTTTTGCTGAAATAAAACGCGTTACTTCATTGTTAGTTTTTCCTTGTTCAGTGGAAAAATGGCTTTTATCTATTTGTTCTTCGGTTATTGAAACTGAAAATATACGTGCTAAATTCGCTAAGGCTATTTGCTTTGCTTGTTCAATATCACGGCCTTGACCAACGGCAGCTAAGTATTGGCTGTCAGGGTAAGCTTTTGCTGGCTGAGAGAGCCATAGTGGCGGTTGATTTTGTGTTGAGCTACAAGCAACAATACTTAATACCATTAAAATACTTAAAAGTTTTTTCATTTTTTATCCTTTTGCTGTTTATGCAATTAATATAATCACGTTAAAATCTCGCTATATGTATTTTATTTGTCAAGCTAGAGAGAAGAACTACCGCGTTCTTTTTAGTTGAATTATTTATTTTTGCTATATTCTTTCTGATTTTTTCCACTGTCGTAGGACTTACTTTCAATATATCTTCATGCAATGCTCTTGATTTAGCAGTCATACTCTTTGTTATATGCTTTCTTGAAATCGCTCCTTCGATATTTTCTTCAGCTGAAAGCTGGTTGTCAGCAGTACTATTGTCAATAATCTTGCTTTCAAGGGGGTCTATCTCTTGCACTTGCTCTATTTGCTGATCGTTAGTTGCATCGATAAATAGTTGGCCGTATCTGCTGGATAATTGTAAAGTCGCAGCTGTTTCATAACTGACGGCAATTTGAATTGAAGAGGGCAACAGGCTCCAGTGACGAAGATCGGCAACTTCAGAGATAATAGTCAAAATATTTGCGAAAGCGCCAAGTACATTATCTTTTTTATTTAGTTCTTTAACTGTTTGGAATTTAGCGCCTGCTCTAGCAAGTGCCATAGCCGATATAACGGGCATTCTTGCTTGTAGGTCCTCTCTGGCTCGTTTTTCAATAGACTCTATACTTTGAGTAACTATTTCTCCCTCCTGAGAATGAATGTAAAAAGGATATTCAACATAGTTATTTCGGGGGAACTTTGGTAGTGCTACTGATAAGTAGACATCATCTATATCCCACCAAAGTGTTGATTTAGCTTGCTGCATTTGTGTGACAACACCGTCAAAAGCAAAAACAAACTGTTTATTGGTATAGTGCTTAGATAAACCTCGACTAAATTGTTTTTGGTAATCTTTTGATTCATCTGCTAGGCCAACACGCGAAGTTAAGTCAATAAGACTTTGTTGCAAGGGGGCGGGTATTGTTTCTTTTCGTGTTGTTAAAATATTAAACGCCATTCGATAACTGATTAGTGCGCTATCATATTCGTCATTTAATTCATAAATAACACCTGCTAAATAACGAACAAAGGCTAACTGGCCGTGTGAGCTTTTCGTGTCAGCTCCAGCTAACTTATTCATTTGAGTATCGGCTTGTAATATCTCAACTCTAGCGCCATTGAGATCATTATTTAACAGGTAAGCCATTGCCATCATACCATGTACTAATACTTGGTCTGTCGGCCAACCCGAATAGTTTCTAAAGGTTTCATTGACGGTAGCAGAGGCTAAATTTTCAGATATTGATATCGCTTGTAAAGAAGCCATGGTCTGCTTGGCTTTTTCAAAATTAGTTATCGCATTTTGATAGTCACCACTGACAAGTTGTAAGTAACCTAAGTTTAGCTCGTGCTGTGCACTACTTCGCCGATCAACTTTTATTGCTTCGAGTTTAGTTAATGCAGTTTCAATGGGTAGATTATGTCTGAGTTGATTCGCAACCTCAGACACATCTCTATTATTTGCAGCGCATCCAGATAAAATAAAGCAAAATAAAGCCAATAAAAATATTGAAGGTTTTACTGTCGTTACTATGGCTAAATTACCCAATGAATGCTCCTTGTTAGTCGAGTGTTTTTAATAGCGAAGTTTAGAATTTTCTACTAACTTTTTAATTTTTTCTTGTCCTACCCATACTTTCCGATTATCAGCCAAACTAATCAGTGTTAAATCGACTTGGTAATAACGAAGTTGTGTTGAAGCATTAGCATCGATAATGGTATTGATTTGACCTGTAAGCATGTAATCAGCACCTATTTCTTGACCTGCGGCATTACGAGTTGCTTCCGTTGAGTTCAGGTCTTGATCTTTACGTTCGTCTCTTATATCTCCTCGCTGTTTGGCTGACGCGACGAATTCAACCATGCCTGAGTTGATAAGCTCTCTTTCAATATCACTAACAAATGTATTGGTATTAATGTGCTCGTGAGTTAGGTTCTTAATACTACCTACTATTACCGTAGGTGGTTTTCCGTGTTTGCTGACATGGCGATTTATCCAAGGGCGATTAAGTACGTCGGCCACCATAGTTTCAGCTGTCATGCGTGAATCAGAATCATTCCAAGCGCCACTTAAATCTATGGTTTCTGATGAATCAATGCGTTGAACTTTTGTACCACTACAAGCTGATAATATTACTACGCTTAAAATTATTGCTAAAAGCTTCATTCGTTATTCCCCTTAGTGAAGCGTTCAAAGTTTGCTTCTAAATTTTTCTCTGTATATTGCTTAAATGATTGGTTAATTTTGTCAGCGTTACTTATTGATGCTTCAAGTGTATTTAAATTTAACTCGGCGAAAGAGTAAACCAAACCTGAATTTATATCTCGCCAACTACCTATAATTACGGCACCAGATAAAGCGGCTTTAGTTGATGACTTAATCGTTTTTTCAACCGACATATCAAAGCCTTCACCGTTACTTGCGGAGTAATCTGCTAGTGTTGAGTCGATGAAAGTTGACATGATTCTAGCAACTTCTGCTCTTGCCCTGTTATCAGCCGTGGATTTTTGTAAAGATATATCCCCCATGGCAGGTGCTGATCCAACTCCATGAATTAATTGACCATTTTCATTGCTAACTGTGTTGGTTCCGTTATTTACCCAAGCAGGAGCGTCTTTTAACCCCATATCTGACTCAATATCAGTACTAGATTTTTTACTTGAACAGCCAGTAGCGACCAATAAAACCGCAACCAATAAAAGTATATTCCTCATGTTGAACTCCATATCCTAAAGTGAAAATTGATAAAACTGTAACAGCATTAACTGATAAGTGGTATTTTTTAGCTTTCTAAAGCGTAATCAAGCAGTTGCTCAGTTTAAATAGTAATGAGTAATGTAAACAAAGCGTAATTTTTAGCTTGATCTGCTTTTGTAAGCGTAGATAAGTCAATTAGAACCTTGTTTATGGTGGGTAGCAAGCAGCTAACTGTATAAAAAGTGTAATATTTTGCAATACAATGATTACTGTTAAGGCTGATCTAGAATAAGTCAGCAATTTTTAAAGGCCGATATACTGCTATAAAATTTATGCTATTGCAGAGAACAAGCCATGCTGATGTCATTACAACAAGCAAGAATTAGTGCGAAAATTGCTTTTTTTATGCTATTTATCTTTGCACCACTCTTAAACATTTTTCGCTTTGACTTAACCTTGGGTCACTTTATTATTTTGGGTCAGGCATGGACCATCAGAATTGATTCAATTTTGTATGGCGGTGGCGATAGCATTGATGTCGCTATTAAAATATTTAGCCGTGTGCTGCTTCCTGGCTTTGCCTTTGTTGCAATATCAGCGCTGTTGATCTGGAAGTTTGGTGTATTTACTGTGGTTGGCTTTGTCCGCATTTTTCTGTGGTGGAGTTGGTTAATGATTTAATGATGAAGCAATTAAATAGAGTCACGGTTTGGGAAAAGGCCAGCATTGCCAATAAACAAGTTCTGCCGAGAGTTATATGTTGCCAACGATACCCTTGTTACAAGACTTAGTGACATTTAATTTATCCTATTTTTAATTATTTCCTTTCAAAGGGAATAAATGCAAATAGGTGCTAATTCAGCTATAAGTATAGCCGTGATCTTAGGGTCACGGTTTTTTTTTAGCTTAAAAAATGCCCGCTAAAATTGTCTATACTGGTATAACGTTATTGAGTTAATTAACAGCTGAGCTGTTATACCAATTCCATTAAATTATTGCTCACTTGTGCTGGTTAAAATACGCCAAGGCGGCGTAGCTCTCAATCCCAATAGCCAGCTATTGGTCAATCGAGCGCCTTGCTTTGATTTATTTTTCCTACACACATCTAGATCACAAACTTAATGGAACTGGTATTATACTAATGAAGTAAGGTTATAGAGATGGTATTAAAAGTTACTCATAAAGTAATCATAGGTTTTGCCATTATTTTGCTACTACTATTATTTTCTAGTATTAGTTCAGTAGGAATTTTAAGTGATATTAAAATTGCTACGGCGAAGGTAGATAACTTTGCTCTGCCATTGCAAGGTTATGCGAATAATGTGCAAAAGCAATTACTTAAACAGGCCAAGTTGGAAGCGTTAATTGTTACTCAGTCAACGGTAAGTGCCATTAAAACTATTGAGCAAAACTTTGCTCAACAAAATTTACTGCTAATCAAAAACAGCCAGTTAATAACAAAAATGCTGGTTAGCTTTCCAGCCATTGATAATTTAAGTCATTTCACTACAACTTATAATGCCTATACCCAGTCTGTTGCACTTATGTTTACTTATAAAAAAGCACAATTAACTGAAACCATCCAACTTAACGAGCAGCAAAAAGCCCTCTATAATATTTTAGATGAGGCCAGTGCTATTTTAGGAGATTTATCCTTTTTAGAAGATACGCAAAATCAGCGGCAGATCGAGCGTATTATTGGTTCAGCTAGCCAAATAGAGGGTTACTTGTTTAATTTAACCGATGCGACTAAGGCGATACTAACTATTAATAGTATTGAAGAAGTCACCATGTCTCAGCAAGATATTGATTTTGGTTTAGATAATATTACTCAGTTATTAACTTTTTTAAGCCGCCTAGGTGAAGATTATGATACCGGTGGTTTAATAGATCAGTTTATTGACGAGTTTACGCGTTCAAAGTCTATGCTGCGTAGTGATAATAATATATTTACCTTAAAAATATCACAACTTGAACATAGAGACTTGTTTAATAAAGCTTATAAAAATTCCGATCAACATATCAATGATGCTAGCGACGATATTGATATTTTTTTACAAGTACTAGATAAAAACTTAGCACAACTGCAAGCGGATATATTTGACAATGTTGAGCAAGGTAATATAGAAACGCTAGTTGTTTTTATTGTCTTGTTTATTGTTGGTGCGGGTATTGCCGCTATTACTATTCGGAGCATGATAGGCCCTTTAACAGGTATTAACAAAGTGTTAGCGCAAATAGCCAAAGGTGATTTGTCACGCCAGTTAACCGTTCGTTCAGAAGATGAATATGGTGAACTTTCAAAAAATGTTAATTTAGTGGTTGCCGATTTAACGGCATTAATAACCAATATTTCTAATTATACTCATTCACTTAATGATGCCGCGGAACAATCCAGCAATAAAACCGCGCAAGTGACTTCCGCTTTATCTTTGCAACAGCAAACAATTATGCAAGCTACAGCACAAACCGATGACTTGGAGTTGAGTGCTGAAAATATTTTGAAAAAAGCGACCAATGCCGAACAAAAAATGACTAATGCCTTGGCGCAAAGTAATAAACTTGAAAATATAGCCAAGCTTACCAATGAACGCATGAAAAATTTAACTACCATGCTTGATAATACCTCAGAGGTTATGGCGGTTTTACAACAAAAATCTCTCGATATTAGCGGTATATTAGATGCTATTAGCAGTATTTCAGCACAGACTAATTTGTTGGCATTAAATGCAGCGATAGAAGCTGCAAGGGCAGGGGACTCTGGTCGAGGTTTTGCTGTGGTTGCTGATGAGGTACGTTTACTGGCTAGCAGAACACAGGAATCTGCCAATGAAATTCAAGTGATGATTGAGTCGTTACAAGGCCAAACTAAAAAAGCAGTAGCGGATATTATTCAAGGAGAAAATGAAGCGAACAACTGTCAAGAACATACGGTTGAGCTTTTGGCCATATTGTCTTTAATCCATCAAGCTATAGAAGAAATGCATATCATGAGCCAGGATATATCGCAGTCAGCTACCCAGCAAAATGGCTTGAGTAATGATATAAAGCAGAGTATTGATGCGGTTGTTGATTTAGGCCAGAAAAGTAGTGAATTGTCGTCCTCAACACTGAAATATAGTAAGCAGGTTGCTGAATTAGCCACTAAGTTAGATGCAGCTATTGGTACCTTCAAAGTTTCTTAGTAAAAGTGATTTTTAGAAAGGCGACAATAGCTATTCACAGGTAACTTTTTTCAGCCTGTATTTTTCAAGGCTATTTTTTTAAGTATAGAGATAATGTGAAAAAATGTTATTCAATGCATTTTAACCTATTTCCTCTTCGTTTTAACGAAAACAGTTTTATCCTTTCGAGACTAGCTGTTACTTTCCAACTAACTTTATTCAAGTTCACTTAATTTAGCTCATTAAATTTAAGCAAACTTAACCTGATGAGGATTTAATTATCTCTACTTCAAATATACAAACATTGCTACATAAGGGTAAAAGCTTATTCGTCTCGGTAATGGTAATGCTCAGCTTATCATTAAGCCCAGTACTAACAGCACATGCGACTAGCCAGTCTAGTGAACAAAACAGTGGTCATGAACGTAAGTTGGCTATTGATGAGAAGAACACCACTAAACACAGTACTAAGGTCAATGGCAAAAAATTTAAATACACAGCCACTACGGGGACACAACCGGTATGGGATGAAGATGGTAATCCAACGGCGAGTTTGTTTTATACCTATTACCAACGCAGTGATGTAAAAGATACCGCAAAACGTCCATTGGTGATTTCTTTTAATGGTGGTCCAGGCTCTGCTTCGGTATGGATGCATGTAGCTTATACTGGTCCTAGAGTATTGAATGTTGATAATGAAGGTTATCCGTTACAGCCTTATGGCGTAAAAACTAATCCTTATTCAATTTTAGATGTCGCTGATATCGTTTTTGTTAATCCGGTTAATACCGGCTATTCACGCGTATTGCCAGATAAAGACGGTAAAATGCCAACTAAAGAGCAACAAAAGAAAATGTTCTTTGGTGTTAACGCGGATATTAAATATTTGGCAGAATGGGTAAATACTTTTGTTAGTCGTAATAACCGCTGGCGCTCACCTAAATATTTAATTGGTGAAAGCTATGGCACCACACGTGTTGCTGGTTTAGCTAAAGAATTACAGTCACGTCAGTGGATGTACGTTAACGGTGTGATTCTAGTATCACCAACTGATATTGGTATTAAACGTGATGGTCCGGTAAAAGCGGCGAACAGACTACCTTATTTTGCCGCAGCTGCTTGGTATCATAAAGCGCTAACGCCTGAGTTGCAGAAAAAACCTCTAACTGAGTTACTGGCCGAAGTTGAACGGTTTACTGTCGGTGAATACCTGCCAGCGTTAGCAAAAGGTGGTTTTATCTCAGTACAAGAGAAGCAGAATATCGCTGAGCAAGTAGCGAAATATTCCGGCTTATCAGTGAGCGCCGTGGTTAATAATAACTTAGATGTTGATAATAACTTTTTCTGGAAAGAGTTATTACGCGACAGAAAACAAACTATTGGTCGTTTAGATTCTCGTTATTTAGGCATTGATAAAAAAGTTGCCGGTTCACGCCCTGATTATAACGCGGAGTTAAGCTCATGGTTACACAGCTTTACCCCGGCAATTAACTATTATTTACGCGAAGAGTTAGCTTATAAAACAGACATTAAGTACAACATGTTTGGTAATGTTCATCCGTGGGATCGTACTGGTAATAAAGCCGGCGAAGGGCTTCGTTCTGCTATGGCACAAAACCCTTACCTACAAGTGATGATTCAATCAGGTTACTTTGATGGCGCGACTAACTATTTTGATGCTAAATATACACTATGGCAACTAGACCCAAGCGGTTTGATGAAAGACAGGTTGTCATTTAAAGGTTATGAAAGTGGTCATATGATGTATTTACGCCATGAAGATTTACGACAATCAAATCAAGATATTCGTGACTTCATCAAAAAAAGTTTACCGGCTAAAGGGCAAGCGGCCAAGTATTAATAAATTGTCGATAAATTAATCTATTGGTTAGTAATGAGTTAAATGAAAAGCTTAGTCAATAATTTGGCTAAGCTTTTTTGTTGTTTGCGCCTTCTATAAAAGTGCAGGTGAGGCCAATAGATTATATATTGATTTCTTTTTAGTCGAAATCGCTGTATAATGCGCGCAAAATTATAGCCCTATTTCGGTAATCCGCTGGAATAGCGATTAACGATAGTAACAGCGAGTAAAGCCTGTGTTAGATAAATTAAGAAATGTGGCAATTATTGCTCACGTTGACCACGGAAAAACCACTTTAGTTGATAAATTACTTGAACAATCAGGTACTTTAGATGCGCGTGCTGGCCATGACGAACGTGTTATGGATTCAAACGATATTGAAAAAGAACGTGGTATTACTATTTTAGCTAAAAATACCGCTGTTAACTGGGGCGACTACCGTGTAAACATCGTAGATACTCCTGGCCATGCTGATTTTGGTGGTGAAGTAGAACGTGTTATGTCAATGGTTGATTCAGTACTATTGATTGTTGATGCACAAGAAGGCCCTATGCCACAAACGCGTTTTGTTACGCAAAAAGCATTTGCTCAAGGTTTAAGACCAATTCTTGTTATCAACAAAGTTGATAAGCCTGGTTCTCGTCCTGATTGGGTTATGGATCAAGTTTTCGAATTGTTCGATAACTTAGGTGCTACTGATGAACAACTTGACTTTAAAGTTGTTTACGCTTCAGCAATCAACGGTTGGGCTTCTTTAGAAGAAGGCGTTGTTGGTACTGATATGACACCTTTATTTGATACTATTATCTCTGAAGTACCGGCACCAGATGCCGATCCTGAAGGCGCATTCCAAATGCAAATCTCTCAACTTGATTACAGCTCATACTTAGGTGTAATCGGTGTTGGTCGTATTAAGCGTGGTAGTGTTAAGCCAAATCAACAAGTAACTATACAACTAGCTAGTGGCGGCGTACATAACGCTAAAGTAGGTAAAGTATTTGGTTACTTAGGCCTAGAACGTCATGATATTGAAGAAGGTTTTGCTGGTGATATCATTGCGGTTACCGGTTTAGGTGAATTGAAAATTTCAGATACCGTTTGTTGTCCTAAAGAAGTAGAAGGCCTGCCTGCGTTATCTATTGATGAACCAACCATCAACATGACTTTCCAAGTAAATACTTCACCATTCTGTGGTAAAGAAGGTAAGTTCGTAACTTCGCGCAACATTAAAGAGCGTTTAGAAAAAGAGTTAGTTCACAACGTAGCATTGCGTGTTGAGCAGTTACCTGATCCTGATAAATTTAAAGTGTCAGGCCGTGGTGAACTTCACTTAGGTATCTTAATTGAAAACATGCGTCGTGAAGGTTTTGAGTTAGCTGTTTCGCGTCCAGAAGTTATTGAACGTATGGTTGATGGTGTATTACAAGAACCTTATGAAACAGTAACTATTGATGTTGAAGAGCAACATCAAGGTTCGATCATGGAAAAAATGGGTATACGTAAAGCTGAATTAACTGACATGGCACCTGATGGTACTGGTCGTATTCGCATGGATTTCATTATGCCAAGTCGTGGTTTAATTGGTTTCCAAACTGAATTTATGACGTTAACGTCAGGCTCTGGTTTGATTTACCATACGTTCTTCGAATATGGTCCTCATAAAGGTGGCGATATTGGCCAACGTAAAAATGGTGTAATGGTTGCTAACGCAACTGGTAAAGCGCTTACTAACGCTATCTTCAACTTACAGTCACGTGGCCGTATGATGATTGGGCACGGTATTGATGTATATGAAGGTCAAGTTATTGGTATTCATAGCCGCGATAACGATTTAACTGTTAATGCACTTAAAGGCAAGCAGTTAACTAACGTTCGTTCTTCAGGTACTGATGAAGCACAAACATTAACTCCACCTATCTTAATGTCTTTAGAGCAAGCTTTAGAGTTTATCGATAATGATGAGTTGGTAGAAGTAACACCTCTGAATATTCGTATTCGTAAAAAATCCTTAAAAGAAAATGAACGTAAACGCGAAGGTAGAGGCAGTAAGTAATTACTGACTACCTTAGTAACGTTTAAAAAAAACGCCTATCACGAAAGTGATAGGCGTTTTTTATTATCTAAAGCTAATACAGGAAGTACGGGTGTCATGAAGACATGACGTTACATGGAGGTAACTTATTAAACAATGCAGATGGTACAGGACGTACCTTATGAAGATAATGAAGACGTGGCATGGATGCGACTTATTAGAGAATGCAGGACGCTCATTCTCCTGAGCAATTATCTTGACGCACATTCTCCTAATGTCTAGGAGGGTAAATTCCCCGGTGTAAGACATATCTGCAATTGTTGTCAGTGTTGTCGACAAAGAGGCTAGCTTATTGTTATTAAGTAACTGTTTTATGGCACCAAACAGTTAAGTGGAAATAAGATATTAATACCTTGTTACTTCTACTTTAAAAATAAAGCAGCAGAGTTGTTTATTTGTAACTACGCTTAAAGTTATCAAGCAGCAGCAAACCCCTGCTTTATTAGCCAACAAAAGGAATTGTATTATGTCCCCAGCACAATTAAAAAAACTTCAAGAGCTAAGTCAAATTTTCAGTCAAGGTAAAGCTAACCCAAAACAAATCCAACAGCTATCCGCTTTATTGGCGGAAATTAATCGTTATGATGAAAAAGAGCCAACAGCGGAAAATGAGCATGTTAGCTTTATTGCCGCACCGCGCTTTGGTTGATAAGCTGGGGATAAATGACTCAGCTCATTAAGCGTTATTTTTATAGGTTGCCGCATCTATAATTGACCATAAATGAAATATTCCAGCAATAATTGCTGGAATCACCAGCCACCACAGCGCATAACCACCGACACAGACAATGGCAAAAATTATTGCTGCCATTAGCCTACCTTGTACCAGTTGCCCCAAACCAGGGAAAAATACATTACAAATAGCGGAAATTACATTTCCCGCCGAACCTTGAATCGCCATCAATTACTCCGTTATTATTACTATACCCATGATACTTCAATATGCGAGTTTCAGGGTGCCTGAGCGATTCATGATCAAGGCGCACCTTTTTATTAATGGCTATACCCTTAAAAAGAGATGCAACGATGAACATGATTTGTTCAGACTCCCCCGTAGGGCTGGTTTATAAACGTTTTATGCTGCGTTATTGATTTCGACAATAACGCTACATGGATGTAGCTTATTCGATAATGCAGGAGCAATTATCCTGAATAACTATTCTCTTCAATCAATTCCTTACCTAAAGACGTTTCTAATTCCAGCTGAATCCTACATCTTGAGGTAACATGGGTATAATACCAGTATCATACTGGCTAATTCATTAACGCTATCTTAATATATGCAACAAATATGACAAATCAGTAAATTGTTAACAAATATGAGTGCATTCAAGCAAACAAGTATTGGCGAGTATTGGCATAAACATAAAGGGCTACTGTTTTATTTTAGCCGACGTGTTAAACGTGAACAAATTCAGGTAGTCGCGGGTTATCTATCTTATGTTTGTTTGATGTCATTAGTACCGCTAATAGTCGTCATGTTATCTGTAATGACCGCTTTTCCACTGTTTGCGGAACTGCAACAGACCGTTGAACAATTTGTTTATCAAAACTTTGTCCCTGCAGCTGGCGATGTGGTACAAGAATATTTAACCGGCTTTGTCGCCAATGCTTCAAAAATGTCTGCTGTCGCTATATCATTCTTGTTTGTCGCGGCACTATTACTGATTTCTTCAATTGATAATACCTTTAACAAAATTTGGCGAGTAACCGATAAACGCCGGACGATAACCTCATTCGCCATGTATTGGATGGTATTAACGTTAGGACCAATATTGGTTGGTGCTAGTATTGCCTTATCTTCTTATATAGTGTCGATAGTCGCGGTTGATCAGTATGATGTTTTAGGTTTATTTGATGTTTTTTTACGACTACTACCATTATTATCTTCTATTATTGCCTTTGTTATTCTCTACATGGCTGTGCCTAATAAAGCGGTACCTTTTAAGTACGCAATATCGGGCGCATTTGTGGCAGGGGTGTTATTCGAATTTGCGAAAAAAGCTTTTGCCTTATATATTGCAGCATTTCCTTCTTACCAAGTAATTTATGGTGCATTGGCTACCATTCCAATTATTTTTTTATGGGTCTATGTTTCTTGGCTTATTGTCTTGGTGGGAGCCATGATAACCGTATCTTTACAAGAGTACCCTTTGTTGAAAGAGCAAAGGTTGAAAGAACAAGCGTTAAAAGAACAAATACCTAAAGAAGAAAACCTACCACCAACAAATGAAGAGCAAATGAAATGATAGCTTTGCTACAGCGTGTCAGTCAGGCAAGCGTTACTGTTGATAGCCAAGTCATTGGCGAGATTAGTCATGGCTTATTAGTGTTTCTTGCTATTGAACCAGAAGATAATGAAGCTAAGGCCAAACGTTTAGCACAGCGTGTTGCCGGTTATCGTGTTTTTAGCGATGAAAATGACAAAATGAATTTAAATGTTAAGCAAGCAGGTGGCGATATCTTAGTGGTATCTCAATTTACCCTAGCTGCAGATACGAATTCAGGCTTGCGACCTAGCTTTTCTACCGTAGCAAACCCTGAGTTGAGCAATACCTTGTATCAGTATTTTGTTGGGCAATTACGCCAACAAGGCTTTAAAGTGCCTACAGGGGAGTTTGCCGCAGATATGAAAGTAGCACTGCTAAACGATGGCCCAGTGACTTTTACCCTGACTATATGAATATTGGATTTAATCTTTTATCCGATAAAGCGGTAAATGATGTACTGTTTGTTTTTTAGCTAATTAGGCTATCACTTTTGTGTAAGTGGTGTTATAATCTCGCGCCCGTTAAGTTTGAGTTATGACTTTTATGTCTAAATTCTAACCGAAACGGGGGTCTTTCAAAAGGCAGTGACGGGTCAAATTTCTGGCCTTGAATTATAATTTATCTTTTGTTTTTGTTGAGATTTATCTCAATTTAAAAAAGATGACAATGGAGCAAAAATCAATGATCCAAATGCAATCACAGCTAAATGTTGCTGATAACAGTGGCGCTAAGCGTGTTCAATGTATAAAGGTTCTTGGTGGCTCGCACCGTCGCTATGCACG
>NZ_JABSOV010000097.1 GCF_013215345.1 Colwellia sp. | reverse complement strand
ACCATATTCCATTATTGCTAACAGCATATGGCTACTCTACTTACCGTGGTAGCTAATCGCTCAGTATCAATAATCTGCTTTTTAGTAATAGCTAAGTAGCACTTAACTAGTAGATAGCAACAGTTTCAAGCCAGTAGAAAAATATTAACCGTTAACAGAGAGATTAAGATGACCAGTAAAATCATTAATGTTGTACCCCAAGAGCTAACGGCAGAGAAATTCTCAGCTTACGGGGATGTTATTTCAGTGTCCGAAAGTGCTGAACATTTCGCCATTAATGATGGCCACACCATGCGTTATCATAATCTTGCTGACGTTGATGTTGCTGAGCAAGAGGGTAAAACCTTGATTAATATTTTTCGTTCCACCCCGCTGGCTTTTCCTTTACCTGTCGAAATGATGGAACGCCATCCTTTAGGCAGCCAAGCGTTTATCCCTACGGGCAAACAACCTTATGTGGTTGTTGTTGCACCAAAAGGCGAGCTTGATACTGCAAAAATTGAAGTGTTTCTAGCGACTGCAGAGCAAGGCGTTAACTACCATAAAGGTACTTGGCACCATTTCTGTTTAGCGTTGAATGAAGTTAGCAACTTTTTAGTTGTTGACCGTGGCGGTGAAGGCGATAACTGCGATGTTGAAAAACTCGACGGTTCAATCGTTATCACGCTAGCAGGATAATCAATAATTTGATTCACCTTGATGAATCGGATTATAAAAAATAAATTAATTTAGTGCAGCTAGTATAAATAGCAGCACAAATAGATAGCAATAAAATAAGTAATAGGTTTACCAATATGTCTAATAATATTTCAAACAGTTCTTCAACTAACACAGGTACCAAAGCGTACCGCGGTGAGATACTGCATTTTTTAGCCGACCCGGCGAAAGTATCTGAAGAAGATAGTTACCAATATTTTGAAGATGGACTTTTAGTCATCAAAAATGGCTTAGTTGAAGCGGTAGGTAATGCGCAGGAATTACTAGCAACACTCTCAGCAGATATTAAGGTTACTCAATATGACAATGGCCTAATCATGCCTGGCTTTATTGATACTCATGTACATTATCCACAAGCTGAGATGATTGCTTCTTACGGTGCGCAATTACTTGAGTGGTTAGAAAACTACACCTTCCCAGAAGAAAAACAATTCGCTGATATTGAACACGGTAAACGTGTTGCTGAATTTTTCTTAACACAACTATTAGATGCTGGTACTACTACGGCCTTAGTTTTCGGTACAGTACATAAAGAGTCTGTTGAAGCCTTCTTCACTATTGCTCAACAGAAAAAATTACGTATGATTTGTGGTAAAGTTTTGATGAACCAAAACTGCCCTGATGACTTACAAGATACCACAGAGTCAGGCTACGTAGACAGCAAAGCATTAATTGAAAAGTGGCATAACACCGACCGTTTACTTTATGCGGTTACCCCTCGTTTTGCACCTACTTGTTCAACTGAGCAATTAAACAAAGCCGGTGAATTATTAAAAGAATTCCCTGATGTTTACCTGCACACTCACCTTTCAGAAAACAAAGACGAAATTGCTTGGGTAAGTGAGTTATTCCCAGACAGTGACGGTTACCTAGATGTTTACGACAAAAGCAGCTTATTAGGTCGTCGTAGTGTTTTTGCTCACGGTGTACATTTACATGACCATGAATGTCAGCGTTTAAGTGATACCAATTCAGCTATTGCCTTCTGCCCTACTTCAAACCTATTTTTAGGCAGCGGTTGTTTTAATTTAAAACAAGCTGAGGAATTCGATGTAAATGTAGGTTTAGGTACTGATATCGGCGCAGGTACGAGCTTCTCAATGTTAACGACGTTAAATGAAGCTTATAAAACTCAACAGTTACGTGGCGATAAATTAAGCCCGTTTAAATCATTCTACCTAGCGACTTTAGGTGGCGCGGTTGCTTTAGATTTAGAAGGTACTATTGGTAACTTTACTAAAGGCGCTGAAGCTGACTTTATCGTACTTGATTACCAAGCAACACCGCTAATGGCAAGACGTATTGCCCGCTGTAAAACCTTAACAGAAAAACTATTTGCCTTAAGTATATTAGGTGATGATAGGCACGTTAAAGCCACCCATATCATGGGAGAACGCATTTAATTCACTAAGGTAAATTAAAGCGCTTCACTTACTACAGGCGAAGAAGCTAATAAAAATACCAGTACTACATATAACAGAAAGTTGCCTAGCTGGGTCTAAGGCAACATCGCTTAAGAGAAAAGAATTATTCAACACGCTATTGAGTAAAGCTATTTAGATAAAAATTTAGTTAATCATAAAATTATAAAACGTCGACTTCGAGTAGGCGTACAAAAGGAAAGACTATGGACCCGTATATTACAGATTGGCTAAACTTAGCCATTCGCTTTGCACATGTTGTTACAGGTATCGCCTGGATTGGTGCTTCATTTTATTTTGTTTGGTTAGATAACCATTTAGAAACGCCACCGGATTGGAAAGCAGAAAAAGGTATTTCAGGTGACCTTTGGGCTATCCATGGAGGTGGTTTTTACGAAGTCGCTAAATACAAACTCGCTCCAGAAAAAATGCCAACACTTTTACATTGGTTTAAGTGGGAAGCATACACAACTTGGATTACAGGTTTCTTCTTATTAGTACTAATGTTTTATGTTGGTGCTGAAACTTACCTGATCCCAACGGGTTCTGATATGACTCAAATGCAAGCAATTGCATACGGTCTAGGTACTATTATTGTTGGTGTTGGTGCTTATGAAGTGCTAGTTCGTACTAAACTTAAAGATCACGGTTTAATTCTAGGTATTATCTTATTAGCACTTGGTACAGCGTTATCTTACGGCTTAATGCAAGTATTTAGCCCACGTGGTGCTTACATGCATATGGGTGCTGTTATGGGTACAATCATGGCTGGCAACGTATTTTTCGGTATCATGCCTTCACAACGTGCACTAGTTAAAGCCGTTGAAGACGGAAGTAAGCCTGATTCAAAATATGGTTTAAATGCTAAGTTACGTTCTACCCATAATACTTACATTACCTTACCGGTAATTTTCATCATGATTTCTAATCACTACCCAATGACATATAACCACAATGCTGGTTGGATTGTATTAATAGCACTTATCTTAATTGGTGCTGCGATCAGAGAGTATTTCGTACAACGTCACTTTGGTAGAAACAAGCCTATGCTTATAGTTGGTTCAATTGTTGCAACAATTGCTTTAGCTTATGCTATTGCACCTGCAAAACTTGAAGCAACTCCAGAGCAACTAGCACAAAAAGTGACTATCGCTGATGTGCAAACAATTGTTGAACAACGTTGTAGTGCTTGTCATAGCGAAAATAACACCGATGATATCTTCCAAACAGCTCAAGGTGGTGTGCTCTTTACTGATGCAGCTTCAATTGAGCAATGGGCACCAAGAATCAAAGCGCGTGTAATCGACAGCAAAGATATGCCCTTTATGAATAAAACCAAAATGACTGACGAAGAGCGCTTAACCTTGTCACTTTGGTTAAACCAAATCAAATAAGCTTAAAGAACATTATTTGAATTGGTATTGAGCCAAATGAAAGATAAAGAAAAAGGATAAGAAATGAAGCAAAAAACAATCAAGCATGGTTATAAAGTTGCAGGCTGTTTATTTAATTTAGTAAATAATGAAGTGTTACCGGGTATTAGTATTACTGCCGATCACTTTTGGGATTCTGTTGCCGACGTTTTAACTGAGTTTACCCCGCGTAATCAACAGTTATTGACAAAGCGCGCGAGTTTACAAGCGCAAATTGATACATGGCATACGGATCCTGCCAACCAACCTTTTAATCAACCGAGCTATGAGTTGTTTTTAAAAGAGATAGGTTATTTGGTAGAAGAACAAGCTGATTTCACTATCTCAACCAAGAATGTCGACGACGAGGTTGCCCGCATTGCGGGCCCTCAACTCGTTGTACCCTTGATGAATGCTAGATTTTCTCTCAATGCAGCCAATGCTCGCTGGGGAAGTTTGTATGATGCTTTATATGGCACTGATGTTATCGGCGACGATAACGGTGCTAAAGCAACTAAACAATATAATCCTGCTCGTGGCCGTAGAGTTCAATCTTACGCCCGTAGATTCCTTGATGAATCCCTGCCACTAAGCAGTGGTAGTCATATCAATGCGGTTCGTTACCATATTGAGAACAAGACCTTTACTGTCACCCTATTATCAGGTGAAAAAGTTCAACTAAAAGATGCTACACAATTTGTTGGCTACACTGGCTCTACGTTATACCCGACTGCATTATTATGTCGCCATAACGGTTTACATATTGAAATTCAGATAGATAAAGACCATATCGTTGGTAAAACTGATGCTGCTTCTGTTAAAGATGTGGTATTAGAGTCTGCGTTAAGTACTATCCAAGATTGTGAAGACTCTATTGCCGCCGTTGATCCAATGGATAAAACTTTGGTATATCGCAACTGGTTAGGTTTAATGAAAGGTGACCTTGCAGAGAGTATTCAAAAAGGTGATAAAACCATTACCCGTACATTGAATGGCGATCGTAGCTATTTATCTCCGACTAAAGAAGCCTTTACTCTTCCAGGCAGAAGTTTACAATTTATCCGTAACGTCGGCCATTTAATGACGACTGATGCAATTGTTAACGAAAATGATGAGAATGTTCCAGAAGGTATTGTTGATGGTTTAATTACCAGCTTAATATCTTTGCACGACCTACAAGGTAACTCTAAGTTTACCAACTCTAAAGCAGGCAGCATTTATATTGTAAAACCTAAAATGCATGGCCCAGAAGAAGTAGCTTTTAGTCACGATTTATTCAGCGCGGTCGAACGTGTATTAGGTTTAGAAGAAAATACCATTAAAATGGGTATTATGGATGAAGAACGTCGCACCTCTGCTAACTTAAAAGAGTGTATCCGCGCCGCCCAAGCCCGCCTTGCTTTCATCAATACTGGCTTTTTAGATCGTACTGGTGATGAAATACATACCAGTATGTTAGCGGGTCCGGTTACACAAAAAGAATTAATGAAACATGAGCCTTGGATTGAAGCTTACGAAAACAGAAATGTTCGCATTGGTTTAAAAGCCGGACTGCAAGGTAAAGCGCAAATTGGTAAAGGCATGTGGGCTATTCCTGATGAAATGGCGAATATGGTGCAGAGCAAAATCGCCCATCCACAATCAGGTGCTAACTGTGCCTGGGTGCCATCGCCAACTGCTGCTACTTTACATGTAATGCATTATCACAAGGTCAATGTTCAAGAAATACAATTTGCTATGCAAGCTGAATTTGCCAAGCCGGGCCATACTGATGATTTAACTGATTTGTTAACCATTCCTTTATTAAAGAACCGTGAACAATTATCAGCTGAAGAGATCCAGAAAGAATTAGACAATAACATTCAAGGTCTACTAGGTTATGTTGGTCGTTGGGTAAACCAAGGTGTTGGCTGTTCTAAAGTACCTGATATTGATAACGTTGCTCGTATGGAAGATAGAGCTACCTTAAGAATTTCTAGTCAACATGTCTGCAACTGGCTGCACCATGGCATTATTACTGAATCACAAGTAAATGAATCACTGAAACGCATGGCTGTTATTGTTGATGAGCAAAACGCTAGTGATGCTGGCTACAGCCCAATGGCAACTAACTTTGACCACTGTATTGCTTTTAAAGCCGCGACTGATTTAATCTTTCAAGGTAGAAAGCAACCCAGCGGTTATACTGAGCCGTTATTACACAAAAGACGTCTGGAAGTAAAAGCAGCGCATTAATATTAATAGCTCAACACTTGACCAGCAATGAAAAGCAAGATGACTTCACCACTAAGTCATCTTGCTTTTGGCTTTCTAGCTTTTACTAACATTTACTGCATACTCTCTATTACAGCGATGCCCCAACCATGATCTAGAGCAATTTATAGAAATTAATCATTCCATTTACAAGAAAGCTATGGCTGTCGATTGCAACTTGTTATAAAGTTATTTCCTCTACTATAAATGAAGTTATGAGGTATCTGTGCCGGTAAAAAAAGAGTCTGTCGGACAAGTTCGTCAAAAGAACGTCGCGCTTATTTTAACTGCAGCCAAAACAGAGTTTGTTACTCACGGTTTTAAAGGCGCATCTATTAAACGCATTGCCGAACGAGCCAATATTCCCAGAGCAAACATTCATTATTATTTCAATGATAAAACTGACCTTTATCAGCAATTGCTTACCGAGATTATTGTCAGCTGGAATACTAGCTTTGATACCTTAAGTGTTGATGATGACCCGAAAACGATTCTTACTGCTTATATTCATGAGAAAATCATGCATGCTAAACATGATCCTGATGGCTCTAAAATCTTTGCCAGTGAAGTTATTCACGGAGCGCCTATTCTTAAAGACTATTTACATACAGAATTTAAGCAATGGTTAGATGAAAAGATTTCCGTAATAGAGACCTGGATTGAACAAGGCCAAATAGACGCCATTAACCCATATCATTTGTTATTTCTTATTTGGAGTTCAACCCAGCATTATGCTGATTTTAATGTGCAAGTATTGGCTGGCTTTGGTAAAGAGGCGATGAACGATGATGATTTTGATGAAGTCGTTGCATCACTTACCAGCATTATCTTGAAAGGTTGTGGTTTAACTAAGTAACTGAAATTATCTTTTAGTTACTTAGCTTAGTGGGTAAGCCGCCAGCCCAACAGCGGTTTGTTAATTAGGCCACTGGTCATACTGTTGGCTTTTCAGATATCCAAAGTTTAATATTCCCCTTAACTACCACAATGTTATTTTCATCATAAGCGGTGATGTGCACCAGCATATCACCCGGCTGCCAGTCTTCTTGGTTTACCTTGGCTACACAGCGAATATCGCTACCTGCTTTGGCGGTGTAATCTACCGTCATGCCTTTTGGGATCCAACGAAGATGTTTGGGAATTGAAGCTTCTGCCATTACCCCCATAGCCATTTCTAAACCATTACAAATGGCTATCACATGCACTGTTTTTATATGGTTAAAAACCTTTCTCTTCTTTTTGATAAGACAAGTGCACTGGTTAGGCACTAATTCTGATATTTTAGGGCTAATAGTGGCAAAATAAGGCGCGACTTGACTGACGATAATGGAGAATATTTTTTTGCCAAAGGGATACTTTTCAAATTTATTGTAGGTCGATAAGGTTTTATTAATCTGAGTCATCGTCGAAATTATAAGGTGAAACGGTAATGATTAACTTATCATTCGGCGAACTACTCCACAAACAATTGCCTACTATTTTTAGTATTACCGCCGTGAATATCATTATTGAACGCTCATTTAAAGCTGCGTTCGAAGTTAGTTAGCATTTCAACATGTAGAAAAAACCGTTACCGGGAATTTCATCATATAAAAAAAGTTCGCGACAATATCAAATCCATCATTCTTATTCCATATTATGAAATAAATCGCCAAGATAACGGTCATAAAAAGCTGTTTAGATTTCACTATGCGAAAAAAAAGACCACCGAAAGGTGGTCTTTTTTCATTAATAAAACTATTTATAGCGTTTTATTGTGCCTTTATTGATTCAAGGCATCTTTTAATGCTGATAAACATAAGGCAACATTTTCACTTTTAGCCCCATGTCCCATCAAACCAATGCGCCATGCTTTACCAGCAAAGGCACCTAAACCTGCACCTATTTCAAGGTTGTAATGCTCTAGTAAGTAGTTTCTTACCTTAGCATCATCAGCGCCATCAGGAATGTAGATAGCGTTTAACTGAGGTAAGCGCTCTTCTTTAGGTACGATAAACTCAATACCTAATTCTTTCAGACCTTTAGCTAACACTTCATGCTGTTCTCTATGACGTGCCCAGCTATTTTCTAGACCTTCATCATGTAGCATTATCAAGGCTTCATGCAGTGCATATAAAGAGTTTACTGGCGCAGTATGATGGTAGCTACGCTTACCTTTACCAGACCAATAACCCATAACTAACGTTTGGTCTAAGAACCAGCTTTGTATTTTAGTTTTACGGTTTTGTACTACTTCTACGGCCTTAGGGCTGAAAGAGATAGGCGAGATACCTGGCACACAAGACATACATTTCTGCGTACCTGAATAGATAGCGTCAATGCCCCATTCATCCACTTTAAGCTCAATACCACCTAATGATGTTACAGCATCAACAATTGTTAAACACTCGTGCTCTTGGGCCAATTTACATAGGGCTTGAGCGTCTGACACTGCACCCGTTGACGTTTCAGCATGAACAAAGGCTAAAAACTTAGCATCTGGATGATCATTTAATGCCGCTGCTACCTTGTCAATTTCAACAGCTCGACCCCAAGGAGAGTCAACAACTATAGCCTCTGCGCCAATTCTGGTAACGTTTTCAATCATGCGTTCACCAAACACACCATTGCGACAAACAATGACTTTATCGCCAGCTTCGACTAAGTTTACAAAACATGCTTCCATACCTGCTGAGCCCGGTGCTGATAAAGCAATGGTGAATTCATTTTTGGTTTGGAAAGCATATTGTAGTAAGGTTTTCACTTCATCCATCATATTGATAAATAAGGGATCAAGATGACCAATAGTTGGTCTAGACAGCGCAGAAAGTACTCGTGCACTTACATCTGAAGGGCCAGGGCCCATTAAAATTCTTTGCGGCGGATTAAATGATTTAAACGTCATATTACTTTACCTTCTATTTTAGTTTTAATTTTTTGTTGTGTTTACAAAACAACCTGATGTATCTTAGTTAATCGCAACCTGACACATGTGTCAAGTTACGGAAAATAGTGACATACGGACATTTTAAAAAAATTAAAACAAAAATCAATATAACTATTAAAAATAAATTACATTAAGAGAGACACTATGAATATGAAAGCATCACTTACCGCACTTGCATTAACTGCAGCATTATCTGCACCAATGGCATCTGCAGAAATCTGGAGCAATACCGAAGTTCAAATTCAAGCACTAGGTGAATTAGAACGAGTGGGTACCGGTGGCACCGCGGATACTACCATCATCACCTTCCAACATGCTGGCGGTTGGGAATACGGCGATAACTTCTTCTTTATGGATTACTCACGTTACTCAGTGAATAACGATGCTAACTTCCCTGTATCCGACTCAAGTGAGCTTTATGGTGAGTGGTATTCAAACTTTAGTTTAGGCGCGATCACGGGTAATGACCTCAGTTTTGGTCCGGTAAAAGATATCGGTATAGTCGCAGGTTTTAACTTCGCTCCTGAAGTAAACAGTGCTTGGGTATTACCGGGTGTGAGATTTGCACTAGACCTACCTGGTTTTGCTTTTGCGCAAATAGATGTAACTGGTTATATCCATCAAGGTGGTGGCAGTGCAGATTCTCCGGTCTTTACCGTAGTTGATGAAGACTCTAGTTTTATGGTTGATTTTTCTTGGGCTTATCCATTTAAAATTGGTTCTACAAGCTGGAGCATTGAAGGTCACTTAGAGTATATCGATGGCCGTACCCAAGTTAATAACTTTGGCACTACCGAGTTAGAATCATGGATTCTATTTCAACCGCAAATTCGTTTGGATTTAGGTGAAGTATTAGGACAAAAAGCACAACGTTTATTCGTTGGTATTGAATACCAATACTGGAAAAATAAACTAGGTGAAAAAGGTACTGATGATAATGCAGCACAGCTTCTTGCTGTATGGCGTTTCTAATAGGCTAATAGCCTATTGAATCGCGTAAATTAAAAACAAACTGCGCTATTATTACTCATTATCGACAGCGGTTAATAGTAGCAATAGCGCACTTACAAGGGGGAACTATGAATACAGAAAGTAGCGAATACAAACTTTTTCATCGAAGTGATCTCAGTGCCTTTTGGGCGCTTTTTACCGATAACTTAACCAACCTTATTGTCTTAAGTGGTATCTGTAAGTTTGTTTTTAATATGCCAACTGAGATTGTCTTTGGCCGCATCGTACCCGGTGCAGCCATTGCCATTCTTGCCGGCGTGGTTGTCTATACCTTAATGGCAAGACGTTTAGCGGCCAAAACTGGCCGAAACGACGTAACTGCTTTGCCTTACGGTATTAGTACACCGGTAATGTTTGTTTACTTATTTGGTGTTATTGGCCCTATTTATTGGGCAACTCAAGATGCTGAACTTGCTTGGCAAGTTGGTATCGCCGCTGGTTTTATTGGTGGTATTGTGGCCGCATTTGGTGCCATTGCTGGACCATTTCTAAAACGTGTTACTCCACGTGCTGGCATGTTAGGCACACTCTGTGGTATTGCTTTAGTATTTATTGGCAGCGTTTCCTTAGCCAGTATTCTAGAAAGCCCTGTGGTAGGTTTTGCTTCTCTGATGATTATCATTTGGGGTTTAGTCGGACAGTTTAAACTACCGTTCAATTTACCCGCTGGTTTAGCGGCATTGATAGTAGGTACCGTTATCGCTCTCATCATGGGCGAAACGTCAATTAGCTTTGAAGGAGTCGCCTTTAATCCTCCTGTTCCCTATTTTGGCGATTTAATTATTGGCTTACAGCATTTATTTAATCATATGGAATTGTTTTTAGTACTCATTCCTGTGCAAATATATAATTTTATTGAAACCATGAATAACGTTGAGTCAGCAGAATCTGCTGGCGATGAATATCCGGTAGCGGTTTGTCAGGTTACCGACGGTGTTGGCACCATGATTGGCGCACTTTTTGGCTCGCCTTTTCCAACAACGGTTTATATTGGCCACCCGGTATATAAAGCGATGAAAGCCCGTTGTGGTTATGTACTTGGTGTCGGTATCGTCTTTTTCTTAGCGGCAACTTTTGGTCTATTGGCTTTTTTAAGTAACCTTATCCCGTTATCTGCCGCCGCACCTATTTTAGTTTTTGTTGCCATATCACTGATATCACACAGCGCTACTAGTGTTAAAAAGTCTCATATTATTGCCATCATACTCGCCATGATGCCGCATGTTTCCAGCTTTATTATGGTCAAGTGGGGTTCAATGATGAATGCCCTGCGTGATGTTGGCGCGCAAAATTTACCAAATTTAACCGACCCTGCAATGGTAATCGCCATGTCACAACAAGGTGCACACTTGCTAGGTCATCAAGCCTTATCACAAGGAGCCATTATTACTGGCTTAGTGTGGGGTTCAATTGTCGCTAATGTTATTGATGCTCAGTTCAAACATGCCGGTTGGTTTTCAATCGCTGCTGCCATAATGGCATCTATTGGTATCTTGCACTCAGCAACTCTGCATATGCCGCACCTAACCGGTATTGTCGGAGGTTACCTGATGATAGGTGCTTTTTTACTAATTTATCCGAGAGTTACGGAAGTGAAGTCCACGATGTAATTTTCATAATAAAGTTCCTGAACAACAGTTTCTGAACAATAGCGTCATAACAACAAGTTTTATTGGTATTCGGCATGCTACCCCCAACCGGCATGTTGAGTACCTCCCTTTATTTATTACAACTCCTTAATCTTATAACTATAAAAGTAGGTCACACATGTCTGATTTTAAACAAGCAGCACTGGATTATCACGCCTTGCCAACTCCAGGTAAAATTGCCGTAGCCATCACTACACCCGCCGAAACAAGTGCCGATTTATCGCTAGCTTATAGCCCTGGTGTCGCCGAGCCTTGTCGAGAAATCGCCAAGAACCCAGAAGATGTTTACAAATATACCGCTAAAGGTAATACGGTTGCCGTTATCTCCAATGGTACTGCGGTATTAGGTTTAGGTAATCTTGGTCCAATGGCTTCAAAACCAGTAATGGAAGGTAAAGCGTTATTATTTAAACGGTTTGCTGACATTAACTCTTTTGATATTGAAGTAACTCATAAAACTACCGAAGAGTTTATCAATACGGTTGCCTGTATTGCTGATAGCTTTGGTGGCATCAACTTAGAAGATATTAAAGCACCAGAGTGTTTCATTATTGAAAAAGCATTAATCGAACGTTGTAAGGTTCCAGTATTTCATGATGACCAACACGGTACAGCTATCGTAACAGCTGCTGCAATGATCAACGCACTTGAAATTCAAGGCAAGAAAATTGAAGACGCTAACATTGTTTGTTTAGGTGCTGGTGCAGCCGCTATCTCTTGTATGGAATTGTTAATTCAATGTGGCGCAATGCGTGAAAAAGTCTACATGTTAGACACTAAAGGTGTAATTCATACTCGTCGTAGTGATTTATCTGAATACAAAACACGTTTCGCTAATAACACTGACAAAAGAACATTAGACGACGTTATTGAAGGCGCGGATGTGTTCTTAGGTTTGTCTGGTCCTAACTTACTTAGCCCTGAACAGGTTTTAAAAATGGCTGATAACCCGGTTATATTCGCTTGTTCTAACCCAGATCCTGAAATTAAGCCTGAACTTGCTCACAGTGTAAGAAGTGATTTAATTATGGCGACTGGCCGCTCTGATTACCCGAACCAAGTAAACAATGTCTTATGTTTCCCGTTTATTTTCCGTGGTGCTTTAGATGTTCGCGCTCGTAAAATTAACAACGAAATGAAAATTGCTGCCGTACATGCCATTAGAGAACTTGCTAAGCAAGAAGTACCTGAAAGTGTGTTAAAAGCCAGTGGCGAAACAGCCTTATCTTTTGGTAAAGGCTACATAATCCCTCGCCCAATGGATCCTCGCTTATGTAAGGATGTTGCCTTAGCCGTTGCTAAAGCCGCAGTAGACTCTGGCGTTGCTGCACTACCGTTACCTGATAACTATATGAATGATGCTTAAGCCATTTTCTTATATGAAGCTATTCACTAGTTTCACTGATAAAGTTTAGTAAAAATAACTACTAAGAATAAAAGCCGCTATTTTCAGCGGCTTTTTTATAGCTACTTTTTATAGCCAGATCACCAATAGCGCAGAAAACACATACAATAACGAATGATTCTCATCCAGTTATATTTTATTCCATACAAATGTACTACAATCGCCAAAACGTTACTTAAATCTCAGCAAAATTACCCTGCTAAATTTCAGTAAGCGTACTTTAGGTCAGCAAGATGCTCACCTTGTTTTTGTACTCAAGGACGTTTAATACCCCGTGTTTTGTAATACTGGCTCAAGGTAAATTGATGAATATAAGAAAAACCTTTTTTTGGTTACATTTGATCATAGGCTGTAGCGCTGCCATTTTTATTTTTTTAATGTCTATCACAGGTGTAGCATTAACCTATGAACGTCAGATGATTAAAACCGCCGAGCGTAGTGACTACCCAACAGCGCCAACAAGCTCAGCTAAGCTCTTACCCATGTCAGAAATTTTGGCGATAGCTAATACTTATCCAACCAAAAAAACCGCTGTAATTGTGGTAGAAAACCAGTCTAATGCACCAATTATTGTCAAAGACGGTAGAAAGAAAGTCGCTTATCTCAACCCTTATACCGGTGAAGAAATGGCGATTCCGGGTCAAGGTACTAAAATATTTTTAGGTAAATTACGCGCTTTTCATCGCTGGTTAACCTTAGATGGAAAGTTCAGTGAAATGGGTCGATGGGTCAATGGCATTGCCAATATTATTTTTCTTGTTTTGATTCTTTCAGGGCTTTATTTATGGTTACCGAAACGCTTCAATTCCAGAGCCTTCAAACAAAGGCTAACCTTGTCAGGTAATTACCCTAACAAGAGCGCTAGAAACTCTCAATGGCATAACGTCTTTAGTATTTATATGGCGCCTATACTGTTTGTTTTGGTGGTCACGGCGTTTTTCTTTTCCTTTAAGTGGCCAGGTAACACTCTTAAAATCCTCGTATCAACAGAGTCCGTTGCACTGGCTAAGCCAGTAGAGATCTCCGCTAAACAAAGCGCTTTTCAGCTTCCTGTTGGACAGCAATTAGCAAAAGTAAAAGCGCTATACCCAGAATGGCAAAACATTCAATTTTCTTTAGAAAGTGCCCCATTCGACAGTAAAGTTTATAAGGTAGATCAGGGTAATGGTGGCGAGCCGCAGAAAAAACTTAAGGTACTGTTAAATACCTTAACGGGTGAGGTGCTTCAGCAGCAGAAATTTGAGCAACTCTCTACTTATAGTCAGTTACGTAGCTATATACGATTTACTCATACCGGTGAGGCTTTCGGTCTCTTTGGCCAAACCATTGCTGGCTTAGCATCACTATTAGCCTGTTTGTTAGTTTATACCGGCGCTATGCTCTCTTGGCGACGTTGGCGAAATAGTCGAAAAGTAAAAGCCGCTGTGCCAGCGTACGTAAATCAGTAAGTTGTTGTGAATTTATGTATGTGAGCACAACTGATT
>NZ_JABSOV010000096.1 GCF_013215345.1 Colwellia sp. | reverse complement strand
TGCCGATGCATTGATTAAATTGGCCAAAAGAGATGAAGCCGAGAGAATTATTCAACAAGGCCTAATTCTGGCGAAAAAGCAAAAAAATTCTTATTGGATAAAACACTTAACCCTGAAAATTAAAACTATTGCTAAATAGGAAGATTAATTATTCGCTATATTTAGCGACCCCCCCCGTCTTTTCCAAGGCGGGGATGAAAGCGCATCGTCGATAGGTGATAGAACATCCGGGAATAGTCTGTAACTTAACAGTGCCAGCTTCTGAAGGCGCGAAAAGAATCGCTTCAAAAGAGGCATGCGTTAGAACGTACTTCCCGAGACGCTTACTCAATTTCCCAGAAATAGATCTCGAATTGCAATTTTATTGCTGAAATATTAGAAAGTGCTGGTCACGGACTTGGAAATTTGATCTATTGTGTTATTTCGGCAAGTGGGTCAGCTATCGTAGATTTGCCGTCAAATAGAGTGGTTTGTTTGAAGTACCCCCTAAATAGACTATTCGAGAGACCGCTTTCCAGAGCGTTAAAATCATATAGAAACGCCGGCTATGGTGGGTTTGGCGACTTTCTGTTGAACTATTCATTTAGAAAAAACTATCATCAAAAGCCCTCATGTACTTTTCTGCTGGGAACGTCAGCTAACAGGAAACTGCTAATGCAATAAGGTTGTTGAACCATGTCCGCTGTAGATCAAAACATACAAAATTTTTCAGTATAAATTATCAAATGCTAACGTCTTCAAAGTGGTAACAGTGAACATAAGAGGTCAATCTCATTTACTGACGCGATTCTCATTATTTATGACACCTCCACACAACCCGTTTAATAAAAAAAGGGTAACTACTTTATACTGCAAGTGTTACCCTTTTTTTTATTTTTATAGCTTATTTTATCAAGCTATTTCCTGAGCTAGCTCACAATTACTGTGGTGTAGCTTGGATGTTTAACGTTATCCCTGATGCTGCTGAATAACCGTAAATATCAACATACCAAGTACCTTGTGCAGGAGTGGTAAAGTTACACGTCTCATTGTTGCCATTTTTATATGGACGACAATCATAAGTTGATGAAGTAGATTGCTTACCTTCAGTAACGTATAAATCTGCATCACCACTACCACCAGATAAAGTAACAGTTAAGTCGCCGTAACCTGCTGCTAAATCAAGGGTATAACGCGTCCACTGTCTTCTTGAAACAGATATGTTGTTAACTGTACTATCGATTGGCTGAACAGCACCGCCGCCTCCACCAGTACTTGGCTCAGTGTAACTAGCGGTTAAATTAACGCCTGTAAAGTCACTATACGCTTTAATTTTCACATAATAAGTACCGCCAGCGTCGGTACTAGCACATGATTCCACATTACCTGATTTATATGGACGACAGTCGTAAACACTGTCTGTTGGCTCAGCGCCAAATTTCACATATAAATCTGCATCACCACTACCACCGGTAGTAGCAAAGTTAATGTCGGTTGCACCTACTGGTACTTCCATAGTGAAAACAAGTGCATTGCCTGTAGTTGCTGCTAAGTCAGTTTTAACAACACCATTTTCAAGTACAGTATCACCCGGTGTTGTACCACCACCGCCGCCACCTGAGCCACTGCCGTCACAACCATTGGCTGTAATGTAATCAATAGCATCTTTAGTTTGCGCTAAACCGTAACCAAATTTAACATCGCGGCCGGTAGCACCAAGATCTTGGGCTGTGGCATTAAGTACATTACGAATTTCAACGTTAGTACAAGTAGGGTGATGACTCCACACTAAGGCAGCTACACCTGCAACATGAGGCGATGCCATTGAAGTACCACTCATTTTTCCATAATTACCCGTACCAATATTTATCGTTGCGCTAGCGCCTAAATTATTTAACATCGCCGCGCCATCAGTATCAGAAACAGTAACACTAGGGATACTAGTCGCGTTTGAGGTACCTAAAGTGCCACCAAAACTACCAGCAACGTTATTATATAAAATTGCACCAACACCACCGCTATCTTGACAAGCTTTCACTTTATCGTGAAATGAAATGCTGCCACGAGCGATTAAACAAACACTACCACTAGCACCAGAATCAATGGCTTGACCTGTACCAAAGTTATATAAAGCAGCCGTTGCACTACCTTGGTTTTCCATGGCATTAGCGCTATAACCACTTCCTGCCACAGACACTTCAACCACTGAACCTAATCCTTCAGGGTAAGTAGAATATACATCGACACCTGGACCTGATATTTCAACTTGACTATTTTTCTGTGAAAAATCAGCTAATACTTTAGCGCTATCAATAGCGGCTACTGACATTACTGAGTCATATGATGCTGGAAAGCTTTCAACATCGGTAGTGCTTGTTGCAACACCGTCGTTACCTGCAGCAGCGATAAGTAATACACCTGCATCATAAGCTGCTTGAATTCCATTTTTCTCACTAATACTTGAACCTGTACCACCTAAACTCATGTTAATAACATCTGAGCCATTGCTGACACATTTGTTAATAGCACTAACTAGGTCAGAAGAATAACCCCAACCTGCTTCATTAAATACTTTAACAATATGTAAATTAGGATCGGTACCAATAACACCTCGAACACCAATGCCATTATTAAGTGCCGCAATAGTACCCGCTACGTGAGTACCATGTGGTCCACCATGGTCAAACCAATTACCTGTTCCGCTATCACTAGTACCATTAATAGTGCCACCTTGTGCACCCATGTCTTCATGAGGCAAGTTTAGGCCTGAATCAATGATACAAATTTTCTTACCGCCAGAATTAGCTGATGCAACACTGTCATCAACTTGATCGGCTTGAACCATACCAATACCATAAGGTACGCTTTGTGCCATAAAACGACGTTGTAAATCTTCTTCTACATATTCAACATTGTCATCATTCGCTAAGCTCATTGCATCGGCTGAAGATAGTTCAGCGCTGATCATGTTCATGTTTGGAAATTCAGCTTTAACTTTAGCACCTAGATTTTTTAACTTTTTCCTAACGGCAATTAATCGAGCAAAGGCCGTTGGACTTGCCATATTGCTAAAGCCGGTAACACTATTGGTTGCTGCAGGACTCGCTGATTGACTCATTAACTGAGCGTTAGCTGATTGCTTATATTTGACAATAAAGCGTTTTGGTAAAGGTGAACTAGCCACTGCTGATAATAAATTATCTGTGGTTTGCACACCGACCGGCTCTGCTGCATATAAAGCGGTTGATATTGAAAGCGATAAAACACTTGCGGTAGTTATTATGGCTGTCTTATGCGTCGACATTTTGTGACGTTTGATATTGTTTGACATGAATATTACCTGTACGTTAGTTATAATTATTGGTTTTTTATACATATTCAGTACACCTTGATTTTCATCAAGGCCATTCAAACATAGCATTAATACTGCAAATGTTACAAGCATGTTACAATGATGTTATTAAAATATTTATAATTTGGTTACCTTGCGTTAGTGTGGTTATATAGAAATATCAGCTAAATTTAAGAAAAATAGCGTTAAGGATTATGAATGAGCCAATTTATCGGTGTATTTGACAATGCGCTGTCTGATGAACTTTGCGACCAACTAATGAATGGTCATCAGAGCAGTGATAAAGTAGTAAAAGGTCGTGTTGGCAGTGGTGTAATGACTAATCTAAAAGACAGTCAAGATGTCACTATGGTTGAAAAAGAATGGCAAGCTCTACAGCTTGAAGTCATTAATGCCAGTTACCCCCATGTAAAAGCTTATTTGACTGAGCATTATATGGCGTTAATTTCCGCATTGAACCCTACGGTGAAACATCCTGAAACTGGCTTACCGACCTCGGTAACGAAAGAAAATTTTGACCACATAGGTAAACCTTATTTAGACCAATTGATCCAATATGTTTTTTGTTACGACAAATTTACCGTGCAGCGTTACGAACAAGGAGTTGGTGGTTATCATTACTGGCACTCAGAAATTTTCCCCCAATTACCACACAATAAGCCTTTACACCGTGTATTAGCTTTTTTGTATTATTTAAACGATGTTGAAGAAGGTGGCGAAACTGAATTTCATTATCAAGGAATAAAGGTAAAACCTAAAAAAGGCTCATTAGTTATTTTCCCTGCCGGTTTTACCCATACCCATAAAGGTCATATTCCTTTGTCTGATGAGAAATATGTGGTTACTTCTTGGTTAATGTATAACAAAGCTGAACAGCTCTATGGTAAAAAAAGTTAGCTGTATTCATTTCAGCACATAAAAGCGGAATCCCGCTGAACGAATCAAAGTAAGCCAGTTGAATGACTGGCGTCTGGCCTCTGCCTCCGTATATAATTAAGCAATTAAATTATTTCAATTTTGCAATTGTCTGCATAGTTATACCAAACAGTTTAATTCTCGCTAAGTGATGAGTAAATTAGTTCAATTGGTATTATTTCAAGGTGAATTTTGTGTCTGAGCATTTTAGTAAAAAACCCAACAAAGCCGGTGGTTTGTCATCATTAACCTCGACCTTAAAACACATTATTCAAAGCCAACAACCGCAGACTAATGTCAAAAACTTATTAAGAGCAAATAAGGATAAAGGCTTTGATTGTCCCGGTTGTGCTTGGGGTGATGAAAAAGAAGGTTTACTGCAGTTTTGTGAAAATGGCGCCAAAGCCATTGCTTGGGAGTCTACCAGTAAAAAAGTAGATGCCGAGTTCTTCGCCCAGCATAGTGTCAGCCAGTTACAAAAACAAAGTGATTATTGGTTAGAGTACCAAGGTCGGCTAACACAGCCGATGAGATACAATAAAGACACTGATCATTACCAGCCTATTGACTGGCAAGATGCCTATCAACTAATAGCCGATAAACTTAACAGCTTAAATTCGCCCAATGAAGCAGAGTTTTATACTTCCGGTCGCGCCAGCAATGAAGCCTCGTTCCTCTATCAATTATTTGGCCGACTTTTTGGTACCAATAATTTCCCTGACTGTTCAAATATGTGTCACGAAGCCAGCGGTGTTGCCTTAAATGAAGCCATTGGCATTGGCAAAGGCACGGTAGTATTAGACGACTTTAACCATGCCGATGCCATATTTGTTTTTGGCCAAAATCCAGGTACCAATCATCCTAGGATGATGAATGCCTTGCGTAAGGCCGCACGCGGCGGCTGCAAAATAGTGAGCTTTAACAATTTAAAAGAAGTGGCACTGGAACGTTTTGCTAGCCCGCAAGACCCGATAGAATTATTGACCTCTAAAGCAACGACTATCAGCCATGCTTATTTCACCCCAAAACTCGGTGGTGATATGGCGGCCGTTCGCGGCATGGTTAAAATTATTCTCGCCCGTAACGCTGAGCACAAAGCCAACAGCGAGCCAGCCATAATCGATAATGATTTTATTACCGAGCACTGCCAAGATTTTGAGCAATATCGGCAAGTAGTTAACGACACCTCTTGGCAACTAATTGAACAACAATCAGGGCTATCATTTGAACAGTTGTCGCAAGCTGCTGAGGTGTTTTTGAACGCAGATAAGGTCATTTGTACCTGGGCAATGGGCATCACTCAACACAAACATTCTGTCGCTACCATTCAAGAAATTGTTAACTTACAATTGTTGTCTGGCAATATTGGCAAACAAGGCGCCGGCTTATGTCCCGTTCGTGGTCATTCCAATGTGCAAGGTAATCGCACCATGGGCATCAATGAAAAACCAACCGCCGCATTTATCGAGCAACTTTCTCAAGCCGTTAATACGCCATTACCGAAAGAAAAAGGTCATAACGTTTATTATGCGTTAACGGCTTTACTAAAGAAAACCAGTAAGGTATTGATTTGTTTAGGTGGAAACATCGCCCAAGCCGCACCCGATACCAAGCAAACCCATCAAGCGTTAAAGAATACCGACTTGAATGTGCAAATAAGCACTAAGCTCAACCGTAGCCATTTATGTATAGGTCAAGACGCACTGATCCTGCCCTGTTTAGGCCGTACCGAAATAGATAACCAAGCCACGGGAGAGCAGTTTATTACCGTGGAAGATACTTTTAGCATGGTGCATGCATCACAAGGTAACGTTGTGCCCCTAGCAAAGACAATGCACTCTGAAACTGCCATTGTCGCCGATATCGCTGAGGTAACCCTCGCTAAGAGTAAGACTAACGCCACCGCCAATACCAGCATTAACTGGCAACAGCTAAAAGGAAATTACGACTTAATTCGTGACTTGATCGAACAAGCCATTCCAGGATTTACCGATTTTAATCTACAGCTTGAACAACCAGGTGGCTTCTATCTTGGTAACAGTGCTGCACAATTAAAATGGCACAATGCGCAAGAAAAAGCTTTGTTTTCTGCTAATTTTCTACCAACAAGTATTATCAATATCTCAAAAGACAAATTAGACGAGCTACAAAATAACAAACAGCCACTTTATACTTTGCAATCATTGCGTTCACACGATCAATACAATACCACCATCTATGGCATGGACGATCGATATCGTGGCGTTAGTAACGCGAGAAATGTATTATTTATCAATAAAAAAGATGCTTTAAAACAGGGTTTTAAAAATAACGATTATGTCGACATCACCTCTATTTGGTCTGATAACCAAAACAGAACGGTAACTAACTTCATATTATGCTTTTACGACATTCCAAGAAGTAATCTTGCCGCTTATTACCCAGAAACTAATCCGCTGGTACCACTAGATAGTTTTGGTGATCGCTCTTATACACCAACATCAAAATCGGTCGCGGTGATCATCAACAAAGCTAAAAATCCACCGCTGATTTAGCGCTGGTGATTACTTAAGCGCCAATCACCATGATAGACATTAAAGCCACGTTCACTAACAAAGCCTATTAGGGTTAAATCAAATTGCTTGGCTGCTTGTATAGCAAGGTCTGACGGTGCACCAACACCGACTAAAACATGAATACCAGCCATAATGGTCTTTTGTACTATTTCAAAACTTATGCGGCCACTAACAAGTAATAATCGTAATGGTACTGATAGCGATAAGGCATCACAGTTAACCTGCGCTAACTTATCTTTAGCTGTACTAGATATGGATGTAGATGTTAATAAGGCGCCGATAACTTTATCGACCGCGTTATGGCGACCAATATCTTCATAGATATGCTGTAAAGTTAATTGCTTATTTAACTGTTGTTCAAACGCTCGTTCAACCTTATTTTTAAATGCTAGCTCAACTTTTAACATAAATAAGGCGGCGCCATGTACGCCACCCGTTTTATCAAATAGAGCTTGTTCACTACGCATTTTACTGGACAATAAAAGTAATGATTGGGCCGCTAAGGCATGTTTATGTTCAGTAAAAGCTAAATTTATCGTTGTTTTTAACTGCAGTGTTTTTAATGAAGTGCTGCCACAAAGGCCACAACTCGAGTAGCTGATAATATACCGCTCTAATGATGATAAATCTGGGGTAAAACCAGTAATAAAGTGTACAAGCCACTCGTTTTGCCAACCTTCTCCAGTAACACCTTCTGAGGCTAACTTTATTGATTCAATATCACTAAGCTGCTTTATCACTCCTTCACTATGTAATAACCCGGTTATTAATAACTTATCGTGTCCTGGCGTACGCATAGTAATAGTGAATACGGTATTTTTTACTACGCCTTGTTCGAGCCAAGATAAAGTGATCTGTAGAGGTTGCTCAACAATAACCACATCCGTTGTGATTTTCCTTATCAGCTTGCCCTTATTTTCTTCTGCAGCTTCAGGTGAAAACATATAGCTCACCTTATGGATAGTTTTGGTCGAATATTCAGGATTCTCAGTCTTTTTCATATGAATTTTATTACTGTTTTAATTGTGCTGTATTAATGAAAGTTTACCGCTTAACGGTAAAACTTCAAAGCTGCAGTTTCATTGTTTAACGACTAATAAACTAAATATTGTATAGCTTTTAATGCATAGCAATTTATTAAAGCTAAATTAGCATTATTCTATCGATATTATATTTAGGGCCCTTGATGCTCCGAGGTTATTGATGCAATGAGCATTTTGTCCTTAATAGCGATGTATAAAAAATTTACTTTATATAAATAGTTAATAAGCGACTGAATAATTCCATAGGACATGGTCACAAATCATCGGCTGTAGTTACTAAGGACGTTAAAAGTTAACTATAAGCTTAATTTAAAATTTAATTGAAAAGCTAAGTAGATGTTTGTTTTTTCGCTATAATTAGGCCACTTATTGTCACACTTACTACCAAAGTAAAGTGTGCAGGATATAACTAAGGATATTATGGACAAAGTCAATGTGCTCATTGTTGGTGCTGGTGTTATTGGTTTAGCCATCGCGGCAAAACTCAGTCAACAATTTAATGATGTGTTAGTTATTGATAAAAACGCTAGTTTTGGTGAAGAAACCAGTAGTCGAAACAGTGAAGTAATTCATGCTGGTATTTACTATCCGAAAAATAGCCTAAAAGCCAAATTCTGTGTACAAGGTAAAGCCATGCTTTATCAATATTGCCAAGAGCGTCATATCCCAGTAGATAAAATTGGTAAGTTATTGGTTGCCCAAGGTGCAGAAGAAGAAGCTTATCTCAAAAAAACACTGGTCAGCGCGCGAAATAATGGTGTTGATGATCTGACTTGGCTTACTCAAGCAGAGTTACAAGAACTCGAGCCTGAATTACTTGCTAGTGCTGCCCTGCGCTCACCTTCAACAGGTATAATCGACAGCCATGCTTATATGCAAAGCTTATTAGCCCAAGCTGAACAAAATAACGCCATGTTCGTTGCCAGAACTAAACTGGTCAGTGCCATTCCTAAACAAGAGGGTTTTGAGGTTAGTTTAAATAGCCAAGGTGAGCTACTATCAATACGCTGTAATTATATAATTAATTGCGCTGGCTTACACAGTGAATCATTAGCCCATACTATCGAGGGCTTAGATAAAGCACTTATTCCCAAGCTGCATTGGTGTCGTGGCCATTATTTTTCTTATCAAGGTCAAAGCCCGTTTAAACAGTTAATTTATCCTATTCCTCGGGATAATGGCTTAGGTATTCATGCTTCGTTAGATATGGGCGGACAATTAAAATTTGGCCCTGATACCCAGTATATTGAACATTTAGATTACGATTTTCCTGAGCAACTAAAAACAAAGTTTCTTAAGCAGGTATCGCAATATTTTCCTAATATCGATGCCAATAAATTACAACCGGCTTATGCTGGCATTCGGCCAAAACTTCAGGGAAAAGATGACAGCTTTAAAGATTTTGTTATTCAAACCAGTGAAGTACACCACCTCAAAGGCTTGATCAACTTATTTGGTATTGATTCCCCTGGGCTAACGTCTAGCTTAGCCATTGCTGATTATGTTGCTGAGCAGCTAAAAGTTGCTTCATAGCAATTGAACTAAGTTATTGAGCTTAATTATTGAACAATGAGTCAGATTGGAATTATTGCTAATGCTGTATTACTTTTAAAGGAGCTGCTGCGTTTAAGTGCTATGCACTTAAACGGATAACTTCACATAAATTTATCCGTTTAATTAAACCCCTTGAATGCGCTCACCGACTTTAAAGGAAGCTTGGTCTATGCAAACAGTAAAGGATGCTCAGGGAAGTAGTGAACTGTATGCCGCTATTTCACTCGTTTTAGTAACGTTAATCCTCTTAGCTTTGTTATTTTTCAACATATTAGAAAAACATAAAACAATCAATTTAAACTCAGCAAATATTAACGCGGTTGATGATCGTACCGTATTGGGCAGTTCAATCGCTAATGCTGTTAAAACCAATCAAGGTATTGAATTTTTGTGTCAAATTACCAAATCTCATCTTGAACAACCTTTTTGTCAGTTAATCATTGATGTACAGGATTTAAGCAAACAAGCGCCCTTCACTGGTTTAGACTTATCTAATTATCAGCAAATTGGTTTATGGATAAAACATAATCATCCCTCACAACCCGGCACTCGTATTGAATTACGAAATTTTAATGCGGATTACTCGGTTCAAGAAGATGAAAAGAGCCTAAAACATAACAGTTTAGAATATTTAGAAGCCTATGTTACTAACCCCATTTGGTTAAAACTAAACGACTTCTCTATCCCGCAATGGTGGAGTAACAGCCATAATTTAACCTTATCTCATGGTGGTACCGACTTTAGCAATGTTTATAGCATCGCCATAGCACCCAGTACACAGGTACAAGAAGGAAGCTATAAATTAACCATTGAAGGTATCGAACTTAAAGGCAAGTATGTTGGCACAACAACCCTGATTGCAATATTAATCACACTGTGGAGCTTTGCGTTCGGCTATCTAATCCATCGCGCTAATAGCCCGAAGAAGCTAGCAAGCACCGCTCCAGCGCAACCGGCACCAGCCATAGCATTTGGCGCCATGAGTTGCTCATTAACCGGCGCACTTAATCGTATTGGTTTGAGAAAATGTTTTGATCAACTTACACCAACGGATTTAAAAAATTTAAGCATTATCTTTCTTAATATAGATAATTACCAAGATCTTTCTCCTAATTACGGCCAAGCAATGGCGGATAAAATTTTACAGCAGTTTGTCGGTCAAATTAATAAGTCTTGTCGCTCTAGTGATACCCTAGTTCGCTGGAATACCGAAGAGTTTTTATTAGCTTGCCCTGACACAACACTTGCTCAAGCGGTAGCAGTAGCGGATAAAATTAGAGCGAGTATTGTCGACTCCGCTTGGCCAAAAGGAATTCAATTATCTTGTAGTACAGGTGTAGCGCAAATGCATGATGAAGATCTTAATAATTTAGTTGCCCGTGCGAACAAAGCACTTTATAAAGCAAAAAATACCGGTAGTAATAGAACGGCTGCCGCTTAGCTTTGCTTTACTAGGTCAGTGTTTACTTTGGTCTTGGCTTGTTTTATTTTGCCGTGCTTTTTTTTGCCTTATCTTACTTCACCGCACTGGTCTAATAGATACAAAAGCAATTGATATTTTCCGGTTCAACACTATTGTCACTACAGAGCTTAGCGATTTTCTTTAAATAAATGCATTTATCTAATTTAGCAGCTGATTTGTCTATCTCTTCATATTGGATAAAAATCAGTGCTCAGGGACTAGCATCAGTGAGTATTGGAGACTTGCTTTGCTCAGCGCCAACTATGATTTTTTTATGCTTTAGTACTCGCAGATAAACTAAGTCCACAAACAAAGAAGTAAAATAACAACGTTAGCATTTTGATAAACACAGTAAGCTTCATATGCACACCATTAACAATCTTCTTGCTCAACTGCTTTACGCAAAAAGCCTTTATTAGTCAATAAGGCTGATTCAGCTTGCTTAACATCTAAGCCGGTTAACACCATTAAACTGGCGAGCTTGGTTTGATTATTCGCTTGGGCGAGTGCTTGCTCTGCGGTGTTAAAATCACATTCTGTTGCTTGCATGACAATGCGGACGGCGCGAGCATATAGTTTTTCGTTACTGGCATTGACATCAATCATCAGGTTTTTATAGCTTTTGCCACTACGGATCATACTGGCAGTGCTTAGCATATTTAAAATGAGTTTTTGCGCGGTACCTGATTTCATCCGAGTTGAGCCGGTTAATACTTCAGCACCCACTACCGCGCATATATCAACATCAGTATTCTGCGCATAAATAGGGTTAGCACTACAACTGATGCCGATAACTTTTGCACCTTGTTCTTTGGCGTATGCCATTGCGGATAATACATAAGGCGTTCGGCCACTAGCCGCTATACCCACGAGGACATCTTTACTCGATAAGTTAACTGCTTGCAAATCGTCAATTGCAAGTTGCTTATTATCTTCCGCACCTTCAACGGCTTTATACATAGCGCCAGCGCCGCCAGCAAGAATACCAATAACTTGTCCACAGGAAACACTAAATGTCGGTGGACATTCAACCGAGTCGAGTACCCCTAATCGGCCACTGGTACCCGCGCCTATATAAATCAATCGGCCGCCACTCGCAAAAGCCTCGACAATAAGATCAACCCCTTGCGCTATTTCAGCTAACAATTGCCCGACAATAACAGCAACTTTTTTATCTTCGGTATTTATTTTTTTCAGTACACCCATTGAATCAAGTAAATCAATATCTAAAGTATCGGGGTTTTGCCCTTCTGTGCTGATGCTTTTAAGCGCATCAACTAAGTCTGCTTGCCTGCTCATGAAGTTATCTCGTTATGGTTATCTAGTGTTATTTTTCAAAAATCGTTAACTAATCATTAAATTACAATTAAGCTAAGGTGCACTATAGTTCTCATGTTACACTGATAACTCATAAAAAATAGTGAAATTAGTAAAGTTTTCATCGTTGAATTAATTTTATTTTCGCCACTTTCATCCGTTAATTAGCAACAATATTACATGAGCTATACCTCCAGACTTACTCAAGCAATTATCGACTTAGATGCCCTGGTTAAAAACTATCAATATATTGATAGTCTCGCCAGTAAAAGCAATACCATTGCCGTGATTAAAGCCGACGCCTACGGGCATGATGCCAATAAAGTGGCTCATGCTTTAAGTGCGAAAGTTAATAGCTTTGCGGTTGGTTTTATTGATGAGGCTCTAGCCCTACGCAGTGCTGGAATAACTAACACTGTACTTATTCTTGAAGGGCCTTTTAAAGAAAGTGACTTTGACTTAGCGCGAAAAAATAATTTTACGTTAATGCTGCACAGTGAGTATCAAATACAGTGGCTGAAGTCTATTAGACCTGAATTTTCTGGTGATATTTGGCTAAAAGTTGATACCGGCATGAACCGCTTAGGTTTTCATCTTGAGCAAGTCGACCGTATAATGGCACAACTATCAATCAACCAACGAAAAGATTTAGTACTCTGCTCTCATTTTTCCACGGCTGAGCAAATTGACAATCTAAAACCGGTCGAGCAACTGGCAAAATTAACGCAATTAGTGTCAAAGTATCATTGTAAATTTAGCATGGCTAACTCTGCAGGCATTTTAAATTGGCCAGCAAGTCATGGCGATCATACACGTTTAGGCTTGGCACTTTATGGTGTTTCCCCTATTGGTGAAACACCATTAAGCCAACCGCTCATTCCAGTGATGACCTTACAAGCCAATATTATTGCTATACATACAGTAAAAGTGGGTGAAACCGTCGGTTATGGCGATACTTGGCAAGCAGAGCGAGAAACAATTATTGCCACCGTTGCCATTGGTTATGCCGATGGCTACCCACGCAATGCAAAATCGGGCACGCCAGTATTTCTTAAGGGAAAAGTTGCGCCGCTGGTCGGTCGTGTGTCAATGGACATGATCACGGTAGATATCACCGACGTAGAAAACATTATCATCGGTGATAGCGTGGAATTGTGGGGTAAAAATATAAGTATTGATACCGTTGCTCAATGCAGCGATACCATTAATTATGAGTTGTTAACTCGCGTGTCAAAGCGAGTACCAAAAGTAGTTGCTGAATAACTTAATCTAGCTTAATTCACTTTAATTGCTTAAATTAAGCTTAAGTCACTTTCCATAGTGGGGCTAATACTCAGCTTAAAGCTAATATCACTAACTATACCTTTACCTACGATAGATTATTCAATACCAATATATTTGTGCATCTGTACCGATAAACGCCAGTTATTAGCGATACAAGTTTCAATGGCTAATTCAGTCGCTCGCTGCTTTTGACTAATGGGCTGTAAGTATATAGCGGTATCTTTTACCTGATGTAGTGCCAATAAAGCTTTTAAGTCATCCACATGTTGCTCTGTAGCAACGGGATGCTTGATTTCATTCGCACGAGCCATAGCACTGGCTAAAACTTCATAACCTCCACGCATATTAACCTTAGGCGAAACTGTTACCCAACACTTTGCTGTGGTGATAATCTCAAAGGTACCTGAGGTTTCAATTTGTGTACTGTAGCCTTGCTGTTCAAGTAACTCACATAGTGGTGTTAAATCGACCATGCAAGGCTCTCCGCCTGTGATCACAATGTGTTTTGCTCGGAACTGTTTTTCTTGAAATAATGCTAAAATATCAGCGGCACTAAAGTTAGACCACTGAGAAGTTTCCACTTTTTTAGCTAACATAGTCTCAGGACTGACTTCATCATCAAGGTCAATCTCCCAAGTATGCTTAGTATCACACCACGAGCATCCGACAGGACACCCCTGCAGCCTAATGAAAATTGACGGTTGCCCGGTAAAAGATCCTTCTCCTTGAAGCGTTTCAAAAAGCTCATTAATTTTATAATTCATGGGTATTGTGGTTTTCTCTTCTGCATTGTGGTGTATTTTATTGACTGCGGTTTTTAATTTATGCTTTAGCCTACTGTTTATTTCAAGTAAAATAATAAGCCTTGTTTATTATACCTTAGATCAATTAAGAGAGCTTTCAAATGGCTGAAAAAGTTGTTGTTATTTATTCCGGTGGCATGGATTCCTTTACTGTATTAAACCGTGCAAAAACAGACGGCAAAGAAGTATTTGCTTTATCTTTTGACTATGGTCAACGTCATGTAAAGGAGTTAGAGTGCGCTAGCACTGTCTGTAACAAACTCGGAATTAACCATAAAGTCGTTGATATATCAGCGATTAACCAATTACTTGCTGGCTCGTCTCTGACCGATGATATCGATATTCCCGAAGGTCACTATGAAGATGAATCGATGAAATCAACCGTAGTGCCCAATC
>NZ_JABSOV010000095.1 GCF_013215345.1 Colwellia sp. | reverse complement strand
CTACTTCTACTATTATCAATGCATAAACAGTCCAACTTTATAAATTCAAACTACTTTTTACTTGAAATAAAGCAGTTGAGAGTAATTAAAAAACAGTATGAAAAACTATCTAATCAATTGTCTGTTCAACAATCAATTTGGCAGGAAAAAATAGCATTAGAGCAGTTGAACCTTAATAAAAATGAGCGGCTATCAAAGCAAGGGCTATTATCTGATAGTGAGCTTATTCCATTACATAGGCTTCTTCTAGATAAAAAATTATCACTACAAAATGCAAATATTCAATTTACTAGTCACTCCATTGAAAATAATAAATTAGTCCAAAAAATTAGAAGGCTAGAACAAAAAAAAGAGGATAGACAAAAAGAGTTGAATATAGCTCTCTACAATTCAATATCAAAATTGAAAAAAGAAATTTACAACTGGAAAAAAACATACTTATTAGTTTCTCCAGTCAATGGTGTAGTTTCATTTTCTCGGGTTATACGCCCTTCCCAATATTTCAAAGCAGGTGATAATGTCTTAACATTAGTTAATTCTACTGGAAATCATATAGCTATTTTAAATGTACATCAGGGAGGTGCGGGCAAAATAGAAAAAGGCCAAAAAGTTGAAATTGAAATGGCTAGTTTTCCAGCTGCGGAGTTTGGGAAATTACACGGGACTGTCAGTAGTATTTCTCTTGTTCCTGGGAAAGGAGGATATTTAGTGAAAGTAAGGCTCCCTGAAAAATTAGTTTCAAGCTTCGGATATGAACTGAAAATAAATCCCAATATGGTAGGAAAAGCAAAGATAATAACCAATGAACGCCGTTTGCTTCATCGCTTCTTTGATGGCTTGATTTACGCAATTAATAGGTAAAGTTTAATAATAACTTAATTCATTCAGCTTAAAACATATTCTATGAGAGTTGTTTTATCTTGGTTAAAGTACAGCATGACCGTGCTGGTTTAAGAAACACTAAACGTGTTTATCCTACCTAATTGATTAAGTCGAGAGAAGTAAGCCGAATTATGGTGAAGTTTAAGTCTTTAAAATCGCTGAAAACAGCAGATGATGTTGTTTTAAAAGCGAAAGTTATACTGCTTACTTGAAGTGGAATCTTGTTTACATAAGATAACGTTAAGGTAACATTGTTTCTCGGAATTTAGTTGATTGTATTTATATACTTAACTAGTGATTTAAGTCAGTATTGAAGTGATAATACATATTTCTAGGATTGAATAATGAAGAAAAATATTACTGTAGCCATAGCTCTACTTAGTAGCCTATTTATAAGTGCTTGTGTGACTGTACAGGTACAGCCACAAGTAAATAAAAATCAATTAGCCATTTCAAGTGTTCGTGATATTCCTATTTCTTATTCGCCGGGTAGTACGTTTTCTTTAGCACCTAAATATATAAAAGCAACATCATTAAAGATCGAGCAGACGCAAGCGATATATAAGCTTTATGCTGATGCCATTATTGCCGATTTAATGAAACATGGCTTCTACAATACCAAGAATGCAAATAACTCTGCTTTTTATGTCGGTTTTGGTGTTGCTTTAGCCAGTGATTTATCAGATAAAACCATCAATGATGAATTTGGTATTACCCCCGGTTTACCGGGTAATGATGATTTGAAAAAAGGCAGCTTTTTGATTTACATCGAAGATGCTCGTACAGGCAAGAAAGTGTGGCGTGGTGCGGTACAGGGGTTTGCACATGAAGATGCTAATGAAGCAGAGCGAGAGCATCGTACTGCCGCGATTGTCAGTCGTGTGATGAAGCAGTTTTACGCTACAAACTAATACGGTTAGGTATCAATTTTACACAGATTACTGAGCTAGCTTTTGTTTTACTTAAGCTACAATATTAATTAAGGAGCAGTATATGAAACAATTTATTTTAATGGTTACACTGTTAACTTCAATGTTATTAATAGCGCCAGGTGCATTTGCGGCAAGTAGTGAAGTGACTTGGACTGATTATAAAAGTTATCGTGATATTGACGCCGGTAATGAAAACCGGAAGTCATTTAGAGAACGTACCTTTAGAGAATTTGAAAAACACTTTGCTAAACTAGCTGCAACTTTACCAGAAGGGCAAGTACTTAAAATTGATGTCACTGATGTCGATTTAGCTGGCGATACTAATGCCGCAGGAATACACAGAACTCGTATTGTTAAGCAAATATATATGCCCCGAATGAATTTTTCCTACCAACTGTTTGATGCTGAGGGCAAGGTGATTCAAGCCGATGAGGCGGTGGTAAAAGATATGAACTTTATGTCTGGTAACAGCTTAAAGTATCGTAATAAGTCACTAGGTTATGAGAAGAAAATGCTCGATGACTGGTTTGACAAGACTTTTAAAGAATTGCTTGTCAAAAAATAGTAGCTCATTTAAAAAGCTAAACAAAAAGTCACTTAGGTGACTTTTTTATTGCCGCTAATTGTATGTTATGACATGTAATTAAGTTATTATCTTTGCCATGTTACTTTATGTTATCGCAAGGAAAAGGCGCAATGAAGCCCGCCCAAGACTCTACTTTTTTATACCTGTCTCCCGTTACTCTTATCATTCTCTTATTTATATTCCTAATCAGTCCTGATGTATTGAGTGCTCAGCCAGGCAAACATAATGGTGAAGAGCTATCGATAAAAAGTATGCTCGATAGCAAAGTAAAATCGCAGCAAAACTCAAACCCATATGATTACGCTGATGAGTATGATGTTCCGCAAGATGATTTTGAACGAGGTCAACCTCGTAGTGCCATTGCCGGTTATTTACGTGCTATGCGTGCTGGTGATTTAGCTTTAGCGACAAATTATCTAGATTACCGTAACCTGTCAGAAAAAACTCTTAGCGTTGGTAAAGAAGAGTTAGCACGACAATTAGGTGTAGTCTTAAATCGTACTTTATGGATTGATTTAAATAGTATTAGTACCTTAAAAGAAGGACTGAAAAATGACAACCTACCCTCGTATAGGGAGTTGGTAGGGCAGGTTGATTACCAAGGTAATAACATTGATATTTTATTGCAGCGCATTCCTCGCGCTAAAGATAAAGTTAGAATTTGGAAAATATCAAATGCTACGGTTGAAAAAATCCCAAGGTTATTTAAGCGTTATTCGTACTCTTCTTTGGGAGAGTTCTTAGCTAAAAAGTTACCGGCTATAGATCTCTTTGGTGTCATGCTCTGGCAATGGTTATATTTCACCTTGATGATGTTGATATATTACTCAGTTGCTAAAGTCTTTACTTGGCTGACAGCCTTTAGTCTCAAACGTGTTTACCATAAAGTGTCAATTGACGTTTTAAGCTTTATAAAAGAACCGGTAGCATTATTAATAGCAGTGATTTTTGCCCGTAGTTTTCGTGATGAAGCGAATGTCACTATGGCCGTAAGAGCTGTGACCGAAGGCAGTACGCTACTAATTATTGCTTGGTGCTGGGTCTGTTTTCGTTTTATTGATTTAATGAAAATTATACTGGCTGAGAAATTTATTGCTCAAGACAAACCCTTAGCCGTGTACTTGCTAAGGCCTGCAGGCACAGTAATAAAGATCATTATATTTAGCATTGCCGCTTTGAATTGGCTGGAAAACCTTGGTTTTAATGCTTCTACCTTATTGGCTGGTTTAGGTATTGGTGGTTTAGCTATTGCGTTAGCCGCGCAAAAAACAGTAGAAAATATCATTGGTGCTATTACTTTGTATACTTCTGCGCCAATTAAAATTGGCGATTTTTGCCGTTTTGGCAACAGTTTTGGTGTTGTTGAAGAGATAGGTTTACGTTCGACCAGAATTCGTACGTTAGACCGAAGTGTCATTTACGTTGCCAATGCCAAGTTTATTGATATGAATCTTGAAAATTACTCAGAACGTGAAAAAATAGCCTTTCGGCCGAAGATATTCTTAGCACCCAGTACGCGCAAAGAAAACCTTGAGGCTGTACTGGAAGCCATTAGGGCTATGCTCAGCGATAATGAAATGATTGCAGCATCACCGCAACGTACCCATTTTAAAGCGTATACCATATATGGTTTAGAATTAGATATTTTGGCTTATGTTAAAACCACAGACTTTGATGTGTTTCTTGATGAAATCAACCAACTCAATCTGAATATTCTCGCTTTATTGGACGAGCATGATTGTAAGGTACAAGTCATGGCAGAGAGAGTTGCTGAGTAACTGACAAGCTTAAGTCGTCATTCTCGAGATGTCTGATCGAGAATCCATATCTTTAGAGTATGGATCTTCGACTAAAACACCTCGAAGATGACAGTTTCAATGGCTAGCGTTATTGGTTTTTTATAACTCAGGTTATTGATTGTAGCTTTGTTCAAAGTTAGCTAATACCGTGTACAACTGCTCTATCTTTTTAACCAAGGCTATTAATTGCCCTTGGTCTTTGCTTTCTTGCCACTTTAAAAGGTCATCAGCAATTTCTTCAATGTAGGGTTGGAAGGTATTAGCAGTACTTTTAAAGCGAGCCTCTGCAGTAAAAATAGCTTTAAAACTGGCTTTCTTCTGCTCACGCAAATTGGCTAGGGTGGCATCAGCCGTTAAAGATCTTTTTAAGATAACTGAAATATTTTCAATAAGTTGTTGTTCAATTGCTTTTGTCATAATACTTCTTACTTTGAGGGCTTTTCTTAATTGCGGCAATTATGCCAGATTGATTGGGGTTTTGTTAGCTTGACCAGCAATTTCTCGTACTAACTTTGGCATTAAAAAGCCAGGTAAGCTGGCCAACATGTCATTAACTATTGCTACTGCATCAGCCTCGTTGACATCAAAGTGGGCCGCGCCTTGCACAGCATCAAAAAGGTGCAAATAGTACGGCTGAATGCCAGCATCAAACAAAGTCTCACTTAAGTTACATAATACTTTAGCATCATCATTTACCCCACGTAACAATACACTTTGGTTAAATAGTGGTATCCGTGCTGCCCGTAGCGGTTCAAGTGCCGATATTAACTCATCATTAATTTCATTAGGGTGATTGATATGCAGCACCATAGTAGCTTTTAAGCGTGAGTTTTTTAGCAGTGCTACAAGACTTGCGGTAATACGATTAGGTATCACCACAGGCAAGCGGCTATGAAGTCGTAAACGTGTCACATGGGGAATTTGTTCTATTTGCCCAACCAGCCAAGCCAAGTGATTGTCGTTAGCCATTAATGGGTCGCCACCACTAAAAATAACTTCGCTTATTTCATCATGAGCAGCAATATAATCAAGGGCACTTTGCCAGCGTTTTTTATTGGGGCTGTTATCTTGATAAGGGAAATGGCGGCGAAAGCAATAACGACAATTAATGGCACAGGCTGACTTTACTATCATCAATACCCGATTTTTGTACTTATGCAATAAACCTTCTGCGACAGTATCATGTTCATTTAAAGGATCAGCAGAGTAGCCATCGGTGAGTGAAAATTCCTCAGACAGCGGCATAACTTGTTTGAGTAGTGGATCGTTAAAATCACCTTTTTTCATGCGCTTAATAAATGACAGCGGCACACGCACGGGAAATAAACTTCGTGCTTTGAAATGTTGTAAATAGTCATCAGGGGCAATATTAACCAAGGCTAATAGTTGTTCTGGCTCGGTCACTACATCACGTAAGTCTTTTTGCCATGATTTTTCATCACAAAGATGCAAATCGTGATCAATTTGGGTTATTATCTGCGGCAATTCTAATTTCAATTGAACATCTCTCACTAGCTACTGTTGCCATTATAACGGTTATAGACTAGTGGAGATCAAATAAATAACTAAGTAATCAATAAAAGAGCACTCTTATTATGGCTAATTACAGTACCAACCAGTTCAAAGCTGGACTTAAAATCATGCTTGATGGCGAACCTTGTAACATTCTTGAAAATGAATTGGTTAAGCCAGGTAAAGGCCAAGCCTTTAGTCGCGTTAAAATTCGTAAACTAGTTTCAGGTAAGGTGTTAGAGAAAACCTTTAAGTCAGGAGAGACTGTTGAAGGTGCCGACGTAATGGAAGTTGAACTTGCCTATTTATATGCTGATGGTGAGTTCTGGCACTTTATGAATAACGAAACTTTTGAGCAAATTGGCGCAGAAGAAAAAGCGGTAGCCGATACAGTTAAGTGGTTAGTTGAAGGTGATATTTGTACTATTACTTTATGGAATGGCACGCCTATTACCGTAACGCCAGCAAACTTTGTTGAAATAGATATCACAGAAACAGATCCTGGCCTAAAAGGTGATACCGCAGGTACTGGTGGTAAGCCAGCTACTTTAGCTACAGGCGCAGTGGTTCGTGTGCCTTTGTTTGTACAAATTGGTGAGAAAGTTCGCATTGATACGCGCTCGGGCGAATATGTATCGCGCGCAAGTAAAGCTCAATAAGTTTATCAAACTGAATTAAGTTAAAGAATAATGATGCCTTTTAGCAGGCACGTTACGAGTTAGATAGCAGCCAGTTTTTCCGTGCTCGTTTTAAGCAAGCTTGGATTTTTAGCCATTCAGACTATGTTAGTATAGGCTCAATCTTCTAAATAATATAAGCGCAGAGATACTGACAGAAATTATCGCTATTGGTGTGCTATTCAGTCTTTCTTTAATAGTAAAGAAACCCAGCAAGCAGCATTATTGTTTACTGGGTTTTTTATTGCTTAGCAAACAACAATTATCGCTGCCGTAACATAGCTTTAGAGAGTAAATAACTAATAAATCTGTCAGCGAGTTAATCTAGTTTACCTTGCTGCTAGCTATACATAAGGCAGTCGCTCAGGTATATTATTATTATTAAGTTATATTCTTGTTATTTGATTTTTTAAGTAGGTCGTGTGAAAGAAAAAGCAACGTCATTTGATATCGCTTATAAAGCAGGGGTTTCTCAATCTACTGTCTCAAGAGCTTTGCGAAATAGCCCATTAGTTAATGAGGCAACACGAGAGAAGATTCAAGCCATTGCCAAAGAGTTAAATTACAAGGTTGATAAAAATGCCAGTAATTTACGTTCCCAGCAAAGTGATACTATTGCTTTGTTGTTGTTTGCCGATCCCACCAATGATGATTCAGACATAAACCCGTTCTTTTTATCTATGTTAGGTAGCATCACCCGTGCTTGTGCAAAAAAAGGTTATGATCTGTTAGTGTCTTTTCAACAGGCAAGTGATGATTGGCATGCTGACTTTGAAGATAGTAATAAAGCAGATGGTCTAATTTTATTGGGTTATGGTGATTATGTTGACTATGAAGAGAAGTTAATTAAATTACTTGAGCAAGGCACTCACTTTGTTCGTTGGGGCGCAGAAGTTAAAAATTTACCACTTATTTCGATTGGTTGTGATAATTACCAAGGCGGTATCGAGATGACTGAACATCTCATTAAGCATGGGCGAAAGCAGTTGGCCTTTTTAGGTAGTGCTTCGAGTCATGCGCCGGAGTTTTTTGACCGCTATAAAGGTCATTGTCAGTCGTTAAAAGATAATGGTCTAGTGGTTAATCAAGCTTTGCAGTTTAACGCGTTATACACCGAAGAGGCTGGTTATCAGGCAGCATGTCAATTAATCGCAAGTGGTGAGTCTTTCGATGCCATTTGTGCAGCATGTGATCTTATTGCAATTGGCGCAATGCGGGCATTACAAGAAAACAATATCGACATTCCAAAAGAAGTTGCAATCGTTGGCTTTGATGATATAGCTATTGCCAGTTATACTTTCACGCCATTAACTACGGTGAAACAAGATACCCAGTTGGCAGGAGAGTTATTAGTAGGTACTTTATTGGCGTCGATTAATGGTGAAGAAGCGAAAACCACCTTGATACCACCTGAATTAGTTGTTCGAAAATCTTGTGGTAGTTAGTTGAGTTTTGCTTTAATACCAACTCAAAAAAATTAGAAACTAAAAAGGCGCTTTAAACGCCTTTTTAGTCTGTTCAGTTAAGTTATTAGTGGTACTGGTATTAAGCCGTTGCTTCATCTTGATGATTAACCGTTTGCTCTTCCACACCATCCTTAACAAAATACACCGACAATGCCGCTAATATCATTGAGCCACCGGCAAGCATAATGATATAGATGGCTTGATTATCAAATACTGCCGTTAAAATCCAACCAGCAAAAATTCCTGAAACAATTTGCGGAGCGGCAATGGTGAAGTTAAATATGCCCATGTAAACACCGGTTTGTTTCACAGGTAATGATCCTGCCAAAATAGCATAAGGCATTGCTAATATTGCTGCCCAAGCCATACCAATGCCAATCATAGGTAAGAATAATGATACTGCACCTTGTGGTACTGTGATTTCAGTAATTAGTAAGTTTACTAACGTTGGCTCAGAGTTTTGGATAAACATAATGCTGATATAACCAATGCCACCTGCCAATAGCGATATTGAATAAGTGAGTTTACGACCGATAGTATTGGCAATTTTTGCCATGAAAATGGAAGCTATCGCGGCAAATAAAGAGTAAGCGGCAAAGATAATACCAACCCAGTCACCGGCGGTGCCTTTTGCTTTGGCTATATGCTGAGGTATGGTACCAACTGATTCTAAATAAGTCGGGTCAAACCATTTAGCATCAATGCCCCAAATATGTTGGGCAATGGCTGGCATGGTATATACCCACATAATAAACAGCGCAAACCACGAGAAAAACTGTACTAAAGCAAGTTGTCTCATGGTGGTTGGCATAGTTTTCATTAGGCCAAAAAATTCGGTCAATTTTTCGCTCAGTGGACGTTCACTATCATTTTTATCTAAGGTCGATAAACCATTAGTACCCGGCGCATATTCTTTGGTTCTAAAAACGGTCCATAATACTGAGCCTAACATCACGGTTGCGCCAATATAAAAAGCCCAAATAACAGAAGGTGCCACTTGGCCAGCGCTAGCTGTATTTTCTAAACCAATAACATTGGTTAATACAAAAGGTAATATAGAGCCAAAAACGGCGCCAATATTAATTAAAAATGATTGAATAGAGTAACCAACAGTACGTTGCTGTGCAGGCACCATATCAGACACTAAGGCACGAAAAGGTTGAAACGCTAAATTAAAAGAGGCGTCCATTAAGGCTAGCATCATGGCGCCAAAAAATAACGGCGTGATAAAGCTCGCTAAGGTGGCTGAATTTGGCATTAATAACATGCCGATTGCTGCGGCAATACCGCCCGCTAGAATATAAGGGTTACGACGACCTAATTTGTTCCAGGTCTTATCTGAAGCTGAGCCGACGATAGGTTGAATTAACAAGCCCATGATTGGCGCAACTAGCCAAAAAAGTGACAATGAGTGTAAGTCAGCGCCTAAATCCGAAAGTATTCTACTGGCATTGGCATTTTGTAAGGCAAAGCCAAATTGCACACCGAGAAAGCCAAAGCTTACATTCCAAATTTGCCAAAAACTCAAACGTGGTTTTTGCTGGTTATTTTTGCTTTGATTACTCATGTCGCTGGTATCGCTCATCTCGAGGCACTCTTATTGTTATGTGTAGCGGTGCTTGTCTTTAAAAAAACACACATTATAACTCTAGATAAATAAAGTAGTAATGTGCAATACCATAATACCAATTACACTAAATAAGTAATCATTTTCAAATGGTCTAAATATCCAATAACTTCATTGCTCTCAATCCCAATAGCTAGCTATTACTCAATCAAGCGCCTTGTTCTTGAAAATTTATTCTCATTGAATTCTGAACCTTAATTAATTTAATTGGTATGAGGCATTAAACAAGTGTGTATTGAAATACCTTTTATGTGCACATTGCCAACAAAGCTAAAACAAGAATTTTAATATACCCATTTTAGCGGGTAACCACTAGCTGTTACATACGTATTCAGTAACGTCTAGTTACCATTTACTGCCTTTGGTTACTTTTGTAAAACAAAAGCAGCGGCGCCGAGCAACCCGGGTTGCTCTTCTGTTATCACGTAAGTCGGTGCTTGCTCGGTGATATAAGCTAAGCGCCCCTTACTTTCAAATCGCGTGCGAAAGTCACTTGTTTTCAAATAATCAATAAAGCGCGGCACTATACCTCCAGCGATATAAACACCACCTTGGCTATTCATTATTAACGCTAAATTACCGGCGAAACTGCCGAGCACATTACAAAAGAAAGTAAGCGTTTGCTGACAGATATCACAACTACCATTTAAGGCGTTAGTGGTAATGTCTTTGGCTGAAAGCTTATCCTTTACTGTGGTGATTTCTTTACCTTGATTAATAAATAATAACGCCTGATATATTTGCTCTAAACCATAACCTGACAATAATTGCTCATATGAAACGCGCTTTTTTATGCCTTGAATAAAGTTCATTACTTGCTGCTCAATTTCATTAACCGCAGCAAAATCTATATGACCACCTTCACCACTGATACAGTGCCATTGGTTATTGCCTGAAATGGTAAGTGGTACTAAATTAGCTACCCCTAAACCTGTTCCTGGACCACAGACCGAAATAGGTTTACCAGCAACGCTTTCACCGCCACCAATTTTTACTTTCTGATCATCTGATAAAAGGGGAATAGCCATGGCTATGGCGGTGTAATCATTAATAAAGCTTAAGGTATTGAGTTTCAAAGCCCGTTGAAGTTCTTTTTGGGAAAACTGCCAAGGTAAATTAGTCATACTAATTAAGTCTTTATCTACCGGACAAGCAATGGCAAAACAAGCGTTAATATTACAGCCGGCCAACGATTTAACCTCAATGTAATGAGCAAGCACTTCAGCTAAGCTAGTAAACTTTTTGCATTGATAAGTTTCAATGTCGCCGATAGTAATGTCAGTGGCCTCACTATCACCGTGTTTCGCCATAGGGTTTGTCGTTGCTTGTGCTATACGAATATTAGTACCACCAATATCAGCAATAAGGTTGATGGTGTCTTTATTTTTGTTAGATAAATGTGTCTTCATTATTTACTGTATCGTTAAAGTTAAAGGTTGATGCTGCCAAGTAAAATCGATAGTTAATGTGTTCTCTGTATCTTGCCAAACAGCATTGTTTATCACTTTATTGTTCAAGCTAATTTTATTAGGGACTTGCGTTATATTATGAATAACCAAGGTCATGGTGCGCGCTTGTGGCATACCGTTATAACCCTTGCCGCTACGATTAAGCTTTATGGTTAACTGCTTTTGTTGCTGCTGAGCTGAAAATTGTAATAATTCAAACAATCCTTTTTCAATGGCTTGATAGGTTTTGCCGTCATCTTCATACATTTCATAGTTAGCACTAGTGACAGACTTATCCGCATAATAATGTAAGGTTAACTTGCTGGCGTCATAATATTGGGTAGATTGAATATCATTAATCATAGGAATGAAGGCTCCGGCACGCACTAGTACAGGTAGTGTCTCTAGACTTGTTGCTAAGTTAACTGTTTGTCCGCCTTGATAATTTTTAGCTGGCTCATTGCCATTAGTAAAGTAATCAAACCAAACCCCGCCAGGTAAGTTAACCGCGACAGAGCTGACATTAGCTGCCACTACCGGCGTCACTAAAAAGGCATCGCCCCACAGGTAACTACTAGCATTATCAAAGGAAGCTAAATAGTTTTCTTGCTCAACGTTGTTTTTAAGCTCACTCCCTAACTCTTGCTCAAGCTCTTGTTCAAACTTATTCTCAAAAAAGAGCGGACGCATTAATGGCATGCCGGTAGTACTATTTTGATAAGCTAGGCTGTAATTATAAGGCAGTAACTTATATCTTAACTTGATGAATGTTCTTAAAATATCTTGCGTTTGTTTGTCGTGAAAGACAACTTCAGGGGCAATGTTATCTTGGGCATGAGGACGGTAAATAGGCTGAAAAACGCCATACTGTAACCAGCGAATATACATTTCTTGATTAAAGGTCTCGCCACCAGCAAAGCCGCCTAAATCAGAATGGGTATAAGCCATACCAAGCAAGCTCATCTGTAAGCTCAATTCCACTTGCGGCTTTAAGCCATCCCACGAACGACTAACATCACCGGTCCAAGGGATCATGCCGTAACGCTGTGAACCAGCAAAACCTGAACGCATTAAAATAAACGGTCTCTGCTCTGGGTCCATCTTAAGTTGATTATCAAAAACCATTTTGGCCCATTGATGGCCGTAAACATTATGAATAGCGTCAGCATTAACTAAGCTACCATCGCTAAGGGTATGTAAAGTATCGCTTGGGTGAACTTCGGGTTCACCTAAGTCTCCCCACCAACCAGTAACGCCTTGTTGGTAAAGCTGGCGGTAAATATCGTTAAACCATTGTTGACCCTTGTCACTAAAGACGTCAACTAAACCGGTATTGCCAAAGTAAAAATCAAATTGTTTAGCCTTTCCTTGTGCATCTGTCGCTAATGCTTGTTGCTCAACAGCGTCCTGCCACTTACTGGATGTACTCAGCACAAAGGGTTCTGTGATCAAAATAGTCTTGACGCCTTGCTTTTTAATATCACGGATCATTTTTTCAGGCTCTGGGAAGGCGTTTTTATCCCAAGCTAAATTACCCATATGACCTTTAATATCTTTACCAAACCAATATAAATCTAGGATCAACGCATCAAGAGGGAAGTCTAAATCAATAAATTTATTTACCGTTGCTCTAACTTCGGCTTCTGAGCGATAACCAAAACGTGACGCATAATTACCTAAAGACCAACGCGGTGGTAGGGGTTGCTTGCCGGTAACATCAACATAGTTATTAATTAGTTTTGGATAACTATCCGCGGAAAAAACGATATAAGCCATACGACCGGCAACAGCAGAAAACTCTAATATGTTTTGCTCTTTTTTAGCTAAATCCATATAACCCTTGGCGGAGTTATCAAATAACACTATGTATTTATTACTCGACATTACTGCGGGGATAGAGAAATTCATTTGCTCTGAATGTGTGGTATAGCCGTAATGGGCGCGATTATATAAAGGGAAACTATGACCGCGTCTATCCATACCTAATACCCGCTCACCACCACCGAGTAGCTTTTCGGTATCGTTTAAGTGAAAGCGAAAGCCTTGTACCGGCAGTTTTTTAGTTATTTTGGTGGCCGTGCTACTGCCGTCAATAGCGGGTGTTTCGGTAACTTCATTTACCGTACCGCTAAAAAAACCTTGCTGCTCTGCGATGAGTAAGGTGTCTTCATGCTTACCATTTTTCTGATATTTACTTTTTTGGAAGTAACTAATAGAAAAAGGCGACTTGTTGATAACCGCACTGAGCTTGTTCAAGGTAAGTGTCAGTTGCTGGTTATCTTCTTTAATCACAAAACTGCTATTTACCGCTTGTTCTTTAATGGCAAAAGAGGGCAGTTGGCTAGCAGGAAGCTTATCCTTATGACTTTGATAGTGTATTGCTATGGCGCCTTCCCCATAAGCATTTAAGGTTACTGTTGCTACATTAGTGCTGATAACAACGGTATTACCTTCTAATTTATGGCTTAGGTAATTGCCAGTACTTGCCAATGATTGGCCTGAGAAGAACAAGCAAGTTAATACACTTGTTAATAAGTAAGCGGTGCAGTATTTCAAGGTGAATAAACGCAAAACAAAACCCTTAAAGTTGAATGTGGCTAGCGGAGTGCTGTTGATAATAACCTTAGTCTAAGCTGCGCAACATCTTGAATACGTATGCAATACAGACTAAGTCCATAATTGTTATTACATACGTATGCATTTTTAGACAAAGGCGATACATACGTATGCAAAGCCTATCAGCTGCGTTTTTATTTGCGTATTCTTATTTGATAAGAATTATTAAGTGCTTAGACAGCGACGGTTACTAATAACTGTCACTAAACGAGCAAGTATCAGTGTTGGGGTTTTCAAATGAATGAACAAATGTGGTGGCGTGGCGCGGTAATTTATCAAATTTATCCACGTAGCTTCTATGATGCTAATCAAGATGGTATTGGCGATTTGCCGGGAATTATTAGTAAGTTAGATTATATTGCTAGTTTAGGCATTGATGCTATTTGGATCTCGCCTTTTTTCAAATCCCCAATGAAAGATTTTGGCTATGATATTAGCGACTATCGTGATATTGACCCTATCTTTGGTACCTTAGCTGACTTTGATGAACTGGTGCTGAAAGCACATGCCCTGGGCATTAAAATTATGATTGATCAGGTGCTTAGCCATACTTCAGATCAACATCAATGGTTTATCGATTCACGTGAAGATCAAACTAACGATAAAGCTGACTGGTATGTTTGGGCTGATGCCAAAGAAGATGGTACTGCACCAAATAACTGGTTATCTATCTTTGGTGGTAGCGGCTGGACTTGGGATCCTCGTCGTCAGCAATATTACCTACATAACTTTCTCACTAGTCAACCAGACTTAAATTTCCATAACCCTGATGTGCGCCAAGCGGTGTTAGACAATATTGAATTTTGGCTTAAACGTGGTGTTGATGGCTTTCGTCTTGATGCTATTAACTTTTGTTATCATGACGCTCAATTGCGTGATAACCCAGCTAAACCTAAAGAATTGCGTACAAGCATAGGTTTTGATGAGAAAAACCCTTACGCTTATCAATATCATTATTACAATAATACTCAAGATGAAAACTTGGGCTTTATGGAAGATATTCGCAGTTTATTGAATAAATATCCTGGAGCAGTGGCCTTAGGTGAAATCTCTTCAGAAGACTCGTTAAAAACTATGGCTGAATATACCCAAGGTGATAGCCGACTACATATGGGTTACAGCTTTGATTTATTAACTGACAATTTTTCAGCCGCTTACATTAAACAAGTAGTAGAAAGTTTAGAGTCGCGTGTGTCGGATGGCTGGCCATGCTGGTCTATTTCAAATCACGATGTAAAGCGTGTTGTTACAAGGTGGGGCGGCTTTAACAGTAACGATTTTGCTAAAATGCTCTTTGCGATGATTTCATCATTACGTGGCAGTATTTGTAGTTATCAAGGG
>NZ_JABSOV010000094.1 GCF_013215345.1 Colwellia sp. | reverse complement strand
CCCCGAAAGGAAAACTAGGTAAAACAACATTAATGTGAGTGCTCACACAAATTGCATGATAACTAATTGTTAAAGAATTGAGGTCTTAATCGCATTCGTTAAGTACCTATACTGCGCGCTAACGTTGCCGTTTGCCCGAAGCAGGATGCGCATAATACGCCCCCTAGATTTGATGTCAACGTTTATTTTAAATAACTTAAAAAGTAAACGTTGAGTTAGCTAACTTAGCTTAAAAGTAAGTAGATAACTTATCAAAACAGTCCTTTGATGATTCAATTTTCGTGAACCCCTTGGAACTGGAGCGCATTATAGACAGAGTTCATTTTAGTACAAGGGTTATTTGCACTTTTACGTTTACTTGTTCACAATTCAAACAAGAACATCACATACTTTATATGTGTCAGGTTTTTTTACATTACATTAACAAGCAGGCATGGTAACTCTCGATGAATATAAACATTTTAAAAACATAGTGATACATACAATTAACATCTGTTAACTATTATAAAAGTGACTAATCCTGCATTTATTCTAAATATTTATGTAAATTATTTTTACAATTCATAAGAATTTCTTATTTGGATTATCCTAATTAGCTCTGTTAAAGCGCTACCCTGCTGCATTGTTAACAAATTTGCAACAAGGGCACTATTATTGCTTGTATATGTCACTCGCTATTTTTCATTGAGCAGCTGCCAATGAAAATAAAGAAAGTGTAATAAATATACACAGCGAAGATATAACAATAAACCGGAGATAAACATGCATTTTAAGAAATCCATCGTAGGGAGTCTGATTACATTAGCAATCACGGCTGGTGCAAGCACCACTGTATTTTCTAACGAAATCACTGGCGATATTAGTAAATTTAAATCTGTAGGCAGTGAACTTAATAGCAAACAAAAAACATCTGGCTATATTATCCAATTAAAAGGTAATACTGCAATTGCCCAAGCTCAAGATATTGGTGAGCTTTTACCAAGCAATCAATTAGTCGCTAATACAGGTAATCGTTACAACGCCTATACGCCGGCAATGAAAGCCTATACTCAAGCAATGGAAAACAAGCAAAAGAAAGTTGCTAGTTCAATTGACTCTCTTGAAATCTTACATTCTTTTAAGCATACCTATAATGGCTTTTCAGCCAAGCTGAATTCTAAGCAAAAAGCACAATTAGAATCTCACCCTGACGTAGTTGGCGTGTGGGAAGATAGATTAGAAGTTATTAACACAGCTAATACCCCTGAATTTCTAGGCCTTACAGGACCTGGTGGCCAACACACCATGAATATAAAAGGTGAAGGTGTCATTATCGGTATTATCGATACGGGTATTTGGCCAGAAAACCCAAGTTTCTCCGATGATGGTTCATACACTGATCCAGCAGACCTAGGCTGGCAAGGTGCCTGTGATACCGGTACTGATGAAGCATTTACCTGTAACAATAAATTGATTGGTGCTCGTTACTTTAATGCAAGTTTTAGCAGCCAATACGATGTTCAATATGCTTTAGGTGAATTCGACTCGGCTCGCGATGCAGACGGTCATGGTAGTCATACGGCTAGTACAGCAGGTGGTAATGAAAATGTAGCTGCTATGCTTTCAGGTGCAGCTGCAGGAACTGTTTCAGGCATGGCTCCACGTGCGCGTATCGCTGCGTATAAAGCTTGTTGGAATAGTGATTATGTTAGTCCAGAAGGCAATAAAGAACGTGGTTGTTTCTACGGTGATACTATGGCGGCAATTGATGCTGCGGTAACTGATGGTGTTGATGTTATTAACTACTCTATCGGTGGTAGTAAAACAGATTTAACTATTCCATCAACTGCAGCAATGCTAAATGCCGCAGCTGCTGGTGTTTTTGTTGCAGTTTCTGCAGGTAATAGTGGTCCAGATAAAGAGACTGTTGGTACTCCTGCTCCTTGGGTAACCAGTGTCGCTGCATCTACATATAATGGAACTTCTACTATTATTGGTAAAGCGCTTGATGTTACTTCTGGTTCTTTAGTTGGTACTTCACTTATGTCTGTGCCTGCAGGTTTTGCTCCGGCAACAGTTGGTCTTGCTGGTGAGCTGGCTCTAGCAGAACCAGTTGAAGCCTGTAATGATGCACCTCTAACTAATGGCGATGAATTAGTAGGTAAAGTAGCACTTATTGCTCGTGGCTCATGTTCTTTTACTGAGAAGTTCATCAATGCGCAAAATGCTGGTGCGATTGGTGCACTTGTTTATACCTATGACGGCACCTCACCATTTTCTATGGGTGGTGAAGATCCAGCAGTAGCTATTACTGGTTCAATGATCTCTTTTGCTGATGGTCAAGCATTAACAGCAAGTGTTCTAGCTGAAAGTACTTCAGTGATCTTTACTGACACAGCAGCTTCAGGTGAAGCGGTTGAAGTGGGTAATACCATTGCATCGTTCTCATCACGTGGTCCAAACTTAAACACTTACGACATTATCAAGCCAGATATTACGGCCCCTGGTGTTAAAATATTAGCGGCAACTACATCTGCACCAATGTTGGGTACACAAGGTGAGACATTTAAGTATCTACAAGGTACATCTATGTCTAGCCCGCACATTGCCGGTATGGCTGCATTATTTAAAGAATCTAATAGTTCTTGGAGTCCTGCGCAAATTAAATCTGCAATGATGACAACTGCTCGTCAAAACTTAACGAAAGAAGATGGTTCAACACAAGCTGACCCATATGATTTTGGTTCTGGTCATATAGCGCCAGTTTCAGCTTTAGATCCAGGTCTATTGTTTGATACTAACCTTGCTGATTACCTAGCCTTCCTTTGTGGTCAAGACAAAGAAAGCTTTGTTGCTGCGTACGATACTAGTTGTGCTGATTTAGCAACTGCAGGTTTTAGTACCGATGCTAGTCAATTAAACCTACCTTCAATCGCTATTGCCGAGTTACTAGAACCTGAAACAATTTTCAGAACAGTTACCAATGCAACTCCGATTGGCTCTTCTTACACGGCTACAATTGAAGCTCCAGCTGGTTTTGAAGTGAGTGTACAAACGTTTGACGCTAATGGCGATGAAACAGCTGAAACTACACTAGATGTAGCAGCTGAAGGCGGTAAAGCTAGCTTTGCATTAACTTTTACTAAAACTGACACTACTGAAGTTGATGCTTGGAAATTTGGTGCAATTACCTGGACAGATAGTGCAGGTCACTCGGTACGTTTACCACTAGCAATTAAAGCAGTACCTACAGTGAAAATTGAAGTGCCTGAATTACTATCTGCTGATCTTAACCGTGGTCGTTTCCGCTTCTCAGTTAAGATGCTTTACTCTGGCAGAACAAGTATTAAACATGCTGGTTTAGTTGCACCATTTGGCACCGCAGGTACTGTTGAAGCTGATCCAGCTAAAGAATTTGAATTTTTAGGTGCTGGTACAGCTTACCACATGTTCCATATCCCTGAAGGTACACAAGTTGCTCGCTTTAGTTTAGCTGATGCACTTGTAGCAGAGGAAGGTGCTGACCTTGACCTATACGTTTATCGTTGTGATAAATGGTCATGTGCTCAAGTTGCTAACTCACTTACCGATGGTTCAAATGAAAACGTTATATTAACTAACCCTGAGCCTAGAGCAGATGTTAGCGTTGGTGATGTTTATTTAACTATGATTCATGGTTACTCAACAGGTGACGCTCCTTCTACAGATTACACTATGGTAGGTTGGATTGCAGATCAAGCTGAGAGTACTACGCGTGTAATGTCTAGCCGTCGTGCAATTAAAGGTCGTTTTAACTACACAACTATTATGACTAGAGGCCTACCAACAGGTACTACTTATATGGGTGCTGTTACTTACTTTAATGGTGAAGGTGAAGCTGAAGGTACTACAGTACTTGAACTAAAAAACTAGTAAATAACATTCTCTAGCAAACTCCGTTCAATTAGGATTAGCTAGCTGTTATAGACAAAGCCCACTTAAAGTAAGTTTAAGTGGGCTTTTTATTAAGCTTTGCTTAGCAAACAAACTATCAACCAAACAATACTCACTACAAAACCTGCAGCCATCTGCTGTTATTACCCAAGCTTACCTTGCTGTACTTCACCTATACATTTGCGACTAGCTGCTTAATACTGTCAGCAACTGCACAGCTAAAACTCGGCTAAAAACCACTACAATTAACTATGAGTTGGTAAAATATTTACCTTGTAATATCAGCGCTACCGCTTCCCCATAAAGTGAGCTATTAGTGCAACAACGATGTTATTACACTAGTAAGTTAACTAACATTTATATTTATCTTTAAAATTATGATTATAAAGTGTCGAGTGGAGATATGAGGCAGAGTAGAAAGGAGCTCTTATGCCGTATGAAGGTTCTTCAAGTAATCACTGCGAGAGAGTAGAGAGTATCCCTCTGCTCTATGCACCCTAGCAACTCGGTATACGGCAATTAGGCAAAGATAGGTTTAGTCGGCTTATCTAGCTAAGTAACTAATTAACTTAGGACAAGAAATTAACAAGTAAAATAGCAGGCATAAAAAAGGCCTCACCTAAGTAAAGCCTCTTTAACTATGTTTTAGCACTAGCTCAATTTAATGCTGAACTAGAGTTTCAAAATATAGTAATACTATTTATTAGTTTTTTTACGACGGGCAGCTATGCCGGCAACAGCTGTTAAGAAAAGTACTAAAGTAGCTGGAGTAGGTACAACAGATGCTTCACCTAAAGTATATTCAAAATAAGCTTCGAAAACTGGATCTGGATTTCCAGCTAAATCAAAGAGATCAACGAAACCAGCACCGTAAGCTGCTTGACCATTCCATGAAAACCAGCCAAAAACATCATCAACATCGAAAGATAAATCGTGAAGACCTAAAGAAAAATCTGCGGTATCAAAGCTAGCTAGAAATTGAAAACCATCTGCTTCAGCTGGCGCTAACATATCAATACCAAAGAACTCGAATTCTTCCCAAGTATATATAGTGCCGAAACCCTCATCAACTTCTGCTGGAAATGTATTAATGGTTATAGAACCAATAACATCACCTGATGCATCAGAGATAAAGTCTTGAGTTATTAATGCGGCATTGGCACTGGTAAAACTCAAGGCTAAAGATAGTGACAAAAAAGCGCGTAAGATTAATTTATTTAACATGTTACTTCCTATTTATAATATGGCTATTTTATTTTTATAGTATTAATAACGGCGAGGCTTATAAGCGTTCAATTGCTAAAGTAAGCGACTACCGACATTGCATAGCAGTAAAGCAATTATCGCGCCTAAATAAAATTAACCTTATATTACATATAGCTACCGTCAGAATTACATTAAATTAACCAACCATTAACACCAGTACGTTAAAGTGTAAAAAAATCCGACACAAAACTAGCTAAGCCCAACAAAAGTAACTCTTTGTTATTATATTAATAATTTGCTAGCTTATGGTCACAAAAATAAAGCTATACTTACGCATACTTAGCTCGAAAAATAGCTGTGGTACCCGTTGTACATTACCTATAAGTTGCAGAATAAGGTTTGACTATGAGCATTAAACAACTCTCTTTTACTAAAATATTCCTAGCGGCAACGCTTATAACCTCATCAGTCACCAACATTGCTAATGCAAAAAATATTGCTATTTATCGCTGGGTTGATAAAAATAACATCGTTCACTTTAGTCAAAACCTACCGCAAGGGCAGGATTATACTGAGCTAAGCACAGTTTCTTCATTTAAAGCCTTATCAAAAGCTGAAAGAAAAGCACTTGCCGAAGAAGATAAAGCAGCACAAATTGTTGCAGCACAGGTACAAAGACAAGATATTATCATCGCTCAAAATAAGAAAACCTTTGAGAAGAACTGTAAAGCTGCTCGACTTAATATAAAAATGTTAAACTCGTTAGATGATATACATATCAGTGAAGAAAAAAGTGATGGTAGTATTGGTAGTCGCCCATTAACTCAGGCAGAAAAAAAAGAGAAACTTACCTTAAGTAAAAAGCATGAAGGCCTTTACTGTAGTAAATAGTAAGATAAAATCTAATTAGCCCTACCTAAAAAAGCAAGTAAGGCTAATTACTAAAAAAAGCGCTATAACAAGTTGTTTTATTCACAAAATTTCCCGCAAAAATCACCTTATAGATTATTTGCAGCTAAAGGTTAATTCTCCCTCAACAACTTTCACTAAAATTGTACTGCCTTTGGCAAACTCGTTACTGAGTATTTTTTGTGCCAACGGGTTTTCAACCTCTTGCCGAATAGCCCGCTTTAAAGGTCTTGCGCCAAAAACAGGATCGAAGCCAGCAGCAGAGATTAGCGAAATGGCTTGGTCAGTGATTTCTAGGTTGAGATCTTGTGCCGCTAATCGCTGTGCCAAAGCTTGAATTTGTATTTCAGCAATTTGCTTAATTTGTCCAGCTAACAGCGGGTGGAAAACAACCGACTCATCAATACGATTAATAAACTCAGGCTTAAAGTATTGTCCTAAAACATTCATGACTTCTGTTTTCATTTGCTGGTATTGACTATCTCCAGCAAACTCTTGAATAACATCAGAGCCAATATTTGAGGTCATAATAATAACAGTGTTTTTGAAATCAACAGTACGACCTTGGCCATCCGTTAACCTGCCATCATCGAGTACCTGTAATAAAATATTAAAAACATCGGGATGAGCTTTCTCTATTTCATCAAGCAAAATAACAGAATAAGGTTTTCTGCGTACCGCTTCAGTTAAATAACCGCCCTCTTCATAACCAACATAGCCTGGTGGCGCACCAACTAAACGTGCTACCGAGTGTTTTTCCATAAACTCTGACATATCAACACGAATTAAGGCATCTTGAGAGTCGAATAAGAACTCGGCAAGGGCTTTGGTTAACTCCGTTTTACCGACACCTGTAGGCCCTAAAAATAAAAAAGAACCGATTGGCTGGTTAGGATCACTCAAACCTGCCCGAGCACGTCTAATGGCATTAGCTACCGAAGTTACCGCTTCATGCTGACCAATAACACTCTGATGTAAGCTATCTTCCATGTTTAATAACTTATCACGCTCTTGCTCGAGCATTTTAGCAACAGGAATACCGGTAGCGCGACTGAGCACATCAGCAATTTCAACTTCGGTTACTTTATTAGCTAACAAAGTCATTTCTTGCATTTCAGCTTGGCTAGCTAGATCTAATTGTTTTTCTAGCTCGGGGAGTTTACCGTATTGTAATTCAGACATACGATTTAAATCGCCAGTTCTCCTTGCTGCTTCCAGCTCAATCCTGGCTTGCTCAAGTTCTTCCTTAATGGTGTGAGCACCATAAAGTGCGGCTTTTTCTGTGGTCCACACTTCATCTAATTCATCATACTTCAGCTGTTTTTCAGCAATTTGCTCTGAAATGAGTGCCAAGCGCTTGATAGAGGCCTCATCTTCATCTTTTGCCAAGGCTCTTTGCTCAAGCTTTAACTGAATCAATCGTCGCTCGAGCCTGTCTAAATCTTCGGGTTTCGAGTCCATTTGTAAACGAATACTCGATGCAGCTTCATCGATAAGATCAATAGCTTTATCCGGTAATTGTCGATCACTAATATAACGATGAGATAAAGTCGCTGCTGCCACAATGGCCGGATCAGTAATATTTACCGAGTGATGTAACTCATAACGCTCTTTTAAGCCACGTAAAATAGCAATAGTATCTTCAACACTGGGCTCTTCAACTAATACTTTTTGAAAGCGTCGCTCAAGTGCAGCATCTTTTTCAATATATTTGCGATATTCATCAAGCGTAGTTGCGCCGACACAATGCAAATCACCACGGGCCAACGCGGGTTTTAACATATTACCAGCATCCATAGCGCCATCTGATTTTCCTGCGCCGACCATGGTATGTAATTCATCGATAAATAGAATGACTTGCCCTTCTTCTTGTGACAATTCATTCAAAACAGCTTTTAAACGTTCTTCAAATTCACCACGATATTTTGCGCCAGCAACCAGCGAGCCCATATCCAGTGATAATACCCGCTTGTTTTTTAAGCCTTCAGGAACTTCATGGTCAACAATACGTTGCGCTAAGCCTTCAACAATAGCGGTTTTACCAACACCTGGTTGCCCTATTAATACCGGGTTGTTTTTAGTCCTACGCTGTAAAACTTGTAATGTACGACGAATTTCATCATCACGACCGATAACAGGATCAAGTTTGCCCTGCTTAGCAAGCTCGGTTAAATCCACCGTATACTTATTTAAAGCTTGGCGAACATCTTCGGCATTTTGGTCATCAACCTTTTGCCCACCACGAATATGTTCAATGGCCGATTTTATCCGTTGTTGATTTGCCCCTAATTCGGAGAGAATGTTTCCTAAGGTGCTTTTATCTTCGATAGCGGCCAAGACAAACATTTCTGAAGAAATATATTTATCAGACATTTTTTGTGCATGTTTATCACAAAGGTTTAAAATTCGACCTGAGGCTGCAGATAATTGCACATCGCCACCGCTGTCTTGCACTTGTGCTAAAGACGCTAAGGCCGCTTCAATTTTCTGACGTAAAGAGCGCACATCAATAGCAGCACTTTTTAACAAGGCAATAACAGAGTTACCGTTTTGATTGAGCAAGGCTAACATTAAATGAATAGGCTCAATGAACTGATGATCTTTGCCTAAAGCAAGTGATTGCGCATCAGCAATAGATTCTTGAAATGATTGGGTAAAACGATCTAAACGCATTTTATCTCCTGACACCCGAGGATTAATTAACTCTCTGGCTATGATTTATTCTTTAAAACATTGTTAATGTTATAAGGCTAAAAGATTATTTTTCAATGTTATTTCAAATATAAGCTTGATATAAAACAATAAACTGGGGGGAATTGACTAAGCTATTATCTTAGGAGAAATAACACTGGAAAATTATCTTCTGCAAACTTACACCTACAAGTTAACGCCTGCAAATAATACTCGCCATACGACCCGTGACTCGCTCTTTTCGATAGGAATAATACTTATTTGTTTCTTGGTAGGTACATTCAGCTAAACCAGAAATAGCGCTAACGCCCAAGGCTTGTAACTGCAGTTGCGCAATTTTCTGTAAATCTGCCAAGTACTTACCATTTTCTTGCTTTATAAAGGCGTTATTAAAAGCCACACCTTGTTGAGTAAACGTCTCTTTAACCTCACTACCGACCTCAAAAGCACCTTTACCAATACAGGGACCGAGCCAGGCCACTAGTTCGGCAGGCTTACTGTGCATTTTATCTAAGGTTTTTTCGATAATATTCGTGGCTAATGGACGCCAACCGCCATGAATAGCCGCAACTTCAGTGCCATCTTTATGACTGAGTAATATGGGCAAGCAATCGGCTGTCATTATTGCCAAAGCAATATTTTTCTGACGAGTAATACTGGCATCGGCAGTTATCACTTGCTCATTTACAGCCATGACTTCTACTACTTCATTACCATGGACTTGCTTGAGCCACTGAATTTGAACGTCTTCGATGAGTTTACAATGAGGTGAAGGTTTTTGAGTTAGCTGCTGCTTGCTTAACTTCTGCTGAAGAAGTTGTTTTAACACATTACGATTATGATTCACTTTTTCGGCACTATCGCCGACATGCAAACCTAAATTAAAGGCACCAAATGGGGAGCTTTTACTGATTAACTTTTCATTTTTTAACTGCTGATTATTTGAGGGTGTGGCTGTTAAATCTTGCTCATTTATCTTTAGTGGCGATATCTGCAGAGGAGAAAGTCGCGTTGTTTGTAGAGCGAGTATTTTATCGCTTATTGGGTATGAAGTGGCAAATGATGATTTAGACCTAGTTATAGCTGTAGGTTTAGATATAAGCTTAAATGTAGGTTTAGAGGTAAAAAAAGACGACCAATTTACCAACTCAAAAGCCGAGTTGGTAAATTGAAAAGGCTCACTTTCAAAAAGAGCCTGATTACTATAACTAGTATTCTTCTTCGGCATTAAGCTTGTTATCGTCTTGAAGAAGCTTAACTAACTCAACAAAGTCTTCCGGTAACTCTGCATGCCAAGTCATTTCTTCTCCGGTAATTGGATGAAATAAAGATAGCATGGCAGCGTGCAGTGCTTGGCGTTTAAAGCTACGCAACTTCATTAACAGCTCTGGTGTTGCATTTTTTGGTGGACGAGGACGACCACCATAAACAGGGTCACCTACTAACGGATGGGTAATGTGTGACATATGCACACGAATTTGATGTGTGCGGCCGGTTTCTAAACGTAAACGTAAACGAGTATGTAAACGGTATTTCTCCATCACACGGTAATGTGTTACTGAAGGACGACCAACAAATGACACTGCCATTTGCGTACGCTTAGTAGAATGACGACCAATTGGCTGATCAACCAAACCACCCGCTGTCATAACACCACAGGCAATCGCTTCGTACTCACGAGTAATTTCACGTAATTGCATCGCTTCAACTAAGTTGGTTTGCGCGGCAATCGTTTTAGCGATAACCATTAGGCCGGTAGTATCTTTATCAAGACGATGCACGATACCAGCTCTTGGCACTACGCCGATTTGTGGGTAGTGATGTAATAAAGCATTAAGCAAAGTCCCATCAGGATTACCTGCACCAGGATGAACAACTAAACCTACTGGTTTATTTATCACTAAAATATATTCATCTTCATAGACAATATCTAATGGAATATTTTGAGCTTCAAAACGTAACTCAGTTTCAACTTTTGCATTAATTTCAACAACTTCACCGCCATACATTTTCTCACGAGGACGGGTAAGAACTTCGCTATTAACCTGCACTTGTCCGGCTAAAATCCACTCTTTTATCCGTGAACGTGAATAATCAGGAAACATTATCGCTAATGTTTGGTCAAAGCGTTTACCTAAACATGATTCAGGTACAATATCTTTATGTTGAATGATTTCTGACATTAAACTCTCTTTAAACTCGATTAAACCTAGCGAATTAATCAAATTACCATTTGCACTGTGCAAGGTAAGGTTGCTAGGGTAGAATGCTTATTCTTAAATATAAAAACATTTTACCCGTTTACGCGGTGGTTTGATATTTATTTTAATTAAAACAAAGTAGCGATAATAAATTTCATGGATAAATTGACAGTAAAAATTATTTTAACCGTTTTAGCCTTGACCCTAACTGGCTGTTCATCATCTGATGATGACATTGAAAAAGTACCGGATAAATCGGCACAGTCTTTATTTGTTGATGCCAGAACAGCACTTGATAATGGTTTATATCAAAAAGCCATTCAAATACTTGGCGCTATTGACTCTCGCTTTCCTTTTGGTCCAATTTCTCACCAAGTACAGCTAGATTTAATTTATGCTTACTATAAAAGTGGTAATGCAGGGCAAGGTATTGCTTTAACCGACAGGTTTTTAAGATTAAACCCAAATAACTCAAATGTTGATTATGTTTATTACATGCGGGCGCTTATCAATATTTCTACCGAAGAAAACTTATTTCAAGATTTAGCCGGTATTGACCGTACCGATCGTGATCCTGAAGCTTCGCGTAGCGCTTTTAAAGATTTTAAAAGCATAGTAACTGACTACCCTGACAGCAAATATGCTGCCGATGCACGTAAACGCATGATTGCGATAAAATCTCGCTTGGCACAATACGAAATAGCCGTTGCTAAATATTATATTAAACGCGAAGCGTATGCCTCTGCGGCAAATCGTGGTCGTTATATCGTTGAATACTTCGCGCCAAGCCCTGAAATAGAGCAAGCTCTTGAGATAATGATTGAGAGTTACGATAAGTTAGCACTTACTGACTTAAAGAAAAATGCTATGCAAGTACTTGCGGCTAACTACCCAAACAACAGGCTAGTAAGATAGAAAGTTAGTACTGCCTAACCTCTATATTAATGAATAAAAAAGCTGAATTACCTAGGCAATTCAGCTTTTTTATTAAGTTATTTAAGCAGTTATTTAAGCAGTTATTTCAAGAATATCAGATCCTTTTACAGCTAACTGAAACTAACTAATCACCCTTTATTATGTACAGTATTAATTAAAGCTTATAACAAAGAATGTTACTTTTAACACGTAGCACTAACAAAGCAACAGCCAACAACATCAACATTGTAGATTTTGGCTCTGGCATTTCAGTAGTAGTGAAACCTGCTGGATCCCGTGCCCAGACTGAAATATGTGAGATACCTTTAGGCATCCCTTGGGAATTTTCAAAGACATCGCTCACGTCGAAGGTACCACCTAAGTTATAAGGCACCTCTAAATTTAGCGGACCACCTTGAAAGTTAAAGTCAAAGACAGCAAATTCATTACCTGCCTTAAAAACTAAGGCTAAATGATCAAATACCCCCTCACCAAATAACTCATCTAACAGGTTAACAATATCCCAGTCAGGCATTATTGACCAGGTCCCTTCAGTACAGTCGGTATCAGTATCGCCTAAATCAAAGCTGCCAGTAAGAGTTTCAAGGTCATGGTAACAGGTAAAGTCGACAGTTATTAGCTTTTCAATATCAATACCGGTCAAGTTATCATAATCGTCATCTTCAGGATCATCAATAAGGTTATTAACGATGCCAACACCGGTATCAGAATATTGAAATCCATCTCCCTCGCCACTTTCATTAATATCTCCATCATCTTTACCTAAATAGACCCAACCTGGATCGTCAAGCACATCATCATCCGGAGTTAAGTTTTGTAAATGGTCTGGTGCAATAATAAAGGCAAGATTATCATTAAATGTGTCACTACCAGTTACTGGATCATTTCCATCAGTATAAAAAGGGTCAAAAATGGTATTGTCTTCATAAAGATCATCATCCGCATTACCGCTAAATTTTTGCGGTTGTCCATTAAGTAAACCATCCATATATTCTCCTATATTAGCTCCTCCTGGGTATGGTTGATCGTTACCACTAAAGACCCCCTCACAAGCGCTGTAACTTTGAGGAGGGATACTAGTAGTACTAGGATCATCCGGATCAGGAAATGGAACTGATGGAGACTCAACTGCCAGTTGTACATCGGTTAAGTACACCTTACCTAGATCACAGTCGATAAGTGATGCTGACGCTGATAAGTTAAATGCCAATAAAAAAAATAAGCTCATGAATTGAATAATGTACTTCATAGCATTTCCTCTTGTTATTAAATAACCATTAAACAGCTTTGATAATATTCGACAGAAAAACGTGTTATAAGAAAAGCTGCATAAATTGAACCAAAATACAATTAGGTATATTTATTAAGCAGTTGTTAACAAGGCTCATTTACGCAGTGACTAAAGTGTAAAACAATCGGACATTTTTATTGGTTTGATAGGTAATTCCGAGCTTGTTTTAAGCTAAAAAACAATAAATGATGGAGTATAAATAAGAGGTATTAAAGTGGGTGTTTTTGATGCCAAGTGCGACGGTAAAGCTGATTACATCCGCACTTGAACTATGACTATGTCTGCTGCTATAACTATATAGCGTCTCGGTTTTCTTCACCCGTTCTAATACGGATAACTCGCTCTACATCGGTAATGAAAATTTTACCATCGCCAATTTTACCTGTTTGCGCAGTTTCTAAAATCGCATTAACACAACGTTCAACATCTTCTTTGGCAATAACAATTTCTAATTTCACTTTGGGTAAAAAATCAACCATGTATTCGGCACCACGATAAAGTTCAGTGTGACCTTTTTGGCGACCAAAACCTTTAACCTCAGAAACAGTCATGCCAGTAACACCTATTTCGCCAAGGGCTTCTCTTACATCATCCAGTTTAAATGGCTTAATAATCGCTTCTATTTTTTTCATCTGCGTTGCTCGTCAGTTAAAGTTGCATTGATTTCACTAATAAAGATATTACAGCGTGTTTAATGCTATTTAGCAATATCCAATTGGCTTTTAATTTTGTTAAACTAGTGAAAACAACATACTTTACCCACTTGCCAGCTAGGAAGTCTTATGGATCAGCAAACCATCATTGCCGAAATGAAAGTTATCCCTGAAATTGATGTTCAATTTGAAATTAATCGCCGTGTTGCCTTTATCAAAAAACAATTAATACAATCAGGACTAAGCAATTTAGTCTTGGGAATAAGCGGTGGTGTTGACTCTTCAACTTGTGGCCGGTTAGCACAACTTGCGATTAATGAATTAAATGCGCAACAAGCTGAAGGTAGTCATAGCAAGCATTACCAATTTATCGCGGTACGTTTACCTTATGGTATTCAAGCAGATGAAGATGATGCCCAACAAGCAATAAATTTTATTCAGCCAAGTCACTGTTTAACCACTAATGTACAAGTGGGGGTTGAAGGTATTCATCATGAGGTTTTACAGGCGATGAGTAAAGCTGAGCTGTTAACCGCTAATGATGCTCATATAGATTTCTCTAAAGGTAATGTAAAAGCGAGAGCACGCATGGCGACACAATATCATATTGCCGGTATTGTTGGCGGCTTAGTGCTGGGTACAGATCATAGTGCAGAGAACATCACCGGCTTCTTCACCAAATGGGGTGATGGTGCCTGCGATTTAGCACCACTTTTTGGTTTATCAAAAAGACAAGTCAGAGCACTTGCTAAAAGTCTTGGCGCGCCAAGTATTCTCGTTGATAAAGCACCGACCGCTGATTTAGAAGAGCTAGAGCCTGGTAAAACTGACGAAGATGCCCTAGGTATAAGTTATGAGCAATTAGATAACTTCTTAGAAGGTAAGCAAGTAACCACGACCGTTAGTGAACACATCATCAATATCTATAAAAAAACACAACATAAAAGACAAGCGATACCAACAATTTACGGTTAATCCTTTTTTGATCTGCTTATAGGCTTAGCTAAATCCATTTTTATTATCTATAACTGCATTATTCTGGGCAGTTAATAAAAATGGATTTTTTATGCTTAAAACTCAGCCGAATAACCCTAGCCAAGTTCCGACCAGAACATCCCTAACTTACCTTAAAA
>NZ_JABSOV010000093.1 GCF_013215345.1 Colwellia sp. | reverse complement strand
ATCCAATAGTTAATAATCAATGCTTAAGATGATATCAGAAGTCAGTAGGCTATATCCGCTTTTCTTCGGCTAGGTGAGGGTCTAATCGGCAGGTTTTGTATTCGAAGTTACTGTCTAAAATGTGCGCATTCGAGACATAAAGACTTACTGAATGTTAAGGTCAACTTTCCGATCATATAGCGGACATAAATTTCTACTTCTATGGCGGAAAGGGGCACATAGCGCCTTTTTATTCTAAGCTTTTAATTGCTCTTGATAGGTTCCCATTAGTTAATACAACACCTCGCTATTTACTGACAGTTTAGGATTGATTTTTATTGCTAATTTTTTATTGCAATAACGTTCATAGCAGCTCCGACTCTAATGTCCACTATATTCAGGATACCTGACATTAGCATCTATACTCTGAGGGTAATTGTAGTGACCAACTAAAGTTTGGTATTAAACGCGGCTTGGGCGCTTACTTTAGCCCGTCATAGAATAAGCCTTCGGCGGTCATTTAACTTACCCTTTATTTCACGTGTGCGTTTTTCGATGACAGTTTAATCTGTACGATTTTCATTAACCATATATGTCTGCTGGTATATGAAAACCTTGCTCATAACTCCTTCTAAAACTCCCTTTTATCATCTGAAATACTCAGGCAGAATTATTTACCTAGTAAATATAATTTAGTTTTGTAAGAATGACTTTAGCTCAAATTACATTTTCTCACTAAAAAATAACAAAAGGTTACTAATGCACTGGCGGAAAAGTTTTTTTCAATCGTCTTTAATATTTGTAAGCGAAAAGCTTACTGTTGAAGTTGTTGAGCAGCGAAAAATTAACTCACTTGGCCTTGCGGCAGTACTAACACTAACATGTGTACCTTATGTTCAGTGTACCGAGTTAGCTAATGCTATTTTGTTCAATATTCCTCAGCAAAGAGCAGATCTTTCGCTCACTCAATTTGCAGAGCAGGCAGATTTAACGCTTATTTTTTCATTTGATAAAGTAAGCGCTACTACTGCGAATAAGTTAACTGGCAATTATTCTATTGAACAAGCCATTGAACTTTTGCTTGAGGGTACAGAGTTAGTCGCAACATTGAGTGATCAAGGTCTGCTTTCCATAAATAATAGAAATGATTTGGGGAAGACAGATAACATGTTTAAAAAAAATACATTATCGACTGCAATTGTCGCTATTTTAGCGTCTACTGCCTCAGTGCAAGCGAGCGCTGAAGAAAATAAAGTGGCAGAAAAAGAAATTGAACAAATTACCGTTACCGGTATTCGAGGAGCGCTTGGCCGTGCTTTAGATACTAAACGTGAAGCAAGTGGTGTAGTTGATTCTATTTCTGCTGAAGATATTGGTAAGTTTCCAGACACCAACCTAGCAGAGTCATTGCAGCGCATTACTGGTGTTTCAATAGATAGATCGGGTGGCGAAGGTCAAAAAATAACCGTACGTGGTTTTGGTCCACAATTTAATACCGTGCTTGTTAATGGTCGACAACAAGCATCTGAAGATCCTGGGCGTGACTTCAGTTTTGATACCATTGCTGCAGAAATGGTAAGTAGCTTAGATGTGCATAAGACATCATCAGCAACGGTTCAGTCAGGTGGTATTGGTGCTACTGTTAATATCGAGACGGCAAAACCATTTGCGATTAACGGTTTTAAACTAGCGGGTAGTGTTAAAGCTATTTATGATGGTAATAGTGAAGAAACCTCTCCGCAAGCCTCATTGTTAATTAGCAATACTTTTAATGATGATACCTTTGGTGCTTTATTTGCCGTATCATATTTAGAACGTGAAACACGTTTAAATCGTGCTCAATCAGCCGGTTGGCGTGAAAACTCATCTTTTACTCGTGGCATTCCAACAACAACATCCGGAGAAGTTTATACCGGTAATGTTTTTATTCCACAAAATTTTGATTCATTGGTTACCACAGAAAAACGTGAACGTACTAATGCTAATTTAGTATTACAGTACGCACCTACTGATGATCTTATCATTACCGCTGATGCCTTATATTCTGATTTTGATGTTAAATCAGATACTAGCTCATATGGTCATTGGTTTACCTCTGATAATGTTGAAAATGTTGTTGTTGATGCTAACGGTACTGTTACGGACATGTATCAACAAGTAGGCTTAGCCACTGATTTTCACGCCAAAAAAGGGGATCGTTTAACTGATTCACTTTCTATTGGTCTAAATTTTGATTGGGATGTTAATGATAATTTGAATATGCAATTTGATATCAGTAACTCTAATGCTAAACGAGAAGCCAATAATGGCCGAGGCGGTAGCTTAGCATTATTAGGTTATGCCAACCGAGTTCAATGGACTCTGGATAATAATATTTTGCCTTATTATTCTAATTTTGCTGATGCTGATACTACAATCTATAGTGGTCAACAAGAAGGTGATGGTGTTAATCAAGATCCAAACAGCCCTGATTATGTGCCGCCACAAGGTGTTTCTAATTATTTAGATACGGCCAACAGTGGTGCCCATGTAATGATTCGTGGCAGTAAAGAAGTTGAAGATGATGTTACTCAACTTAAGTGGAGTAACGTTTGGACAGCTGATGGAGATACAGGTTTTGCGGCTGCCCGTTTTGGTGTGATGTATTCGTCTGAAACTAAAACAGTAAATACTTGGAATAACACTGATAGCGGTATTCACTGTACTTATTGTAACTACCAAGATTTCCCTGATGTGAGTGCCTTTCCACAAGAAATATTTGATGCAGGCAGTGACTTTTTAAGTGGCGTTAGTGGTAGCGGCCGCACACCAACACAGTGGTTATCTTTTGATGGTGAAGCATTATTTGATTTCTTAGGTGATGTGGAAGGTGTTAATTTTGATGCAGTAAAAACCAACAACTCGTTTGAAGTTGAAGAAAAAACTACCGCTTTATATCTAGAAGCTGATTTTGAGGGTGAGATTGCCGGTATGCTTATCTATAGCACAGCAGGTTTCCGCTATGAAAACACTGATGTTAATGTCGGTGCTACACAAGCTAACGTTGAATCATTAAGCATTCTTGATGCGACAGAAATGCTTGCATCATATGGTCCAGCATCAGCATTTAATGAAAGCAGTAGCTATGGTGAATTTTTACCTAATCTGAGCGCTAAATTAGAAATAACTGATGAAATAGTTGCTCGTGCTGCAGTATCAAGAACTTTATCACGTCCTACTTTAAGTAGTTTACGTCCTATAACAACTTTGGACACCACTCGCCAAGGTAATTTACAATCTTCAAGTGGTAATGCTGCGTTAGTACCTTTTACTTCCGACAACTTAGATTTATCACTTGAATGGTATTACGGTGATGCTAGTTATCTTTCTGCGGGATATTTTAGAAAGGATGTTAATAACTTTATTATTAGTAGTAAATCTCCTAAAGAGTTTGTTACTTCTGATGGTAGCTTGTTAACTGATCCTTCTACAGGCAATGACGTCAGTGCGCCAGATCCGGCTGACCAAGTAGCAGTATTTACCAATACAGCACCAAGTAATGGCGAGTCGGCAATTATTGATGGTTGGGAACTAGCGGCACAACATATCTTTGATTCGGGTTTTGGCCTGATGGCAAATGCTACGCTTGTTAGTAGTGATGCAGAATTAGATAATACTGATATTACGCAAGTCTTTGCGTTAACCGGGTTAAGTGATTCAGCTAACTTTGTTGCTTTCTACGAGAGTGGCCCGTTCCAAGGTCGTATCGCTTATAACTGGCGTGATACTTTCCTGTCCAGCCTTAGTCAAGGTGCTGGTGATGGTGTTACTTACGTTGAAGAATATTTTCAGTGGGATGCTAGTGCTAGTTATGACATTACTGAGCAAATTACGGTATTTGTCGAAGGTATTAACTTAACGGAAGAATTCACTCATAGTCGCGGACGTTTCTCTAATCAATTATTAGATATCGTTGATAGTGGTCGTCGACTATCTGTTGGTGTACGTGGCACATTCTAGTTAGCGTATTTTACTAGATTAAGACTTCTATTCTATCTCTGTTGATAGGGACTAGAAGTCTTATTTTGTATTTATAAGCAATAAAATTTATAGATGAGTTTATTTCCCTACGCTTATAACCGCTTCTTTACACACTAAAATACTTGGTCGTAAATCATGAATAAATTAACAAAAACAGTGGTCATTGTTGGTGGTGGTATTGCTGGTTGGCTAACCGCTGGGCGCTTAGCAGCTAAACACAAAAGTAATACCGAGCAGGGCTTAAAAGTTATTCTTATTGAGTCCGCTAACATTCCTGCTGTTGGTGTTGGTGAAGGGACTTGGCCAACTATGCGTAGCACACTGAAAGCTTTAGGCATTAGTGAAACAGATTTTATTCGTGAATGTGATGCTAGCTTTAAACAAGGCGCTAAGTTTGCTAAGTGGTTTGACGGTACTGAAGATGACTTTTATTACCACCCTTTAGTTTTACCACAAGGGTTTGGCAAAACCGACTTAGCAGCACATTGGCTAGCTAAGCAAGCACAACCAACACAAAATAATGAGCCTATTAACTCATTCTCAAATGATGTCTGTTTTCAAGAAGCTATTTGTGAGCGAGGGCTTGCGCCAAAAACAATTAGACATGCAGAGTTTGCTGATGTTGCTAATTATGCCTATCACTTAGACTCGGTGAAATTTGGTCTATTTCTACAAAAACATTGCCAAAAAAAGCTCGGTATCACGCATATCATTGATGACGTTATTGCGATAAATAGCGCTGATAATGACACGACAGGTAATAATGCCGAGAAGGGTGATATTATTTCAGTCAGCACCCAAAATCATGGGGATATTACCGGTGAACTTTTTGTTGATTGCACTGGATTTTCATCACTTCTGTTAGGCAAACATTACCAAGTACCTTTTAAAAAATGTGATGACATTTTATTTATTGATACCGCACTCGCGGTGCAAGTACCTTATAATTCAGAAGACTCACCTATCGCTTCGCATACTATTTCTACCGGACAACAAGCGGGTTGGATTTGGGATATAGGTTTACAACATCGTCGTGGTGTTGGTTATGTTTATTCAAGTAAACACTCAACTGAAGCAGAAGCTAGAGCGGTACTTGCTGACTATGTTGGCGATAAATTTTCATCACTTAACGTGCGTAAAATCCCTATTATCAGTGGTCACAGAGAGATATTTTGGCAAAACAATTGTGTTGCGGTAGGTTTGTCAGCCGGATTTTTAGAGCCGCTGGAAGCTTCAGCTTTAGTTATGGTGGAGCTTGCGGCACAAATGATCAGTGAACAATTGCCCGCATCAAGAGTGGTGATGGATATTGTAGCTAAACGTTTTAATGAAACTGCGTTATACCGCTGGGATAGAATCATTGATTTCTTAAAACTACATTATATTTTAAGTGAAAGAACCGAGCCATTTTGGACCGATAATCGAGATGCCAAAACCATTCCGCAAAGCTTACAAGACTTGATGACAGAGTGGCAATACCGCGCGCCAGCCGATCATGATTTCACCAGTAATAATGAAGTATTTCCTGCGGCCAGTTATCAATATGTTCTTTATGGTATGGGCTTTAAAAGTGATTATTGTCATACCCCCTATACACTTGATGACCGTGAATTTGCTAATAGTCAGTTCATGAAAAATAAAGTCTTAATTGATAAAGCGTTATCATCATTACCGAATAACCGAGAGTTATTAGAAAAAATTAAAACCTATGGTTTTAGTCGTATTTAACTCAGTTTAATAAGTTAGGTTTTCATAACCAGTTGAAATTGTAGTATCACGTAAAAGAGTAATCATAAATGGCACAGTTAATTGCGATAGATAATAAAAACCACCTGAATTTAAAAGTAGATGCCAGTAAAGCCGAATTACATGGTGCTAATTTGCACCTAGTACCTGCGGTAATGTCAGAGTTTAGCAATATGGCAGTACAGTATCCCTTAATGATAACCAAACATGCCGATACTGGACAATTTGTCTGTGCTGGCATGTTGGGTTTTGAAGCCGGAGAGAACTTATTTTGGCAAGAAGGGGAATGGCAAGGGCTATACCTGCCTTTACAAATTAGGCGGCAGCCCTTCTTTCTCGGTAATCCTGAAGAAAGTGCAACTCAAGTGGCTTCAGGAGATTATGTTGTCTGTTTTGATAGTGACAGTCCAGCAATATCAGCCGATGAAGGTCAGCCATTATTTAATGAAAATGGTACAGATACAGAGTGTTTTCAGGAAGCTAAATCTTGCCTAGTACAGCTATTACAAGGCGAGTTAGCAAATAAAAAGTTAGTTGAAATGTTAGAAAAAATGCAGCTATTGCAAGTAATGAAAATGGAGATTACTTTTGCTAATCAACAAAGCACAACTTTAAACGGTTTGTATACGGTTAATGAAGAAAAGTTGGCTGCATTACCGGAGGAAAAAATCGCTATTTTGCATAAAGCAGGTTTACTGCCGGCCATTTATGCCTTAATCATTTCTCTTGGGCAAATGCATAATTTGATTAATCTGAAAAACAAACGTCTAGCTTATTAACTAATTATTAAGCCGCTCTCATGTATTTTGTAAGGTATATCGATGTTTAATTTTAGTTTAAATGATCAGCCAGAAATCACTAAAATTACTATTGGAGCAGAGAAAACACCTTTACTGATTATTGATGATTTTGCCAACTCAGTCACTGATCTAATTGGTTTTGCTGGTGAGGGGGCATCTTTTCAGGCGGATAATAAAAATTTTTACCCCGGTAAACGTAAGTTAATGCCTAAGGAATATGGGGAGAAAATATGCAGTCAGTATTTGCCATTATTTCAATCTTATTTTGGTTTTCCTCTTGTTAGTTCAGCCAAAACGGTTATGTCAGCTTTAGCACTTGCTGATACGCCTGCCGAGCAATTGCGACCAATGCAAATGCTGCCACATATTGATAACCCGCAAAGTAATCAACTTGCTATAGTGCACTATTTGTGTGACAAAAAACATGGTGGCACGGCTTTTTATCGTCATAAAAAAAGCGGTTTTGAGGCCATTACGCAAGCGCGTTTATATCCCTATGCTAGCCAAGTAAAAAAAGAAGCTATTGCTAATCAAATACATAAAAACCCACATTATATGAGTGGTAGCGACAACATGTTCGAACAGCTATATTCAGTAGAAGCATGTGTAAATAGAGCGATTATCTATCCCAGTAATTTATTGCATTCAGGCAATATAAATACGGCTTTAGGTTTGTCATCGACGCCGAAAAAAGGTCGTTTAACTATTGGTAGTTTTATTTTGCTTGAGTAACACTTTTGCCCTTTTGTATTTTTTTATCAGCCACACTAGCGGAAAATTATTTGCCATTCGTCTTAAAGGTAAGCAATAGATAAAAAATAAAATTCACGCTTAGCTAAAACTAAAAAGTGATAACAAACATTATGACAAAAGAAAATACACTACATAACAGTTTTATGGCCGTTAGGCAGACTATGCTCAGAGTGATCTCGCGTATTGTGCCACCGCGGGAAGTTGAAGACATTGTCCAAGAAACTTACGTACGTATATGCCAAATTGAAAACAAAGAAGCCATTAAACAGCCGCGTTCATTTTTATTAAAAACGGCAAAAAATTTAGCCATAGATCACCTAAAGCGGGCTGAAGTGAGATTGGTTGATGCCGTAGACGATATGGCTGAATTTGAGCATTTTGTTAGTGCTGATGATGCCATATATCAGCAAGTCGCTACGGACGAAGAGTTTAGTCAATACTGCCAAGCAATAAGGCAGTTGCCGATACAATGTCGTAAGGTATTTGTTTTAAAGAAAGTTTATGGTTACTCGCAAAAAGAAATTGTGAAAAAATTGTCTATTAGTGAAAGTACAGTAGAAAAACATATAGCCTTAGGCGTTAAACGCTGTACCTATTTTATGATGCAACTAACTAAAGAAGAAAGAACGGAAACAATGAAAAATAGTAAAAAAAACCATCAGTTGAGAGGAGATCGCTCATGACTAACGTTTATTCCCTCAATAATAATGACGATGATGTTATGTTTGATCAAGCTAGCTTATGGGTAGCCAGAATGGATCGAAACTTAACTGAGTCTGAGCAAACTGAATTTAGGCTATGGTTGGCAGAAAATGCTCAACATCAAAAGTTGATCATAGAAATGGCCAGCATGTGGGACAAAATGGACTCCCTTGACCGTTTAGCTGATCTTTTTCCTGCTGCCAATAAAGCAGAAACTAAAGTCAGTTCAGCAAAATGGCCAATAGCGTTAGCCGCTTCATTGGTCATGGCATTACTGGTAGCTTTCTTTACCGATAATAATTTGAATTGGTTATGGCAAGAAGAACAACAGTTTGTTCGTTACCAAACAGCGGTGGGTGAGAGCAGCACTATTTATTTATCGGATAATTCCAAGGTATTGCTTAATACTGATAGTGTTTTATTAGTACGTTATACCGATGATTATCGATTGCTTAATTTACAGCGCGGTGAACTGCATGTCGAAGTTGCCCATGATAAATCTAGACCGCTCAGTGTAGTTGTTAATCAAAAAGTCATTCAAGCAGTAGGTACTGCTTTTAGTGTGCAGGTTAAGGTAAGTGAAATAGAGCTTATTGTTACCGAAGGTAAAGTAATTATTGGCCAGCTTAAAGAAAAACAACAAGTTAACGAAGAAGCGCTCAGCATACCAGCCAGTTCATTAGCGGTATCTAAAGGGGAAATTGCCTCCTTAGCGTTAGCGAAGACTGGCGTAGATACCGTGTCTGTTATAGATGATAAGACTATTAAGAAAAGTTTATCTTGGCGACAAGGCAACTTAGTGTTTACTGGTGAAACCTTGGCTGAAGCGATGGCTGAAGTGAACCGTTATACCTCGGTAACGTTTGAAATTGCTGATGAAGAGCTGAAGCAGATAAGAATAGCTGGTCGCTTTAAAACCGGTGATGTAAAAGGGCTAATCGCCGTGCTCGAACAAAATTTTAATATTAAGACTGATAGAGTGAATACAGGCTTAGTAGTATTGAGAAAACAAAGTTGAATGATGCCTTATTCCGTTAACTAAACTCCCTTTGCCAAACAGAATGTTGTTTTCATATTTTTTGACTAAAACTGATTTTTTGTTTGGTACTTTTATTTTTTAATCATATTTCTTACTTAAAAGACTCTTTATTTTTAAAGCGTCATAGCAGTGTGAACACTTGCATGCAATAACATAATAAAAAGGCTTTTAGTTTATGAATTCAATGATTATTTACCTAGTTAATTATACCTATACAGACCAATTAAAAGGATACCATTAGATGACCGCCCCTGCGCCTGATATTGCAATACAAAAACTGCACGACACTGAAGAAATTCAAACCTCATTTTTATACGTATTATTTATTTCCTCCGTGGCAGCCCTGGGTGGTTTTCTCTTTGGTTTTGACTCCGGTGTTATTAATGGCACAGTAACCGCATTAGGAAAGGCCTTTGATTCTAGCGACATAGGAACTGGCTTTAATGTCGCCTCGGTGCTGCTAGGTTGTGCTGTTGGTGCCTTGCTGGCCGGGCCCATATCTGACCGCTTTGGCCGTAAACCCATCATGATCATTACTGCGATTATCTTTGCCATTAGCGCATTTGGCTCTGGTATAGCAAATTCGTCGGCTGAATTTATCTTTTATCGTTTGATTGGCGGCTTAGGTATAGGTGCTGCATCAGTACTGGCTCCTGCTTATATCGCAGAAGTTGCCCCTGCAGCTTTACGAGGACGTTTAGCGACCTTGCAGCAATTAGCCATAGTATTGGGTTTGTTTTCCGCTTTCTTAAGTAACTACATCATTGCCGCTGAGGCTGGCGGCGCTGAAGCTATTTTGATGTTGGATTTCGCCGCTTGGCGTTGGATGTTCTGGATAGAGTTACTGCCGGCTGTGTTATTTTTAGTGGGGGTGATATTCATTCCTGAGTCACCACGCTATTTAGTCGCTCAAGGTCAGATTGAGCAAGCCAGAGCTATATTCAAACGCATAGCAACGGGTGTTGAAGATGAGCAAATTGAAGAAGTTAAAAAATCTCTGCAAGGTGATAAAAAGCGAAGCATTATGGATCTTTTTATTGACGGTAAGAAAAAAATTCACCCTATCATTTGGGTAGGTATCGGATTGTCGGTATTCCAGCAATTTGTCGGTATTAATGTGGTGTTTTATTATGGCGCGGAGCTATGGCAAGCCGCGGGTTATGACGAATCACAAGCGTTATTTATTAACCTGATCACCGGCACAACCAATATCATCGCTACCTTCATTGCCATTGCACTGGTGGACAAAATCGGCCGTAAACCCTTATTATTGGTCGGTAGTGTTGGTATGTTTGTCACTTTAGGTGCGCTGACCTTTATCTTTGGCACAGGTGGTTTAGATGAAGCAGGTCAATTGGCCTTAAGCGATACTACCGGCACAGTGGCTTTGGTTATGGCTAATTTGTTTGTGGTGTTTTTTGGCTTAAGTTGGGGGCCCATCGTTTGGGTGTTGTTAGGCGAAATGTTTAATAACCGCATCCGTGGTGCTGCTTTAGCTATCGCGGCAAGTGCCCAATGGCTAGCAAACTTTGCCATTACCATGACCTTCCCGATATTATTAGGTAGTTTTGGTTTGGCTGGCGCCTATGGTTTATATACAGTATCAGCATTGCTGAGCATATTCTTCGTCATAAAATACATAAAAGAAACGCGTGGTGTTCGTTTAGAGGAAATGTAAAAGTAACTAAAATTCACTCGCCTATGTTTTGTAAAGCATCATAGGATGAGGTGATCATTAAGAGCTGTAGATACCCGCTCCACTTGAAGATGCTCGTTTCAGGAAACTTGAGCGAATCATAAACAAGCCACATTTTTTGTTAATGGTTATTCAGGAGAATGTGCTCCTGCATTCTCTAAGAAGCTACATCCATGTAGCGTCCTTAAAAAAATGTAACGAATAATATGTTTTGCTCAGGTGTCCCCGAAAAGCTGGTTTATAAACGTTTTATGCTGCGTTATTGATTTCGACAATAGAATAACTATTCTCTTTAATCAATGCCTTACCTAAAGGCGTTTAAAATTCCAGCTGAATCCTGCATTTTCAAGTGGAACGGGTATTGATATGACAGCCCTTAAATTAGTCATATCAATTTGAAAAGTGATAAATAAATATGAACGATCCCGTTAACCTTGTTGCCGATATTGGTGGCACAAATATCAGACTTGCCATAAGTGACAGCAATAACACGCTTATCGATATTGAAACTTATCAATGTCGAGATTTCTCTTGTTTACTAGACGTAATTCAATGTTACTTAACGGAGAAAGAAATAGCACAAGTCAGTATTAATGCCTGTCTAGCTATCGCTTGCCCGGTAGATACTGACATCATCTCGATGACTAACTTACCTTGGCAGTTCTCACAAACAGCGCTGAAAAAAGCACTGAACTTAAACAAATTAATACTTATCAATGATTATACTGCCATAGCCATGGCTATTCCTATGTTAACGGATGATCAAAAAGTTAAAATTGGTGGAGGTAAGGCGCTATTAGGTAAAGCTATTGCTGTTTGTGGACCAGGTACTGGTTTAGGTGTTGCTAACTTATTACCGATAACGAACAAATGGTATTGTTTTGGTGGTGAGGGTGGTCATGTTGATTACGCCCCCATAGATGATAAAGAAATTAAAATATTACGACATATAAAAACGTTTAAAAAACGAGTTTCCTACGAACAATTACTTTCTGGCTATGGTTTAGAGCAGATATATCAAGCATTATTAATTATTGAGCACGGGGTTAATTTAGCAGAGCAACCCACGAAATTAACGGCAAAAGATATCAGTACTCAAGCGTTAACTAAAAAGTGTTTACTCAGTCAGCAAGCATTGGACTTATTTTGTCAGGTATTAGGAAGTTTTTCGGGCAATCTCGCCTTAACAATGAATACCCAAGGCGGTGTTTACATTGCTGGTGGTATAGTGCCTCGTTTTATTGATTACCTTAAAGATAGTGATTTTAGGCTGCGCTTTGAAGCTAAAGGACGTATGTCACCGTTAAATAAAGAAATCGCCACCTATGTGATCACAGAGCAACAACCAGGTTTACTCGGGGCTTCAGTGTATTTAAATCAAGTTATGACGTAAGCCGATAAAGGCAGTAGAGTTTTTCGTTTTAAGGTTTACAACAATTTTAGTGAGGACTATTTAGTAGGGTACTAATGTTTGGCGAGAGTTACATTATTTATCCATCCGCATTCCTTTATTTTGAGGGTTATTGGGCTAACGAGTATTATTTATTCTAAATGAGGATAAATAATACTCTTCAAATAAAAACGCGAGTGTAGTTAAAAAACTTAATGATTGTCAAGCTGGCTCACTGACCAGACTCTGATATTTTAGAAGCATATCGCTGGCCTAAACCAGCGATATGCTTTGAAGGTTTCTCTATTTATTTGTTAAGGGGTTAACATCTCAACTTCTCCGGTTTAACGATATAGATAAGACCGACTAAAATAATTTTCCTCATCACTCAAATTACGCAATACGTTACTTTTTTGATAAATGTCGTCCATGGTACGTTTTACGTTAATTTCGGTAATAGCTGGCTGTGCTCGTTCCTCGCTATTATATCCGCTTTTCTTCGGCTAGATGAGTGCCCTGTTGGTAGTGAAACGATGTCTTTTTTAATGTTAGCTCTATGAGCTGGTAGTAGGCTATAGAGCTTTTATAGCAAAGGATTAAGTGCCTTTTGCTCGAATATGTAAAACCTTTAACTAATAACTCCTTTTTATAAAAAGTCAGCTTATATAATTTCGATAATTCATTAATTTATAAAACGGGGCAGAATTTTCATTTCGAGGAATCCTGACTGATGTAGAGAAACATTGATGATAATAAAATATATAACAGTTGTTAAACTTTCATTTTTGGCCGGCAGCACATTACGCCTGAACGGGTTATCTTTAAATATAAAGTACTCGATCATATGGTGGAGAATACAACTATTGCTATTCTATAAATTAAAAAAGATAGTCTATAATCATTCCTAAGGATTTATTTATATTGCTCACGGAGGATCTTTATGAAAGAAAAGGTGTGTGTAGTAATGAAAGAAAATGATCTCCTCTTAGAAAAGTCTATCTATCGTTTATTTGAAATAACCCCTGTTCCAATTGCCTTGTCTTTTCCTAGCGGCAAACTTGAATATGTTAATCCTGCACTTAAAAGAATGCTTGGTTATGAAGGTGACGAAATATATGCTAATAAAGTCACTATTACCCACCTTGATGATATTCATGTTAATGAAGCCATAAGAAAAGAATTAACTCTGCACCCATTTGTACCCATTCAAGTGGAAAAAAGATATAAACATAAACTAGGACATACTATTTCTGTTCAATTGAATATTGTTGCACAAGCAGATAATGACAACTTGATAAAAAGGTATATTGCACAGTTAATAGATTTAACAACGATCAAAAAATCAGATGCGGCAGAAATACTACTCAATCATTTAGTAAATAAATCCAATGATGCCATTTATGTTGTTGAACCTGAGTATGGCCAAATTTTAAATTGTAATCTGTTGGCGCATCAAAGATTAGGTTACTCCAAAGATGAATTACTCAAGCTATCAGTTTCAGACCTTAATTCGAAATTCGATATAGAAGGTAAGTGGAAAGAACATTGTAAACGGATAAAGCTTGCAGGAAACATTGTTATTGAATCCACACACACAAGAAAAGATGGCACTAAATTACCCATAGAAGCGAGCATTAGTTTCATTGAATATAATCTTAAATGTTATTTACTGGCAATCGTAAGAGATATTTCAAGACGTAAAAAGAAAGAAATAGCAGCATTGGAATTAGCTAATTTAGACCCCTTAACTAAACTTCCTAACAGAAGAACACTTGAAATTAAATTAGAAAAGCTATTTAAAAAGTCAAAGTTAAAAAACACATTGATCGGATTTTTCTTCATTGACCTTGACCATTTTAAGCTTATTAATGATTCACATGGTCATAGTGTTGGCGATGAAATTTTAGTCGGTACGGCTAATAGATTAAAGCATTGTATTAGAGAATCAGATATTGTTACTCGCATGGGGGGAGATGAGTTTCTTGTAGTAATAAGTGGTGTTGAAGATCGTTCATCTATAAAAATAATGGCTGATAAATTACAAGAAGAATTCAATTCACCTTTTAAAGTTCAAAAACATTTAATACCAGTAAAAGCTAGTATTGGGGTTTCTGTGTATTTAAATAACAATGGCGATGCCCACACCTTAATACAATTGGCAGATGAAGCAATGTATGAAGCTAAAAAAAAGCTTGGAACGTCCATTTACTATATATAAAATTACTCAATACTGTCTTTAGCAGTCAAGTAAAACCAGTCATAAATTTATCCTCAATGGGAACAGAGTACCCATTGTCTCCCTAATATTTATGCACGCTTAGGTACCGATAGCGTCTCTAGTTTTGAAAGCAGATTAAATTATGCATTAGCTCTATATCACTAGATATTGATTATCCCGCAGCGCTGAAATTGCCTGATTAATAAACTCTTCTTTAACCAGGATATAATCAGTATCGAAAGTAGATATGGCGAAAATACTAATTTTCTCATTGGCTAATATCGTAGAAATGTTCGATAAAATACCTGTCATGGTTAAAGCCAAAGGACCAACAACCTCTAACGCTTGCCAATTTAACTCCACTTCATCACTGGCAATAGTAATGCTCTGTGGCAAGACAATGGAAATTTCATCGAAAGTCTTAGCGATAAAAAAAATACTGGCGCTAAATACCTCTCCTGGGATAGTAGCACTTTCGGATAAGCTATGAATGGCAAAGTGCTCGTTAATTAGTCTAAGTGTTAACTGTGACATCAATGTCCTTAAAGGTTGCTAAAGTCGTGTAACTATAGCACTTGTTAAGTACCGTCAGGCTTAAATGACCAAGATGACTATAGGTT
>NZ_JABSOV010000092.1:6210-15324 GCF_013215345.1 Colwellia sp. | reverse complement strand
ATTGATGATCATATAGCCCCATCAGCACCAACTAATCTACAAGTACAAGATATTACATCACATAGTATTAATATCAATTGGCATATATCTACGGATGAACGTGATACAGCTGTTCTATATCGCATTTATCAAAATGATCTGTTAGTTTCTAGTAGCTATAAAAATCGATTTTCCTTCACAGGTCTATCTCCTGAAACTGAATATCAATTCAATGTTGCTGCGGTAGATGTTAGTGGTAATAGTAACCTAGGGGCTACTGTACTTACAGTAACTACACCTGCTATTGATCCTGAGTTACCTCGGTTCAATGCTGCCAGCTATCACTTTAGTTTAGTCACATCCTCTGAAATAAATCACTTATTAGGTTTAGTTTCAGCCAGTGACGCACAAAATAATATAATTAGCTACAGCATAACCTCAGGTAATGAGCAGGGGTACTTTACTATTAATTATCAGGGTGAAGTAACTCTAGCAAAAACCTTACCTACTGAGTCTAATACTATACAACCAACAATTCATAATCTGACGATCACTGCTACTAATAGTGTAAAAAGTGTCACGGCTGAGTTAAAGGTTATCGAAATAAATTCAGCTACACTCAGCAAACAAGGTCTTGCCAGAGAGATTTGGACCGGTATTGGCGGTTCATCCATTAGTAACATCAACCTAGATACCGCACCTAACACTCAAAATAGCATTACTCATTTTGAAACATCACCCAATATAGGTAGTAACTATGCACAACGTATACGTGGTTTTTTAATTGCTCCTGTTAGCGGCAGTTACAACTTTTGGATTGCCTCAGATGACAGCAGTCAGCTTCATCTTAGTGCTGATATGGATCCAGAAAAAACTGAAGTGCTTGCACGAGTTAACGGTTATACCAGTATTAGAAACTGGCGGGATAACAATACCATTAAGCAAGATATAGAACTACATGCAGGACAACTATACTATATTGAAGCTCTGCATAAAGAAGGCGGTGGCGGAGATCACCTCTCAGTTGCTTGGCAAACCCCTGATATGACAGAAAAATCATTAATAACAAGTGATAATTTATTACCTTATAGTGCCTTAGTACCCGTAATGCCAAAGCTTAATAATGGCATGCAGACAGACTTTAAAAATGATGGTAGCAGTTTACAGTTAGAACTTGAGATCCTAGAGCAGGCTGCAGATTTTCCTATTCGTATTTATTACGGACTTCGGGATGGCGGAACAAATGCAACTGAATGGCAATATGTCAGCGAGTTGTACACACTTGGAGCAGGTCTACACACACTAACGCTTAATAATATAGAGCCAGGGCAAGAATACTTTGTCCGTATCGAAGCCGTAGGTGTCATTGAAAGCCGATGGTCGTCATCTGCCTTTAAGATTAAAACCGTCACGATAGATCCAAGTAAAGTTGCCGGCGAAGCTCTACCTAATACATTATCTTTTACACTTGAGATTAATGGAGAGGCGCAACATATTGAACTTAATAAACACTCCGTACGTTCACCTAACTTCCAGCTACTCACCTATGATGAACGCAGACAGCCACAATATGCTCCTGTGGTACCTATGCCAGAGCCGCGTACTTACCGTGGTTATGTTAGCAATAACCCATTTATTGTGGTTACTGGAGTTATAGATAATAATGGCACCATTCATATGACAGGCTGGCGTGGTGACGGTAAAGCTTGGGGTCAAACCAAAGATGTATCCGCTTGGGTTAATTCTGATGCGTTAGGGAATAGTGAGTCTGCCACTACCGAGATAAAGTTAGATTTCCAAATGCCAGAAAAGAGTGAAAACACTTATTATATTCCTGAACCTGGCAATGACTTTCATAATAACTTAGCTCGAGTATCCTTTAGCTTTCAAAATACACAATATATCAATAGAGCAGAGGGCAAATTACTTAACGCTATTGCGCAGATGGAGAATCATGTTAATGAAACCGATTATCTCTGGGCGCAAAAAACAGGTCTACGCTGGGACCTTGGACGAGCTCTTATTAACGTCTTTGGAACTCCTGATGATGCCTCTGGTCCGCGACCAAGTGCTATCGACTCAAGCAACTTCAGCATCAACTTCCAAGATCCACGTAACGGTGGTTACTGCTGGGGCGGTGGAGATTGGGTCGGCTGTGTAGCAAACTACACCCTTAACTGGGGATTCTCTCATGAAGTTGGTCATAATATGGGGCTTGGTCATGGAGAACAGGCAGATAACGCCAATCAAATGCAAACCCCAGGTACTCAACTCGGAAATATGCAGGCAAGAAAGACTACCGCACGTCTGCAAAAAGGCAGTAAGTTTCGTCCGGCTAAAGCTGTGCTTGCGCCAATGTTACCTGCAGCATTTAAAGATTACGCGACGGTTTTCAGCAACGCTACCGCTGATATAACCCCCCTTGCTAATGACTATGATGCCAATGGAGATACCATCAGCATCGATACTTTTGATGCTATTACAGCGGAAGGAGGCACAGTTACTCGTAATGGTGACACCCTGCAATATACGCCTCAGGTAGACTTTATTGGTACTGATCAATTTACTTATACAGTTACAGATGGCACATACAAAACCGTTGGACCTGTGCAAATTCAAGTTCTGACGACAATAAATGATCACCTTGCTGGTGCTTGGGACATGGAAAGTGCTTCAGGTGAATTCACCCCAGATCTAAGTGGTCAAGGAAATCATCTTTACGCATACGGTAAGGAATTATCAAATTATATCGTTGGTGGTATAGAAGGAGAAGGCCTGGCAATTCCTATGATTGCTTCTAAAGATTCAGCTAAGGACGCTTTAGGTCATAAGCTGCTACCCCACCGCTTAGATCCTGGACATAATAGCTTCACTGCTAGTATCTGGTTTCAATACTCCGATATGGCAAGTAACAAGTTATTAATGGGTAAATCATCCAGTGGTCCAAAAAACATGGCTTATGGAGGCTGGGAGATCCGCTCAGAAGGTAACAACCTCGTCATGCAAGTAAGCTACCGTGACCGATTAATGGCCAATAATACGGTAGTAATTAGTGAAAATTCTGCAATTATTGATGGTAGTTGGCATCATGCAGCGATAGTGGTCGACCGTGAACTTGGCACACTAAAAGGCTATTTAGATGGGCAAGCTTTTGTAACACAAGGAACCTTACCACAAGGTAACGGGCCAATTATGGCAGCAATGAACTTTACCGGTTATGGTGGCGGTTCACCTTTTAAACTTGGCGGTCAAACAGAAGCTATTTGTGATGAAGCCAATGTTTGTACACCTAAAGCTGGGCAAGCGGTAGATAAAGCAAGAGTTTATCATCGAGCCTTAACAGAGCTAGAGGTTAATTCTCTATTTATTGCAAGATAATCTCTATTGCAAGCCATAAGTACCTTGCGTACTTATGGCATTTACGTTTTTATTAGAAATAATTCCCTCCCTAATTGATTCTATATTTCAATTAAGACTTTGCTATAGGGGTGGTGCTTGGTTTTATACAGTTAGGCTTTTTACTTGCTTGGTAAAACGTCAGCGACACAGGTAAATGTTCGGTTAATTGCTTGATACGTGTTTGGTTTGATGGGTGAGTTGACATAAACTCAGGCTGAGAACCGTCACTTAGCTTCGCCATATTTTGCCAAAGCTTAATACTGGCACTAGGTTCAAAACCCGAACGGGCCATCAGATCTTGACCGACAATATCGGCTTCACTCTCATGAGCACGCCCATAAGGCATAATTACCCCATATTGTAGCCCTACACCTAGTCCTGCCATCCATAAGCCTTTATTTTCGACATCAGTCATACCTACTGCTAGCGTTGCTGCAGCCATGCCCATATTTTGCAGCTTATTAGCTGATAAGCGCTCATTAGAATGGTGCTCAATGACATGACCAACCTCATGACCAATAATGGCAGCTAACTGATCTTGGTTTTCAGTGACCTTTAAAATACCGGTATAAACACCAATTTTCCCGCCCGGCAAGGCAAAAGCATTGACTTGCGCTGAATCAAAAATAACCACTTCCCAGTTACCTTTATGGACTGATTTAGGCACATTTTTGGTGATAGCCTTAGCCACACACTGGACAAAGTCGTTGGTCGCTTTATCTGTACTAATTGGGGTTTTCGTTTTCATCTCTTCGAAGGAAGCGGCGCCCATTTTATCAAGCTCGCTATCTGAAAATAGCATCACTTGTTTGCGACCAGTGCTCGAACTTGTACAGGCAGTAAGTGCAATTAATGCGCTAAGCATAATGAGGGGAAGTTTCATGGCTAACTTATATTATCCGTAAATTGTAAGTAGCGGTATTTTATGACGATGACTAGCAAGATACTAGTCGCTAATTATTATTAGTTAGCCAAACAGCTAAGACTATTGGAATACTAGCTATCATAGAAGGGTTAATTATCTGCATTATAAAAATAAAAAACCGAGCTTTGCTCGGTTTTTTTACTAAGTATCACTTATTCTATTACTTTCTCTACTTAACCGCCCACTAGAGCCAACAGAACGCCTGCTGCGACAGCTGAGCCAAGCACACCAGCAACATTGGGCCCCATAGCATGCATTAGTAAGAAGTTATGCGGATTTGCTTCTAAACCAACCTTATTAGCTACCCTCGCAGCCATAGGGACAGCGGAAACACCGGCAGCGCCAATAAGTGGATTAATAGGGATTTTAGAGAACTTATTCATAGTCTTAGCCATTATGACACCGGAAGCTGTACCAATTGAGAAAGCAACAGCGCCCAACCCTAATATACCTAAGGTTTCGACATTCAAGAACGCTTCAGCACTTAACTTGGAACCAACACCTAGACCTAAAAATATAGTGGTAATATTAATAAGCTCATTTTGCGCGGTGGAACTTAAGCGATCAACCACACCCGACTCTCGCATTAAGTTTCCTAAACAAAACATACCGACCAAGGGTGTTGCTGCCGGTAAAAAGAAAATAGTCATTAACAAGACACCTAATGGAAAAATAATTTTTTCTATTTTAGTGACTGATCTCAGTTGCGCCATTTCAATTTTACGTTCATCTAACGTGGTTAATGCTCTCATGATTGGCGGTTGGATAATAGGTACCAAAGCCATATAAGAATAAGCTGCCACTGCGATTGCGCCTAATAAATCGGGTGCTAATTTTGAAGCAAGAAATATTGCGGTAGGACCATCTGCGCCACCAATAATAGCAATAGCTGAAGCATCTTTAAGGGTAAACTCTATACCTGGGACATAGTTTAAGGCGATAGCGCCAAACAAGGTAGCAAAAATACCGAACTGCGCTGCTGCGCCTAAAAGCAATGTTTTAGGATTAGCGATAAGGGCACCAAAGTCCGTCATAGCACCAACGCCCATAAAGATAATGAGTGGAAAAATTCCCGTATCAATACCTGCGTAATAGATATAATGCAATAAACCACCGACTTCTGAAAAGCCTGATAATGGGATATTGGTTAAAATAGCACCAAAGCCCATTGGTAATAATAATAATGGTTCAAAGTTTCGAGCAATTGCCAAATAAAGCAGGCCGCAGCCCACTAACATCATAACAACTTGACCTAACTCAAAGTTAGCTAAGCCCGTTGAAAGCCATAATTTGATTAATGAATCCATGCTATCTCCTATGAAAAGCTAAGCAAGGCATCACCAACGGCAACAGAGTCGCCCTCTTTGGTAAATATCGATACAATTTCGCCAGCCGTAACCGCGCGAATTTCAGTTTCCATCTTCATAGCTTCCATAATGATAACGACATCGTCCGCTTCCACATGATCACCTTCCCTTACCAAAACCTTGAAGATGTTACCTGCTAATGGCGCATTTAGCGTTTCTTCTGCAGAGATAGACGCTGATTGTTTCATCGCATCATCACCGGCAGGAAGGGTTATCGAATCAATAGAGCCTCCAGGCGCAACGATTACATCATAAACCTTACCATCAACACTCACGGCATAATTTTCAGTTGCACCTGCACTAGTATTGTCTGCGACAGTTTTTGCCTTAGTACTCGCTTTGGTTGGGATAGGTTCAAATGCCGCAGGATTATTGCGATTTTCTAAGAATTTCAAGCCTATTTGCGGAAACAATGCATAGGTTAATACATCATCAATAATCTCATCAGCTAAGCTAATGCCTTTCTCTTTCGCTAGAATTTGTAGCTCTTCTGATAATTTATCAACTTCAGGGTCAAGTAAATCAGCAGGACGACAAGTGATAACTTCTTTACCGTCCAATACTCTTGCTTGTAATTCCAAGTCAACTGGCGCAGCTGTTGCACCATATTCACCTTTTAACACCCCAGCAGTTTCTTTTGTTATCGATTTATAACGCTCACCGGTTAAGATATTAAGTACCGCTTGTGTACCAACAATCTGTGACGTAGGAGTAACTAGAGGGATATAACCTAGGTCTTTACGTACCTTGGGTATTTCAATTAATACTTCATCAAATTTATCCGCCGCGCCTTGCTCTTTTAACTGGTTTTCCATGTTAGTTAACATGCCACCAGGAACTTGCGCTGTTAAAATTCGGGCATCAACACCTTTTAAGCTACCTTCAAATTCAGCATATTTTTCTCTTACATCACGAAAATATGCGGCAACTTCTGCCATTTTTTCAACATTAAGGCCAGTAGCGCGAGGACCACCTTCAACAATAGCAGCAATGGTTTCTGTTGGAGAGTGACCATAAGTCATGCTCATTGAAGAAATAGAGGTATCAATAACATCAATATCACTGTCGATAGCCTTCATTTGCGTGGCAAGACTTAAACCTGTGGTAGCATGACAATGCAAAGCAATAGGTAGAGCAACCGTCTCTTTTAACTTACCAATCAACTCAGCTGCATCATAAGGTTTCAATAACCCTGACATATCTTTAATACATAAAGAATGAGCACCCATGTCTTCGATTTTTTTCGCCATCGTTAACCAACCGTCCAAGCTATGTACTGGGCTCTCGGTGTAACTTAGCGTACCTTGGGCATGCGCGCCGACTTTAACTGCGGCTTTAATAGATGTTTGCAAGTTACGAACATCATTCATGGCATCAAAAATACGAAACACATCAATACCATTGATATGAGCACGTTCTACAAATTTTTCAACTACATCATCAGCATAATGGCGATAACCTAGAATATTTTGACCGCGAAATAACATTTGCTGTTTGGTTTTAGGCATCGCTTTTTTAAGGGCACGAATTCGTTCCCAAGGATCTTCACCTAAATAACGAATACACGAATCAAAGGTTGCTCCGCCCCACGACTCAATTGACCAATAGCCAACCTCATCAAGTGTCGCAGCAATAGGTAGCATATCGGCTAAGCGAAGCCTGGTGGCTAAAATTGACTGATGCCCATCTCTTAAGACTACTTCGGTGATACCTAATGGCTTACTCATGTTTATGCCCTTTAATCTAATTTTTAATTATAATGGTGAAGAAGAGTTTCAATTTCTATCAAGATTATTTATCTTGGCCATGTTGGCTACGATAGCGTTTGACCGCTCCGCTAATTGCAGCAACAACTGCTGGTGAAAAATCACCATGAGGTTTACTGTGGCTCTTGCTCTTTTTATTAGCGCGAGAAGACGATGCGACAATAGGATCCGGAAATTTTATTGCCAGTTTTGCCAGTACTGTATTAATAAATATAATTAACATACTTAAAAATACAAATACAAATACCATTCCGGCTAACATTAGGGTGCCAGCTTCAATAAACTGCTGCTGCATATTGTCCATTATTTATTCTCATTCAAATATCTTATAATTAGAATAATCACTCCAATAGCTACATTGCAAACAATTTTATTCAATTTCATAAAAATAACTCACCGTCAAGCCCTTAAAGGGCAAATATTCACCACATATACAGAAAAATACAGAAATATACGGAGTGCTTTGCATACTTGTAATATTGTATACATTATCAAAACCATGAATATAGGCATTCAGCAAAAGATAAAACAATATAATATACAATATACACAACTGGACGTACCACCCATATTATGGAATATATATACGAAAGTATTGGTAGTTAGTACAAAAAATGCGGACAAAAAACAACACAAATTAAATAACAAACGCTTAGTTTTAGCACCAAACGGTGTTCATCCTAATGATGAGCCTCATAGAAGGCCCACGAATAAAGCAAACTGTTCAGCCAAGTACCACTGATACATTTCTACCTGATTAGAAACGAAAAAAGCCCCACCTGTAAAGTGGGGCTTTCGATATGGTGGTCGCGGCAGACATCTACCTACAAGAGAAACCTGCGACTGTACGGTGACCCATAGTAGCCAACGTTCATATAGGTAAGCCTATCCAGCTGAGCTACGTTCACAGCGTGAAAGGCTACCCAGCTTACTTCAAGTATAAAAAAACATAGTAGAAGCTAGGTTTATTTATATCTACGTGAAGTACAAGAGTGATGAGCGCGGCAGGAATCTAACCTGCGAACACTTAACGCAATAAAGAACAGGATGCAGTTTCGTCGCCAACTTTCTATTTAAAATAAATCTATCCAGCTGAGCTACGCGCTTACTGTATGAAAAGGATGCGCAGGTTATTTCAGGCATAAAAAAACCTAGCAAAAGCTAGGTTTTTTACATCTACGTGAAGTAGAAAAGTGGTGGGCGCGGCAGGAGTCGAACCTGCGACCGCCTGGTTCGTAGCCAGGTACTCTATCCAGCTGAGCTACGCGCCCAAGATAAACTATTTTTTATATCTTAGTCTAAAGATAGTGAACTTTCGTTCTACACAACCATAATTTCTCATAAGAAAAATAATGGCGGAGAGGGAGGGATTCGAACCCTCGATCCGGCTACAAACCAGATACTCCCTTAGCAGGGGAGCGCCTTCGGCCACTCGGCCACCTCTCCAATAATTGCAAATAATAAGAAACTCTAAAAACACCTTATTACCAGCTATCAACTCTATTCATTCTAAAAAATAAAGCGTGTGCTTTATATTAAGCAACATCAGCCTCTAAGCTTAGAACGAAAAAAAACCCCACCAATTAGGTGGGGTTTTCAATGTGGTGGGCGCGGCAGGAGTCGAACCTGCGACCGCCTGGTTCGTAGCCAGGTACTCTATCCAGCTGAGCTACGCGCC
>NZ_JABSOV010000092.1:0-6110 GCF_013215345.1 Colwellia sp. | reverse complement strand
CTCATTAGCTATATTTTATATCTTAGTCTCAAGATAGTGAACTTTCGTTCTTCACAACCATTATTTATCGTAATAAAAGTAATGGCGGAGAGGGAGAGATTCGAACTCTCGAACGGATTTAAAGCCGTTACTCCCTTAGCAGGGGAGCGCCTTCGGCCACTCGGCCACCTCTCCAATACTTTACCTTTTTATTGTCAAGTTCCAATGCATTTAATAATAAAAGCGTTAGAAAAGAACTTTTATCTGGGATAAACCAGAAACCCTTTTAACAGGAAGCTCTTCGACCAATCGGTCACCTCTCCAATGGGGCGAATAATAAGGGATTCTAAAAATAAGTCAAACAATTTTTAGTATTTATTTAGTATAAATCACTGTTTGTTGACAATTCATCCGATTGTATTGTTTTTTAATCATTTACCAAGCATATACATAAAAAAACACCGCCTTAGCAGTGTTTTGTTAGCTGTTATATATAGCGTAATATATAACGTTATATATTACGCTTTTCAGTAAAGACTCTAATAATCAACTTAAAAAGCAGTGATTAGTTAGACCTTGTTACCTGAAACTTCAGCATCACCTTTCTCAGCTTGAATACGCATGTAAATTTCTTCGCGATGCACTGAGATTTCTTTTGGCGCATTAACACCTATTCTTACCTGATTTCCTTTAACGCCTAAAACAGTTACGGTGACTTCATCACCAATCATTAAAGTTTCGCCTACGCGTCGTGTTAATATAAGCATGTTTTCTTCCTTATCCTTTAAAGTGAGATCACTAAATAAATATATATAAGCTAGTAATATATTAGAATTAGTTACTTTTTAATCCATCCACTATAACTAATAGTCAATTTTCGATAAAAAGTCATTATTCACTAAAAACACCATATCCGATGATAGTTTTCAATGAAGCTTCGATAATAGGCAACAAGTAACTTTGTTGCTACATCTATCTTTCATATTTTAGCAATAATTCCATATCCTTGAATACTTTTATAGTCTATTTTTACTACCAATCCTGTAATAAATTGCAATATTTTGGTGTTTATTTGTACGTAACAACAAATAAGTCCCTCCCTCCATGGAAATTTTCATTTTTATAACATGAGATAAAAACAAAAAAGGAAGCAAATGCTTCCTTTATATTCCCTTTAAATCAGTAGTTAATTACTACTAACCATTTTATCTAGCGTTTAAGCGAGCTTTTCTGTTAACCATGCAGATACACTAGCAAGGGCCGGTGTGATGTTCTCTGGCTGACTACCGCCTGCTTGTGCCATATCGGGACGGCCACCGCCTTTACCACCTACTTGCTGGGCGACCATATTAACTAACTCACCGGCTTTAACACGGCCAACTAAATCTTTGGTTACGCCAGCGATCAAGCCCACTTTCGGGCCATTAGCCGTTGCTAACATGATAATGCCTGATTGCATTTTATTTTTAAGTTCATCAACCATGCCGCGAAGTGCTTTAGTCTCCACACCACCTAGATCAGCAATTAAAACTTTAACGCCATTAATGTCTATAGCGTCATTAATTAAATCAGAGCCAGCTTGTGCAGCTAATTCCTGTTTAAGTTGCCCGATTTCCTTTTCAAGTTGCTTAGAGCGACTAACTAGCAGCTCGACTTTGTTACCAACATTAGCCACATCACTCTTAACCAGCGCGGCAATATTCGTTAAAGAGGCGCTTTGTTGATTAATAAAATCAAGAGCCCCGGTAGCCGTAACCGCTTCGATACGACGAACTCCTGCAGCAATACCCGATTCAGAAACAATTTTTAATAAACCAATATCACCGGTTCTATTAACATGGACACCACCACAAAGCTCTATTGAGAAATCGCCAAGGGTAACTACGCGCACTTCATCATCATACTTTTCACCAAAGAGTGCCATAGCACCTTTTTCCTTAGCTTCTTCGATGTACATAGACTCTGTTTTCTTTGCGTGGTTACGGCGAATTTCATCATTTACCATTTGCTCAACCGCATGTAACTCTTGTGCGGTAACGCCTTCAAAATGAGAGAAATCAAAACGTAATTTATCACTATCACATAATGAGCCTTTCTGAGTAACATGTTCACCCAATACTTTGCGTAATGCTGCATGTAATAAATGTGTTGCTGTATGGTTTTTAACGATAGCAGCTCTGCGCTCAACGTTGATTTCAGCTTTTACCCTACGGTTTAAGCCAATATCTGTCCGTGCCGTACCTCTATGGGCAAAAGCATTACCTAATTTAATCGTATCTGTTACTTCAAACACATCACCGTCTAGGTGTAATAAACCACTATCACCCGCTTGCCCACCTGATTCAGCATAAAACGGCGTATGATCTAAAATAACAATACCCTGCTCACCGGCATTTAATTGCTGTATCGGTTCTTGATCTTGGCTATTAAATAACTCAACCACTGTCGCTGAATATGAGTCATTGTCGTAGCCTTTAAATGCTGTTTTGTGATCAGATTTAAGCTGTTGATTATAATCAGTACCAAAGTTACTCGCTTTTTGTGCGCGTTCACGTTGCTGTTTCATTGCGGCAGCAAAGCCGTCTTGATCAATTTTCAATTGACGTTCACGAGCAATATCAGCGGTTAAATCAGCTGGAAAACCATAAGTATCATATAACTTAAAGACGTCATCACCCTTGATGGTATCGCCAGATAAATTAGCTAAAATATCTTCAAGTAAAATCATGCCACGATCTAGAGTACGACCAAATTGCTCTTCTTCTATGCGTAATAGTTTTTCAATAATAGCTTGTTGCTGAACTAACTCAGGGTAGGCTTCACCCATTTGTCCGATTAACGAGGCAACCAGTTTATGGAAGAAATGCCCTTGAGCTTCTAATTTATGACCATGGCGAATAGCACGGCGAATGATACGACGCAGTACATAACCACGACCTTCATTTGATGGCACAACACCATCAACAATTAAAAAGCTACATGAACGAATATGGTCACTAATAACACGTAATGATTTATGTTCTAAATCGCTACAACTAAGTAGCGCTGCGGTATCTTTAATTAATGCTTGGAAAATATCAATTTCATAGTTGCTATGCACATTTTGCATAATGGCTGAAATACGCTCTAAGCCCATACCAGTATCAATAGATGGATTAGGTAATGGCTCCATAGTACCGTCACTTTGACGGTTATATTGCATAAATACTATGTTCCAGATTTCAATAAAACGATCACCGTCTTCATCAGGCGAGCCCGGCGGACCACCAAAAATATCGGCACCGTGATCAAAGAATATTTCCGAACAAGGTCCACAAGGACCGGTATCACCCATTGACCAGAAGTTATCTGATTCATACTTATTATCCGCTGATTTATCACCAATGCGGATTATTTTATCTTCTGGTACACCAATTTCATCTTTCCAGTATGAAAAAGCTTCTTCATCTGTTGCATATACGGTAACCAGTAGTTTTTCTTTTGGTATGCCTAGAACAACAGTTAAAAACTCCCAAGCATAACCAATAGCTTCTTCTTTGAAATAATCACCAAAGCTGAAGTTGCCTAGCATTTCGAAAAAAGTATGATGACGCGCAGTGTAGCCAACATTTTCTAAATCGTTATGCTTACCACCCGCTCGCACACAACGTTGTGCTGAGGTTGCTCGGGTATAACTACGCTTTTCAGCGCCTAAAAATACATCTTTAAAAGGCACCATACCGGCATTGGTAAACAATAACGTGGCATCATTACCTGGTACTAACGAGCTGCTTTTAACTATTTGATGTTGTTTGGTGGCAAAGAAATCTAAAAATGCCTGACGGACTTCGGCGGTGCTTTTAATCATGGGATACTCAACAAATCGATTTAGGTCTATTTTAATTCTGGGTTTATGCTAATTCTGGCGCTATTTACATGCTGTAATTTAGTCTAATACCGCAAAAATTTCATCACTGGAATAAGCACGGTATGGTAAAAAAACAAAGCTGCTTGGCTTGTTCTTCTTTTGCTGCTTTTTAGTCAAGCTTACTATCAATGCTTTCATCAATAGAGTACTTGGCGCCAAAACGCTTATTATACCCAAGCTCGGCTTGAAGATACCAATCAATTTCACAACTTTCACGCAATTTTTGGATAATTGTTGTGCAGACACGCTTTTGTTCCAACTTGTTAGCGATATAAAGCCAACCATAGCCAGGTTTAGCGTGGTACCGACAGCGGTTGACAGAAAATTCTCATCATTGAAGTAGCTTTTTTCTAATAAGCGTTTAATAGCCATATCAATTACGGCGGGGGAAGTTGCCTTGCTGATAAGCCAACTGCGTAAGCTAATGCCGTTTGTTTCAGGTCTATCTGTGCTTGGCTAATAAAAACTACAGTGAAAGTGACAACTGGAGGCTTTCACTTGGGTTGTCAGCAAAACCTAAGGTTAAGCCGACTAAGCGAATACCACGCTTATTTGCTCGACTATAGGCTTTTGACAGTAAGCTATAAAATAGGGCTTGTTGACATGCATTACTCTGGGTCTCAACAGTAGTCTGATTAAAATCGGCAAACTTCAATTTCACCCCTTGCCTAATGATTTCCCTATTACTGTGTGGTGCTAATCGAGTTAACAGTTTTTCATATAAGGACTCAATAACAAGCTGGCACTCATCTTGGGTTGATAAATCTTCCATCAAAGTAGTTTCAATGGCGAGTGACTTTCGCTGTCGACTGACTTCTAAAGCTCGGTTATCAACACCATGAGCTTTTAAATACAAACTATTAGCAAATTTACCGACAATATTCTGTAATGCTCTTATATTACTTTGCCGGACATCCGCGCAAGTGACATAACCATGGCGATTGAGCTTTTCAAAAGTTTTAGGACCAATACCAGGTATCTTCTTTAGCGATAATTGTTCAACAAAATTCGCAACTTTATCAGGGGTGATAACACATTGGCCATTAGGCTTATTTTCGTCACTGGCAATTTTAGCCAAAAACTTATTCGGGGCAATGCCCGCTGAGGCAGTCAAGTTAAGCTCATTAAAAATATCAGATCTAATCTGCTGTGCAATAAGCGTGGCACTGCCCTGACATAAAGTTGCCTCTGTGACATCAAGAAAGGCCTCATCTAGGGATAAAGGTTCAATAAGGTCGGTGTAGCGAGAAAATATTTCTCTGATATGTTTAGAGGCTTCTTTGTACACATCCATGCGACCATGAACTATGGTCAGGTTTGGGCAAAGTTGTTTTGCTTTGATAGCAGGCATGGCAGCACGGACGCCAAATTTACGTGCTTGATAATTACTGGTACACAAGACACTACGAGGACCATCGCCACCCACTGCCAGCGGGATATTTCGATACTCAGGAAAATCTCGCATTTCAACGGCAGCATAAAAGCAGTCCATGTCGATATGAATTATTTTTCGCTGATTACTCATTTACCACCCACCACCAGGGTAACTGTATATAAAAACAGTATACTGGTTTTATGTAGCTTAGCAAGTGAGTAGTTGGCTTTGTGACTAGCTTTGTGACTAGCTTTGTAACTAGTTCAGTGCCTAATTAAGAGAGTTCGGTGAACCCAAAGCTGGTACTAACACATCGAACAAGGCGTCAATATGATCGTCGCGATCATTTAATGCAGCAATATAATGGTATTGCTCACCACCAGCATTGATGAATATTTCCCGGTTTTCATGCTCTAATTCTTCTAGTGTTTCCAGACAGTCACTACTAAAAGCAGGGCTAAGAATGGCAATATGTTTATCACCTTGTTGCGGCAGACTCGCTAATATTTCATCGGTATAAGGTTGTAGCCATTGCGCTTTACCAAAACGAGATTGAAAGGTAGAGATTATTTCATATTCTTTAAAGCAACACTGCCTAGCTATCTCTGTTCCTAATAATTGCTGCTTTAACAAGTCAGTTGTTTGCAAACAAAAATCATAATAGGGATCGCCCCACTGGCGAAATAACTCGGGCATACCGTGATAAGACAGCACAAGTTTATCCGGCTTACCATGTGCTTTGACATGTTCAACAATAGTATTGGTTAATGCCTTAATATAAAGCGGGTTGTGGTGATAGGTATTTAAAAAGTAGATTGATGGCACATAGCGCCATTGTTGCAGCTCTTT
>NZ_JABSOV010000091.1:11205-15427 GCF_013215345.1 Colwellia sp. | reverse complement strand
CCCTTAAAAAGAAATGTAACGCAGAGTCTGATTTGCTCAGCCTTCCCCAAGGGCTGGTTTAGAAACGCTTTATGCTTTGTTATTGATTTTGAGAAGGGAGTAACCATTCTCTTCAATCAATGCCTTGCCTAAAACGGTTCTAATTCCAGCTGAATCATGCATCTTTAAGTGGAACGGGTATATAAACACTTGAGCAAGTCAGTCTGCTAAAACTTACTTGCTCAAGTTTACCATTATAAGTATTTACTTGGCTAAGTCATTTAAGATATTAGTAATTAGCGTAAAGCGTGCTTGAGCATCTTCAGTTGCTTTGACAAACTTCAATTTACTGGCGCCAGCCATACTATAAACCGTGGGTTGCTTTTGAATTAAGTTAATAATTAACATAGGGTCAACGGTGGTATCATCACTAAAGTCAATGGAGCCGCCGGTGGCACTTGCTTCAATGCGTGATATGCCAATGGTCTGCGCTTTAAGGCGAACTTTGGCGATATGCACTAAGTTTTTGCTCGGCTGTGGCAGTAAACCAAAACGGTCAATTAACTCCACTTGGATATCATCCAGCTCCCTTTTGTTTTTACAGCTGGCAATACGTTTATATAAACTTAAGCGTAAGCTAACATCAAAAATATAATCATCGGGCAGTAGTGCTGGTACCCGTAGCTCTATTTCAGTTTGTGCCGACATCACTTGATTGAGTGATAACTGCTTACCCTCTTTGAGTGCTGCTACGGCATGGTCGAGCATTTCCATATATAAACTAAAACCAATTTGGCTCATTGAGCCACTTTGATCTTCACCTAATAATTCTCCTGCACCACGGATTTCTAAATCATGGGTAGCAAGGGTAAAACCAGCACCTAAATCTTCCAATGCAGCAATGGCATCTAAGCGTTTTTTGGCATCTTTGGTAATGCGCTTTTCATCGGGTGTTAATAAATAAGCGTAAGCTTGATGGTGTGAACGACCAACACGACCACGCAGCTGATGCAGTTGGGCTAAACCAAGGTGGTCGGCTCTGTCCATAATAATTGTATTGGCACTGGGCACATCAATACCGGTTTCGATAATGGTCGTACATACTATGACGTTAAAGCGTTGATGATAAAAATCACTCATAACACGCTCAAGATCGCGCTCGCGCATCTGTCCATGAGCAGTGACAACCCGAGCTTCCGGGACTAAAGCCTGAATGTCAGCGGCGGTTTTATCTATGGTGTCGACATGATTATGTAAGAAATACACCTGACCACCACGTAAGGTTTCCCTTAGAATAGCTTCGCGAATCAAAGCAACATCGTATTGACGAACAAATGTTTTAACCGCTAAACGTTTTGCCGGTGGCGTGGCAATAATAGATAAATCACGCATGCCGCCCATGGCCATATTCAAAGTACGTGGGATAGGCGTTGCTGTAAGCGTTAAAATATCAACATTACTACGCAGTTGTTTAATTTTGTCTTTTTGTTTAACACCAAACCTGTGCTCTTCATCGACAACAAGTAGGCCTAAATCTTTATATTTAATGCTGTTTTGTAGTAACTTATGGGTGCCGATGAGAATGTCAATTTGACCTGACTCTACTCTGGCTATGACTTCCTTTTGCTCTTTAGCCGTTTTAAAGCGTGATAATACCTCAGTCACCACTGGCCAGTTGGCAAATCTATCCCTAAAGTTATCGTAATGTTGTTGAGCTAATAGGGTGGTAGGCACCAAAATAGCAACTTGCTTGCCATCATTTACCGCAACAAAAGCTGCGCGCATCGCTACTTCTGTTTTACCAAAGCCGACATCACCACAAACAAGTCTGTCCATGACTTTGGGCGAGAGCATATCGCTGACTACCGCGTTAATGGCTTGTTTTTGATCGAAAGTTTCTTCAAAACCAAAGCTATCACTAAAAGCTTGGTAGTCTTGTTTATCACGCTTAAAGGTATGACCGTGATTACTGGCACGTTTGGCATAAATATCCAGTAATTCGGCGGCGACATCACGGACTTTCTCCGCGGCTTTTTGCTTGGCTCTACTCCAAGTGTCGGTGCCTAATTTGTGTAACGGCGCATGTTCACTATCGGCGCCTGAGTATCGGCCAATTAAATGCAGTGAGGCAACGGGCACATAAAGCTTGGCTTCACTGGCATAACTCAGTACTAAAAATTCTGTGGTAATACCGCCATTTTCAATGGTTTGCAAGCCTTGATAACGACCAATGCCATGTTCAATATGAACTACGGCTTGACCAATACTAAGTTCGGCCAGGTTTTTAAATATGGCATCAGCTTGTAGGTCTTGTGCTTTAGTTCTACGCCTTGCTTGGGAGACATGATCGCCCAATAACTCGGCTTCTGTGACTAAGGCGATAGCATTTTTAGCACTTGCCCCTTTGGCTTGGAAGGTAAAGCCTTGGCTTAAGCTATTTACCGTTATACCAATGGCGTCGCTGGCGTTGATAAAATCATCAATGCAGGTAAATTGCGTTGGTTTAATATGGTCACGTTCAAGTAACTCTAAAACGCTTTCACGACGACCTTGGCTTTGCGCGATAAACAGTATTTTACTTGGCGTTTCTTTGCTGCTGATAAATTGGTTAATTAACTCAAAGGGCTGCTTCAATTTATGATTGATGGTTAAATCTGGTAGCGGTTTAACATCAAAGCATATCTCACTGGTCTTACTTTTAGCTTTAGCTGCTACTTCAATACTTTCTTCACTGCTCAGCTTATTTTCATTTTCCGCAGCGCCTTGCTCTGCTGAAGCTGTTTTTGCAATGGTGATACGGTCAAAAGGTTTAAGTGCACTGTACAGATCCGCTTCCGTTAAAAACAGTTGCTCGGGCGGCAATAACGGCCGCGTTGGATCATAGCGTCTGTTTTCATAACGATAGTCAATATCAAGCCAATATTGTGCTAAAGAATGTTCTATATCACCACTGATAACAATAAGGGTATTATCGGTTAAATAATCGCAAAGGGTATTGTTAAGCGCAGTAATATTAGTCTCGGCAGCTTTTTTATTATCAAGCTCTTTATTATCGAACTCTTTATTTTCAAAGAATAGCGGCAGGTAATATTCAATACCCGGCGGTAAAATACCATTACTGACCTTATGATAAATTGATTCTTTGTGGATATTGCCACTAAATTGCTCACGGTATTGGCTACGAAATAAATTAATACCGGCTTCATCGATAGGGAATTCATGTGCGGGTAGTAAGTTTATCTCAGTTATTTTTTCTTTTGAACGTTGGCTCTCGGGATCAAAGAGTCTTATTTCATCAATTTCGTCATCAAAAAAATCTAAACGAAACGGGGTTTTACTGCCCATTGGAAATAAATCGAGAATGGCACCACGGGCAGAGAATTCACCATGCTCCATAACCTGCTCAACATGGCGGTAACCATTCGCTTCAAGGGTCCGTCGCATCTGGTGTAAATCTTTTTTCTCCCCCTTTTTTATCACTAAACTATTAGCTTCAATGTATTGCTTGGGTGCTAGCTTTTGTACTAGCGTGGTCACCGGCACAATAATAATGCCTGACTCCATACGCGATAATTGATAAAGGGTAGCAAGGCGTTGAGAAATAATGTCTTGATGAGGGGAAAAGTTATCATAAGGCAGTGTTTCCCAATCGGGAAATAAGCAGATGCTGGCCTTATTCTCATCATGATTTTGACTAGCACTTTTGGCTAAGCTCAGTAACTCTTGCTCTATTTTTAGCGCTTCCGGGGTATTACTGGTAATGACTAGAATGGGCGTTTCAGCGGTTTTCGCTGCTTGGTATAAGGCAAAACTACTACTGCTACCATGTAAGTTATGCCAGCTTTTCTTATCGGGATTCTTGCCACGGCGCTTGGCCAATATAGGGGTCAACAGGCTGCTTGCTTTACTCATGATTTCCTTACACTAATTAACAGGCGATACAATAATGACAGCTATTCTATACCCGTTCATCTTCAAGGTGCAAGATTCAGTGGGAATTTAAAATGCTTTAGGTAAGGCATTCATTTTAAATAATGGTTGCTCCCTTATTACAATGAATAACGCGGCATAAAGCCTATTAAAACCCACCCGAAGGGGAACACAGCGCAACATCACTTTGTTGTTGCACCAATTTGTAAGGGAATGCCATGACTTCATTGGTGCGCCTAAAAGTGAAATTACTCTGTGCTCCTGAACATGCATCTTGAAGTAGAACGGGTATCATTAAGCAGTGACTAAAGCG
>NZ_JABSOV010000091.1:0-11195 GCF_013215345.1 Colwellia sp. | reverse complement strand
GGTCAACAGGCTGCTTTTTTTACTCATGATTTCCTTACACTAATTAACAGGCGATACAATAATGACAGCTATTCTAATTAAGCAGTGGCTAAAGCGCTAGTAGATAAATGTTTTTGTTGTATTTTATTATTCTTTATTCGTAACAGTCATTAGTAGCGGTCATTGTTAATGGGTATTATTCCTTATGAATGTTTTTGCTCCTTCGTTGTGTATTTGTTTAACCGTAAAATCTCCTGTATGATAATGAGAATCGTTATCAATAAGGTTTTAACTTTGAATTTCACCTACTTCGATATACAAACAACGGCTATTAACAGCATTCGTCAAAAGGTACGTTATGCCGAAGATGAAGATAACCCACAGTTACTGCCGTTTTGGCTGATGGCAGAGCAGACACTGTTTACCGGTAGTGATATCAATGCCGATGACGATGCTCGTTGGCAATTGTATCAAGGACAATTCCGCCTACTGCTTGATGCTATTTGCGATAATTTAATATCTGAGCATTGGCGGCAACTTTGTTTAGATAATATCTACCGGCCGTTAACGGATTTAAATCGTATTAGCCACTGTGAAGCAAGCAAAAAGCGTTTACGGCATTTATGGCTAGAATTAAATATAACCAGTCAATACTTTCATTGTTAACCGAGACTGTTAGCAGCCCCTGTTAATGGTCATTGCTAACAATCACTTATAAAGACAATTTTTCATTTATTTACTAACACATTATTCAAGGAGTATTTTATGAACACACGCATTGAAAAAGACAGCATGGGTGAGCTAGCGGTACCAGCCGAAGCCTTTTATGCCGCGCAAACACAAAGGGCGGTTAATAACTTTCCTATCAGCGGTCAAACTATGCCAGAAGAATTTATCCGAGCATTATTAATGGTAAAATCTTCGGCTGCTGCGGCTAATATTAAGTTAGATTTGATTTCTAAAGACCTTGGCCAGGCGATTATTGCTGCTGTGCATGATCTACTTAATTCAGTTGATTTATTACAGCACTTCCCGGTAGATATTTATCAAACCGGCTCTGGAACTAGCTCGAATATGAATGCTAATGAAGTGATTTCTCATATAGCGACTTTAAAGCTGGGGGCGCCAGTCAGTGCCAATGATCATGTTAACTGTGGTCAAAGCAGTAATGATGTTATTCCGAGTACTATCCACATCAGCGCCGCCATTGCCGTTGAGAAAAACTTGTTGCCCGCTTTAGCAGCATTGCAGCAAACTATTGAGGTCAAAGCACAAGATCTTGATAGTTATGTTAAAACTGGCCGTACCCATTTAATGGATGCCATGCCAGTGCGTTTTAGCCAGAGCTTAATGAGCTGGGCTAGTCAAATTGAGCTCAATATTGATTTATTGCGCAGTATCCAGCCGAAATTGCAATTGCTTGCTCAAGGGGGGACCGCCGTAGGTACCGGCATTAATGCCCATGTAGATTTCGCTGACGAGTTTGCTCGACAAATCAGCAGCCGCACAGGGTTAACTTTTAAAGCGGCTGATAACTTCTTTGCCCTTATTGGCACTCAAGATACCGCTGTCGCCTTATCTGGGCAATTAAAAACCATTGCTGTCTCTATTATGAAAATAGCCAATGACTTACGCTGGATGAATTCTGGCCCCTTAGCCGGCTTGGGCGAAATAGAGTTGGAAGCGTTACAACCCGGCTCGTCCATTATGCCAGGTAAGGTTAATCCTGTTATTCCTGAGGCGGCAGCTATGGTCGCCGCGCAGGTGATAGGAAATGATGCGGCTATCACCATTGGTGGTCAGTCAGGCAATTTTGAGTTGAATGTTATGCTACCTATGGTGGCGCATAACCTGCTTAATAGCATCAAGTTACTCAGTAATGTCAGTGAATTATTGGCAGATAAGGCCATTGCTAGCTTTACCGTTCGTGCCGATAATTTAAATAAGGCCTTAGCCCGTAATCCTATTTTAGTGACCGCGCTCAACCCGTTAATTGGTTATGCCAAGGCCGCTGAGATAGCAAAAATAGCCTATAAAGAAAATCGACCAATTATTGAAGTTGCACAAGAAAATACCGAACTTTCTCGCGCCGATTTAGAAAAATTACTGGAGCCAACTAAGCTAACTTATGGTGGCTTATAATTTTATTGGCGTTAGCTCATTATTGTTACCTAACTTAGTTTAGTCGAGTAAAAAAAAGGGCGCTTTGGCGCTCTTTTTTATGGGAGATACTTATCATAAGTCTAAGCTCGACAGTCTTAATATTTACGGTCTTAACCCTATACTATAAATAGAAAATAGCCGAGTAACCACCAGCAGAAAGATAGATTTTAGCTTTTCACTTACCCCTATTTTGTTGTACTATTTTATCGCACTAATGATGATTAAAACCATAAAACCATAAAACCATAAAACCGAGTACACAGGGATTTCAAATGTTAAAACAGATAATCAATAATACCCTTAAAGTAAGCACGCTAACTTGTTTATGGTTAGTCTTGTCAGCATGTCAAAGTCCGGGAGCTTTAACCACGGATGAGCCAGAGAAGTTTCCGGTATATATTACTAGCGGTGATATCTTACCAATTAATTCGATTACCACCATTGATGGTAAAGAAGTTAACTTACATCGCACTGATAAGAAAAAGTTGGTGGTACTCTTTGCCAGCTGGTGTACTGATTCTAACCGCTTACTGACAGCGTTAAATAATTCACCTTTACTTGCAGATAACAGCATAGAAATTATAGCCATTGCTAGAGAAGAAGATGCCGCAACGGTTAAAGCTTGGCGAGATAAGCGTGGTATTAAGGTTGCGCTAGCGGTTGATGAAGACCGAAGTATTTATAAAAAGTTTGCTGCTGGTGGTATACCGCGATTAATCAGTGTCGATGAAGATAATAAAGTGATTAAAATGACTTTAGCTGAAGGGCAAGAGCAATTGAGTAAAGTCATTTGGCAGTAAGTTGGCGATAAAATAGGGCTACTATACCTCAACTGACGTTGATGCTTTTGCATTGACGTTGGTTGTTCTGCATGTTCCAGTACTTGAAAGTGCTTGTTTCTTCATCACTTTACTTTTTATTTGCTGGTAACTAAATACCAGAATAAAGAGCAATGACATCACCATTATAATGGTCGGCGCTGGCGCACTATCAATAAAGAAACTGAGATAAACACCAGCGACTGAGCAAGAAATTGAAATACTTACCGATAAATAAAGCATGCGGTTAAAGTGATTAGTCAGTAAGAATGCAATAGCACCAGGTGCTATGAGTAAAGAAATTACTAGGATCATACCAACGACTTTTAATGAGGCTACGATAGTCAGAGATAAAGTGACCAGTAAACTGTAATGTAAAAACTTTACCGATAAACCAATAGCTTTTGCATGTTGGTGATCAAAGACATAAACCACTAGATCTCTACCTTTAACTAAGATAAAGCCAATCACCGCGATTGATATGACTGCGGATTCGATAATGTTTTCCCAACTCAGCCCTAAAAGATCACCAAATAAAATATGGTCAAGATGCACACCCGTTTCAATTTTACTCATCATCACTAAGCCTAAGGCGAATAGGCTGGAAAATACCACCCCCATTACCGTATCTTCTTTTAAACGCGTATGATCCTTAATATAGCCAGTGGCTAACGCACAAAAAATTCCGGCAATAAAGGCGCCAATGGCATAGGGAATTGCCATGATATAAGCGATAACAACCCCAGGTAAGATGGAATGAGAAATAGCGTCGCCCATCAATGACCAGCCTTTAAGTACTAAAAAGCAAGAGAGCAGGGCAGTTGGTATCGCTATCAGTATCACTAATGCGAAAGCTTGCTGCATAAAGGTAAATTGCAAAGGCTCTAATAATAATACTAACCATGCACTGGTGAAAAGGGGATCAAACAAGGACATTTTTAACCTCTTTATCTTTCTTTTCGTTATTATTACTTAATGTAGCTTCGCTTATGTTTAAGCTCTTTTTTTTCTTGCTGGCGAGCAAACCATATTTAGGGGCAAAAACGAAAGCTAATAGAAAGATAATTGCCTGTAATAACACAATAACGCCGCCCGTTGCGCCATCAATGAAGTAACTTAAATATGCACCAAAAAATGCGCTGCTAGTACCGATAGCGACACTCAATTTAAGTACATTGGCAAAGCGGTCGCTGAGTAAGTAGGCGGTTGCCCCGGGAGTCACTACCATAGCGATTACTAAAAAGGCACCGACGGTTTGCAATGCGGCAACGGTCGAGGCACTGAGTAAAGTAAAGAACAGTATTTTAAGTGCTACTGGGTTTAAGCCAATGCTACGGGCATGGTGTTCGTCAAAGAAAACCACCATTAAGTCTTTCCACTTCACTAATAAAATGGCCAAAGAAATACCACCTATTAACACTAACTGTAGGGTATCTTGTGGGGTTATGGCTAAGATATTGCCTAGCACTATGGTTTGAATATTGACTGAGCTTGGCGAGATGGACACCATAAATAGCCCAAGTCCAAAAAAGGAGGTGAAGATCAAGCCGATAATAGCATCTACCTTCAATTTAGATTTTTGCTGTAGAAATAACATGGTGGTTGCCGCTAAACCACCGGAGAAAAACGCACCAAGCGCAAAGGGCAGCCCTAACATATAGGCACCAGCAACACCGGGTACGATAGAGTGAGAGAGTGCATCACCTATCAGCGACCAGCCTTTTAACATTAGATACACCGATAAAAAGGCGCAAACTCCACCAATTAAGGCACTGACCAGCATAGCGGTAACCATATAATCATAACTAAAGGGGCTAAGTAGCTCAGCAATCATTACTTAGCAACCTCACTAGCAGTATCGACATTGCTGCTTAATTTACTGTTATTTTGTTCACCGTAAAGCACTACTGGGCGTTCATCATCTGATAAAATAGTCACTTGCCTGGCATCATCATCTTTATGCAGAGTTTCACCGGCTAAGACAAAATGACGTAATACACCACCAAAGGTTTTTTGCAGGTTTTCTTTGGTAAAAACCTGCTTGGTTTCACCTTGCGCCAAAATGGTTTTGTTTATGAATACCGTTCTATCGCAAAACTCAGGAACACTGCCTAAATTATGCGTTGATACCAACAATATTTTACCCTCTGCACGAAGACCTCTAAGCAAGGCCATTATTTGCTCTTCGGTTTGTACATCTATGCCGGTGAAGGGTTCATCAAGTAAAATAACCTGACTTTCTTGGGCTAGTGCCCTGGCGAGGAAAATTCGTTTTTTCTGGCCTCCAGAGAGCTCGTTGATTTGGCGGTAACGATAGTTACTCATATTAACGCGAGCTAAGGCTTGCTCGACTTGCCGGTGATCATTTTCTTTGGCTTGCCTAAACATATTCATATGACCGTAGCGACCCATCATAACCACGTCTTCAACCAATATAGGAAAATTCCAATCAATTTCTTCACTTTGTGGCACATAAGCAACTAGATTGCTTTTAAAGCTTTTTTAACCGTTAGCCCTAATATTTCTACATTACCTTGGCTAAGAGAGACAAAGCCCATAATGGCTTTGAACATAGTTGATTTACCGCTGCCATTAATACCCACTAATGCAGTAATAGAGCCCATGGGTAAACTGAAGCTGGCATTTGATAATGCACAATGACCATTGTTGTAGCTGACACTAATATTATTAACCTCTAAACCTTTCATTGCTGCTGTAACCCTAGGCTGATAGTCGTTAAAGTTACTTTAAGCAGCTCTATATAGCTGGGGACAGGACCTTGTTGATTGCTTAATGAGTCGACATAAAGCACGCCACCGTAGTGTATGTTAGTAGCCCTAGCCACTTGTTGCGCCGGTTTAGCGGAGACAGTACTTTCACTAAATATCGTGTTGATGTTATTAGCTTTGATTTTATCTATTACTTGCCTTATTTGCTGTGGCGTACCTTGGGCATCGGCATTAATCGGCCATAAATACAGTTCTTTTAATTGATAATCTCGAGCCAAGTAACTAAAGGCTCCTTCACTGGTCACTAACCAACGCTGCTCTGCTGGAATACGTGCCAGTTGTTGTTTTAAAGGAGCCAACTCTGCTTGTAACTTGGCGGTGTAGAACTTGGCATTTCTATTATAAGTATCGGTATTTTTGGGGTCGTGTTTAACTAATGCTGCGCGGATATTGTCAATATAAATGATGGCATTGTCAGCAGACATCCAAGCGTGAGGATTTGGTTTGCCTTTATAAGGGCCTAAACCAATGCCTAACGGGGTGATGTTTTTACTAACTACTTCTCTAGGAATGTCAGCTAAGTTATTAAAAAACTTTTCAAACCAACGTTCTAGATTTAAACCATTGTATAGCAGTAGATCAGCATTGTGGGCTCGGCGGATATCACTCGGGGTTACCTGATAATTATGAATTTCGGCATTGGCTTTAGTCATCGACTCTACTTGAGCTGCGTCACCCGCGATGTTTTTTGCTATATCGGCAATAATAGTAAAGCTAGTGAGTACTTTAAATTTTTTAGTCGGCTGAGCCATTGCCATAGTTGTGCTGGTTAGTAGCACAGCCAATATAAGCGGGTAAATAATGCGTGCCATATATCTATCCTTTTTAAGGAGCGTAAAGAGATAAACGGATGCTAGCAGTTAAGCATAAAGTTAGCAATGATAATGATTATCATTTGCAGTAATGGTCTTGGTCAAGTATCAAGTTAATGGGGTGTGCTAATTTGGCCAGGGTAATTTTTATCGATAAAATCTTCGTTGTTTTTGTGGTCTTACCCCTAATTTATTTTTGACTTTAGTAAGCTTGGCAACTAAAACTAGTAAGGTGCTAGCTGAGCTAGTTGCTTACTAGCTTTACCGCCAAAATGTTAAATGGCATTCATCTCTATAATTTATATCAAGGAAGAAATATATGAAGAAGCAATTAAAAGTACTTTCTAGAGCATTATTTACTGCATCATTAGCTTTACTCTTGTCAATAAGCACGGTCGTCAGCCATGCTAAAGAGGTTTCCTCAACATCTTTGGCTAAAGTAGAGGTTGTCCAGCAGCAAGCCATTGTTAATATTAATAAGTCAACTTTTGATCAGTTGCTCAGTTTAAAAGGCATCGGGCATACTAAGGCTCGAGCCATCATTGTTTATCGCCAGCAGTTTGGTGGTTTTAAATCCATTGATGAGCTAACTAAGGTCAGTGGTATTGGTGAAAAGACAGTGAATGTTAATAAATCGCGCTTAACTATTTAATAACCGTATTTAACCGCAGCATTTAATCTCTGTTCTTAACACCGACAGTGAAAGCGTTTTTATAAGTCAGCCTAGGCTGACTTTTTTATTTTCTACACTATTTAGCGCTAACTTATTAGCGGCAACAATTGATTTAGCGCAGCTTTCATCGGCAAAGGGTATAAAACACCAAGCTCGTTATTACTTTTAGTTATATCGAATGCGTTTGTTATATGGAAAATAATTCTCTTTATGGCATTATAGGCTTATTAATTTTTCATAAAGTTTGTATTAGCAATGAATTTAACCCATTTAAAAAAGCTTGAAGCCGAGTCTATCCATATTTTTCGTGAGGTAGCGGCTGAATTTGATAATCCCGTGATGTTGTACTCTGTCGGTAAAGACTCGGCAGTATTACTTCATCTTGCTCGAAAAGCCTTTGCGCCGGGTAAAATTCCTTTCCCATTATTACATGTTGATACCAACTGGAAATTTAAAGAAATGATAGCCTTTCGCGATAAAATAGCGAAAGAGTATGGCTTTGAATTACTTGTGCATCAAAACCCAGAAGGCATGGCCATGGGCATGGGACCCTTTACTCACGGTAGTGCTACCCATACTGATGTAATGAAAACTCAAGGCTTAAAACAAGCACTAAACAAATACGGTTTTGATGCTGCTTTTGGTGGCGCTCGTCGCGATGAAGAGAAATCACGTGCTAAAGAGCGCGTTTACTCGTTCCGTGATGAAAACCATCGTTGGGATCCAAAAAATCAGCGGCCAGAATTGTGGAATATCTACAATGGTAAAGTACATAAAGGTGAAAGTATCCGTGTTTTCCCGTTATCTAACTGGACTGAACTTGATATTTGGCAGTACATCTACTTAGAAAGTATTCCGATTGTGCCACTTTATTTAGCCAAAGAACGTCCGGTAGTGGAACGTGATGGCACTTTGATCATGGTTGACGATGATCGTATGCCGATTGGTGAAGATGAAGAAGTTCAAATGAAGAGTGTGCGTTTTAGAACGCTAGGTTGTTACCCGTTAACGGGCGCTGTTGAGTCAACAGCGGATACCTTACCTGAAATTATTCAAGAAATGTTATTAACCAAAACCTCTGAACGTCAAGGGCGAGTGATAGATCACGATAGCGCTGGTTCAATGGAGAAGAAGAAAATGGAAGGCTATTTCTAAGTATTAAACGCTCAACCTAGCATTTACTTTATAGCACCTTTATTTAATAAACATTGATGAAAAATTTCCGAAGGAAGAACTTATGAGTCACCAATCAGACTTAATCGAAGAAGATATTCAAGCTTATTTAAAGCAACATGAAAACAAAGAGTTAGTACGTTTCTTAACCTGTGGTAGTGTCGATGATGGCAAAAGCACCTTAATTGGTCGTTTACTTCATGATTCAAAGATGATCTTTGAAGATCAGCTAGCCGCCATTGAAAAAGATTCAAAAAAATCAGGTACCACCGGTGATTCCATTGATTTAGCGTTATTAGTTGATGGCTTGCAGTCTGAGTGTGAGCAGGGCATTACCATTGATGTTGCTTATCGTTATTTCTCCACCGATAAACGTAAGTTTATTATCGCCGACACCCCAGGTCATGAGCAATATACCCGTAATATGGCGACCGGTGCGTCAACCTGTGATATCGCCATTATCTTGATTGATGCTCGTTATGGTGTGCAGGTGCAAACCCGTCGTCACTCATTTATTTGTTCGTTGCTAGGTATTAAACACATTATTGTGGCCGTCAATAAAATGGACTTGGTTGACTATTCTCAGGAGCGCTATCAAGCGATTAAAAAAGAGTACCGTGAATTTACCGAGTCACTTGAATTTACGGATGTACGCTTTATCCCTATGTCAGCGTTAAATGGCGATAATGTTGTTGAAGAAAGTGAAAATATGCCTTGGTATCCAGGCGCTACTTTGATGAAATTGCTTAATACCATAGATGTTAAGACACAAGAAGAGTTCACGCAATTTCGTTATCAAGTACAACTGGTTAACCGTCCAAATCTCGACTTTCGTGGTTTTGCTGGCACGGTTGCTTCTGGTCATGTACTCGTTGGCGATACAATCGTTGCTTTGCCATCAGGTAAAGAAAGTGTGATTAAAGAAATCGTTACTTTTGATGGTAATTTAGAACGTGCGGATAAAGGTATGGCGGTTACGCTAACCCTTGAAGATGAAATTGATATCAGTCGCGGCGAAACCATTGTGAAAAAAGGGTGTTTACCTATTTCATCAAAAGAGTTTAGTGCAACCGTGGTATGGATGCATGACAATGAACTTGAGCCTGGTCGTGAATACTATATCAAACACGGCAGTAAAATGACTACCGGTCATGCACAAAGTATTGATAGCAAGTATGACGTTAATACCATGGAAAAGTTGCCTAGCGCTCAATTGGTAATTAATGACATAGGTATCGTTAACTTTGTTACCAGCGAAACCTTACATTTTGATGCTTATGGAGACAATCGAGCTACGGGTGCTTTTATCATCATCGATAGATTAAGCAACGTCACTGTCGGCGCAGGCATGATTAATCATGCTATTGATGAGCAAACTCATGAATATTCAAGCTTTGAATTAGAGTTAAATGCATTAGTTCGCAAGCAGTTCCCACACTGGGGTGCACGCGACATCACTAAATAACTATTTGATAGTTAGTTTTTATAAGATGTTTTGATTAAGTTTTAATGGTTAATATTTAGGATAAAAATGACAATAGAGCAGTGGTTGATGATAGGTGTTTTTGTTGCCACCTTTATCAGCTTAGTTAAATACAGCCAAGTACCCGAACGCGTTTTCTCGGTGACGGTATTGTTGTGTTTAGCACTGTCGTTTGTCAGTGTTGATGACATTCTTAGCAATGCGGTCAATCCCGGTCTAGTAACGCTGGTACTACTGGTGTTATGTTCTTTCGCCTTTGAACGCACCAGTATTTTAAGGCGCTTATCCGCAGGGGTTTTTAACGGCTCTAAAGTAAAGTCTACCTTTCGCTTATTACTCGGTACAGCCTTAGCGTCAGCGATTATGAGTAATACGGCTGTGGTGGCAACACTTATCAATACAGTGAAAAAAAACAAGCTGATTAATGCCGGCAAGTTATTATTACCACTTTCTTATGCCGCTATTTTAGGCGGCACGTTAACCCTAGTTGGCACATCAACTAACCTTATTGTTAATAGCTTATTGATTAAACAGGGCCATCAAGGTTTCGGTTTTTTTGATTTTACCTTAATTGGTTTATCGGCTTTTGTCTTATGTCTTTTTGTTATTTTACTGCGCAGCCGCTCTTTACCTAACTTGGTTGATGATGATTTAGCGACCAATGACTATTTACTCGAAGCCGAAGTAGCAAAGTCTTCAAGCTTAATAGGTAAAAGTATTGAAGAAAATGGTCTGAGAAATTTAGACTCGTTATTTTTAGTAGAAATAGTCCGTCAAGGACGATTAATTTCCCCCGTTTGCCCGGAAGAATGTGTACAAGCCAGTGATAAGCTTATTTTCAGTGGTGATATCTCAAAAGTGCTGACTTTACAGCAGTTCGATGGCTTGAATTTATATGCTGAGCAAGGTAATTTACTGCGAGAGAATTTGTTGCGTGATAACTTAACCGAGGTTTTGGTTAAAGCCGATTCTACCATTGCCGGAAAAACCTTAAAAAAAGCCGGTTTTCGTGCTCGCTTTGATGCCGCGGTAGTGGCTGTGCGCAGAGAAGGTGGTGCTTTATCGGGAAAACTGGGTGATATAGTGCTGCAACCCGGTGATTTTTTAGTATTAGCCGTGGGACAAGACTTTGCCACTAGGCCTAATCTGTCGAAAAATTTCTATATACTATCGGGTCATCAAGCCGATAATATGCTCAGTGGTTGGCGTGATTACACCACCGTTTGGGGCTTTATCACCAGTATCTTAGTATCAGTATTTACCCCATTACCCTTATTAAGCTGTTTATTTATTTATTTAGCTTTC
>NZ_JABSOV010000090.1 GCF_013215345.1 Colwellia sp. | reverse complement strand
CAAACTGATAACTTCACAAAACGAATGAAATATAGAGTAACTATGTTTAACTCATTTTGTTTGTTCTAAGCTCGCTACTGAAGTTCTAAGTTGGTCGATATATTTATTCGTTTGGTATAACAATTGATACTTTTATCATGCTTACATTGTCGATACTTACAGTGACGAAATAGTATTTTACCGTGAATCGGCCAGACAACCAACAAAAACTATAAGCAGAACAATAACAAAGTTAGTACATAGCAAAAACGATAAGCCGAGGTACTTATTTAAAGGCTATTACCTAATGATCCTAGTGGCTAAACCAAAAAGGGCGTAGGTCTTGCACATAAGTTTGCCTGCTGATGCCACTTTCATCAAAGGTAATAATTACTTGCCCCAGCTCGGCACTATTTAATAATTGAATGTTTTCGTCATGATAACGCCGCCTAACCGCTGCTACTGGCATATACCAACGGTTTAAATAACCGGCACTGACTAAGGCTATTTCAGGGGATAACTGACGAAGAAATGCCTGACTCGATGATGTTTTAGAGCCATGGTGCGGTACTTGTAAGATATCAACACTAAGCTGAGGATAAAGCCGTAGTAATTGCCGCTCCACTTTCGAGGAAATATCTCCGGTCAACAAGAGTTTATTTCCCTGAGAGTCACTGATTAAAATGACACAGGAATCATCATTTTTTTGCTTGCCAATATTTCTTTCCTTACCCTGACTAACGCTATCCTCAGCAGATTTTTGTGCCAAAGGCCATAAAATATCAAAGCTTAAACCTTGCCAGGTAAAACTGCGTTCTGGCAAGCAAGCTGTCAGTGATGGATTACTTCTAGGCAGATTAGTGAGAATAGAGATAGGTGGCTTAGTGAGAGTCGGTTTAATACTCGTTGTATCTGTTGCCTTAAAGATGCTTTCATCATTACTGATAATTTCATTAATGATTATATTAACTAGCAGACTTTTTATACCGCCAGCATGGTCGTTATCACTATGACTTAAGATCACCTTATCAAGCTGCTCGATAGCTGAATATTGCAAATATGGCAGTATCACCGCCTCACTAAGCGTAAAACCACTGGGGTAAGCCGCGCCAGTATCATATAAAATTGCATGCTTATTACGTTTCACTAACACTGATAAGCCCTGACCGACATCAAAAAATACCACTTGCCATGGAGTAAAGTTATGCTCCGCTTTGGAGGCAACATCACTATTTTGATCATGCGGATCTTTCAGTACTAAACCTAAAAAACCTAACATAGGCATAGAAATAAGTAAGATAAAAACGCCCTGCTTGACTCGCCTAGACCAATAAAAGGGTGCGAGGTAAAACAGAACAAAAATAAATACACCAATGATTAAGACCAGAGTTTGTTGCACCATTGATAAAGAAATAATGGCATGATTCTGTTTGCTAAGCAGTTCTAAATAAAACCAAAGCCAGCTTAACGATTGCAGCGAGATCATCATAGACCATTGTGCTAATTGCTCATTTAATGGCATCAGCAAGACTGATAGCAGCGCACTAGGTATGCTAATAGCACTCATCCAAGGCACGGCAATAATATTGGCCAGTAAACTCACCAAGGATATCTGCTGAAAAAAGAATGCACTAATAGGCATTAACATAACTGTAAGTGCGACTTGAATAATAAAAAGCCCTTTAAAAAACCGCCAAACTGATGACCCCATAGCTAACCATGAGCTAAATCGCCACAACGTGACAAAGATAATAGCCACAGCATAAAAAGATAACCAAAAGCTTGCCGTTAATAAGCTAAAGGGACTGAACATCAATAAGGCAAATATCGTTAATAAAACTAGACGTTTAGAGGATAATTTTATCCCTGCTAAACGACTGAACCAGTACAGGTTTAACATCACCAAAGCGCGCTGTGTTGGTAATGAAAATCCCGCTAAATAGGCATAGCTAGTCGCCAGCAACACACTTATGGCAATAGCAAAATAACGAATATTTAGCCCTTGCCAGCGAGGGTTTGTTAATGGTAAATTTTTTAAAAATAACATCGCCATAAAAAACGCACTACCGGCGAGTAAGCCAATATGTAAACCAGAAATGGCAATTAGATGGCTGGTACCCGTCGCTTGTAATACTTGCCAGTGCGCGGGATCAAGTAAGCTTCGCTCACCAAAAGCTAGTGCAAATAAAATAGGGCTTAGTGTATGTTTAGGTGCTAGCTTTTGGTATTGAGCAAAGAGTTGTTGCCTGATAGTACTCGTTTCTATAAGAAGTCGGTTTTTTTTACGTTCAGTCGATACTTTCTTTAAGCTGTTTACTTCAGCTAAACTATTCCCCTTAGCTAGACTATTTAAGTTTTCCTTAGGCTTTTTTCTTGGGTTAATTACATAGCCGGTGGCAACAATATTATGTGACTTGAGCCAACTTAAGTAATTAAATGTGCCTATATTGGCTAAACCGTGTGCAGGCTTGAGCTTAACGTTAAGGTATAGCCTTTGCCCTTGAGCGACAGCTAAACTCGCTTTCTGCCAACTTAGCCGGATAATAAATGGCTTGCTAAGCTGCTGTTGATTTACTTTGCTAACAAGAAAGTTAAATCGCTTAGTTTCCTGGTGTTCTTTTGCAACGACGTTGCCAATTTCGCCTTTATTCAAAGTAGTAGTGGGTTGAACTTGCATAACTTGTAAAGTAAGCACCTGACCTTCAACAACAAGAAGCTGTTTTCTTTGCATTTTATCTATAAAATCGATTGGTAATTGATGCTGATAAAGGTAAGCTTGCGTCAAGATCCACAAGGCACCAAAGCATATTCCAGCGCTATAACGTAATTTATTCTTTGTGTAAAAGCCAATAGCCAGACAAAGAAGTAAAAATAGCTGATAAATCGCTGGCACTTCCGGCAAAAATAGGGACAATATAGCACCAAGAAAAAATGTCAGTAACCACCAATCCATAGTGATAAAAAGTCCTTTTATTTTTTGCGATTAAATTCTCGTGCTAGTGACTTGCTGACATTAACGATTGCTATACTTAGCAAGTAAATATAATAATAAAATTAATTACCACACTCACTTTTGATCAAGGGACCTGTAGAAGTATATGCCCAAAAAAACCATTAAACGTATGATGCCAGATCATCAAACAATAAAAGAAAATAAGTACCTAAAGATTTTCGGCAACTTACTACACAATGCCAACCTTTGGCATTTAAATCGGCACTCGGTCGCTAAAGCGTTCGCTGTTGGATTATTCTTTGCTTTTATTCCAGTGCCTTTTCAAATGGTCTTAGCAGCCGGTGCTGCCATTCTTTTCCATGCTAACTTACCCTTAGCCATCGCTTTAGTATGGCTGACAAATCCGCTGACCATGCCGTTTATTTTTTATGCCTGCTACTTAGTGGGTACTTGGGTTTTAGCCGTGCCAGAGCAAGAGTTTGCTTTTCAAGCAAGTTGGCAATGGGTCATTGATAGTTTATCAACCATAGGGCCGGCATTTTTAGTTGGCTGTGGCGTACTAGCCGTTAGTTTTTCTATTTTAGGCTATTTTGGTATTCAAGCCTTATGGCGTTACCAAACCATTAAAGCCTGGAGAAGTCGACCACACCGTTAATTGGGCACAAAGTATTTATTTAGCAAAAGTACCCTGCTTAAAAAATAAAATGCCAGCAATATGCTGGCATTTTTTATAAGTGATATTACTTGCTTAGGTAGCTTTAGCAGCTATTCAGTTGGCTCTTTGGTAAGGCCAAAATGCTGGTAAGCTCTGTCAGTGGCGATACGACCGCGTGGGGTACGCTGCAAAAAACCTTGTTGAATTAAAAAAGGCTCTAGCACATCTTCAATGGTTTCCCGCTCTTCGCCTATGGCAGCAGCAACGTTATCTAAGCCAACAGGTCCACCCATAAACTTATCAATAATTGCGTGCAGTAACTTTCTATCCATGAGATCAAAACCTTCACTGTCAACTTCTAACATATCCAACGCGGCAGCGGCAGTTTCTTGATTCACTATACCGTTTGATTTTACATCGGCATAATCACGTACACGACGTAATAAACGGTTAGCGATACGAGGGGTACCACGAGAGCGACGTGCGACTTCAAATGCGCCCTGCTCGTCTATGGTTAAATTCAAAAAGTGCGCCGAGCGGCTAACAATAGTGGATAACTCAGCAACATTATAAAATTCTAAGCGCTGCACTATGCCAAAACGATCACGCAGCGGTGACGTTAATGCGCCCGCACGAGTTGTAGCACCAATAAGGGTAAATGCCGGTAAATCTAATTTAATCGAGCGAGCAGCAGGCCCTTCACCAATCATAATATCTAATTGATAGTCTTCCATTGCAGGATATAATATTTCTTCAACCACAGGGCTTAAACGATGAATTTCATCGATAAATAGAATGTCATTTTCTTCTAAATTTGTCAGAAGTGCAGCTAAATCACCAGCTTTTTCCAAAACGGGACCTGAAGTGGTGCGAATATTGACGCCCATTTCATTGGCAACAATATTGGCTAAGGTCGTTTTACCTAAACCCGGCGGTCCAAATATAAGTAAGTGATCCAACGGCTCGCCACGATTTTTAGCAGCCGGAATAAATATTTCCATTTGTGCTTTAACATGCTCTTGACCTGTATAGTCTTGTAGCATTTTAGGGCGTATGGCGCGATCAACCCTTTCATCTTCAACGCTAGCTACGGGTTCAATTAAGCGGTCTGCTTCTATCATAGGTTACCTAAATTCTAAAATGTGATTAAGACGTCATGGAAATGATGTTACACCATTGACTTCAACGCATCGCGAATAATATCTTCGCTAGACATGCCGCGATTATATACCGATTTAACCGCTTTATCCGCTTGTACTTGTTTATAACCAAGCGATAACAAGGCATCAATAGCATCGCCTTTGTTATCACTGATAAAAGTAGTATCTTGACTCAAATCAGCAGAAAGTTGTTCTGGCATACCGCCATCATTGCTGACTAAGTGCACAGGTTGTTGTGCCTGCCAATCTTTTAGGCGATCACGCATTTCAATAAGTAAACGTTCAGCGGTTTTTTTGCCGACACCGGGGATTTTTACAATGGCAGTAATATCATCGTGACGAACACAATTAACAAATTGATCCGCAGACATGTTAGATAAGACCGCTAGCGCCAATTTTGGACCAACACCGTTAACCTTAATCAATAAACGAAATAGCTTACGCTCAACTTTATTAACAAAACCATAAAGCAATTGCGCATCTTCACGCACAACAAAGTGAATATAGATAATTGCTTGTTGGTCAAGCTCTGGTAAGGCATAAATACTGGTCATTGGCATAGTAACTTCATAACCAACGCCAGCACATTCAATTAATATTTCAGGGAGATTTTTTTCGACAAGAGTGCCACGTAAACGACCAATCACAACAAGTACCAAAAGCTATTATTTATAAAATAGATACTAACACTATATATTTATACAGTAAAGATGCTGATTAACTGATTACAATTGAAAATGACTTGCTCTGTGCAGCGCGAAGCTGCCTCTATATTCTCGGTGGTGATGACTTATGAAAAATGAATTAGCGTAACCGCCCTCGCACCGTTTTACTGGCTTGGCCGGCTAATCTAGCAATAGTGGTATGGCTATGCGCATGACATAATGCAACGGCTAAGGCATCCGCAGCATCAGCTTGTGGCGTACCAGGCAACTTTAAGATAGTTTTTACCATATGCTGCACTTGAGCTTTGTCTGCCGCACCTGTACCCACTACCGCTTGTTTTATTTGCCTTGCTGAATACTCACTAATGGTTAAACCGGTATTGGTTGCGGCAACAATGGCAGCACCACGTGCTTGGCCAAGTTTCAGCGCGCCGCCAGGGTTTACCCCCATAAAAACTTGTTCAATGGCAAACATATCCGGCTTAAATTGAATAATTATCTCAGAAACACCGGCAAAGATAGTTTGTAACCGTGACGCTAAATCCTCGCCCTGACTTAATGCCTTAATACAACCACTGCCCAGATACGTAAGCTGTCTATTTTCTTGTTTGATAACGCCATAGCCAGTAAAACGGGAACCTGGGTCAATGCCTAATATAATTGTCATTTAATACCTTAAAATCTGAAAGAGGCTGAACAAACTGAGTGTATATACCCAAGCGACTTCAAAATTCTCGTTTCAGGACGCCTGAACGATTCATGTTCAAGGCGTGTATTTCATTAATGGTTGTTCCCTTAATGAACTATACAACGATGAACGTGATTTGCTCAGACGTCTCACAATGGCTGGTTTATAAACGCTTTACGCTGCGTTATTGACTTCGACAATAGCGCTGCATGGATGCAGCTTAATAGAGAATGCAGGAGCAATTATCCTGAATAACTATTGCCTTCAATCAATGCCTTGCCTAAACGCGTTTCTAATTCCAGCTGAATCCTGCACTTTGAGGTGGCTTGGGTATGAAAAAAGCGTATTGATGGAAAACCCTCAATACGCTTTTTATTAGTAATTCAGTACAGAATTAATAGTTAAAGCTATTACTCTTGTGAAGCTTGTTCTTTCTTTTCTTCAACGATTGTTGCTATACCTAGCTCTTTTAATTGCTCAGGATTCGCTTTACCTGGTGCATTGGTTAATGGACAAGCGGCGGTAGTGGTTTTAGGAAAAGCCATAACCTCACGGATTGAACTTGCACCTGTCATTAACATAACAAGACGGTCTAAACCAAACGCTAAACCAGCATGTGGCGGCGCACCATATTGAAGCGCTTCTAGTAAGAAGCCAAATTTTTCTTGTGCTTCTTTATCACTGATGCCTAAAATTCTAAAGACCGATGCTTGCATATCTTGCTTGTGGATACGTACCGAGCCACCACCAAGTTCACAACCATTTAACACCATATCATAGGCATCTGATAATGCGCCCACAGGATTGGCTTCTAACTCTTCTGCGGTTAAATTAGTTGGTGCGGTAAATGGATGATGAATAGCGTGCATTCCGCCATCAACTTCTTCAAACATTGGGAAGTCAACAACCCATAGTGGTTTCCACTCACCTTGCAATAAGTCAAGATCTTCACCCAGTTTAAGACGAAGTGCGCCTAAAGATTCAGTAACAACATTATACTTGTCTGAACCGAAGAAGATGATATCGCCTGTTTTGGCGTTAACACGTTTTAATAAGGCTATCGCTTCGTCACTTGATAAGAATTTTAATATTGGCGACTGTAAACCGTCAAGGCCCGTTGCCAATGCTGCATCAATATCATTAACTTTTAACCAAGGCATGCCTTTGGCGCCGTAAATACCAACAAATTTAGTTAAATCGTCAAGACCCTTACGTGAGAACTTAGCTGCACCTTGTGGTAAACAAATGACAGCCACACGACCTTTGTCATCGTTAGCCGGTCCTGAAAATACTTTAAATTCTACATCTTTTAAAATATCAGCAACATCAACTAGCTCTAATGGATTACGTAAATCAGGTTTATCACTACCAAAGCGAGTCATTGCCTCGTGGTAAGACATACGTGGGAAGTCACCTAAGTCAACATCTAACATGGTTTTAAACAAATCACGGATCATAGTTTCGGTAATAGCCATAACCTGATCACTACTCATGAACGAGGTCTCAATATCTATTTGAGTGAACTCTGGCTGTCTGTCAGCACGTAAATCTTCATCACGGAAACATTTAACGATTTGATAGTAACGTTCCATACCTGACATCATTAACAATTGTTTAAATAATTGTGGTGATTGTGGTAAAGCAAAAAATTGACCTTTATGCGTACGACTTGGTACTAAATAATCACGAGCACCTTCAGGTGTTGCCGCAGTAAGAATAGGTGTTTCAATATCTAAGAAACCTTGAGCTTCTAGTGAGCTGCGTACTGCTGAAGTAACTTTCGCGCGAAAACGTAAACGTTCGGTCATTTCAACACGACGTAAATCAAGGTAACGATACTTTAATCTTAACTCTTCTGAGTTAGTTTGATTTGAATCTAATGGCAATGGTGCCGACTTATTTAAAATGGTAAGTTCTAAGCCAAGTACTTCAATACCACCAGTTTTCATGCCTTTATTTACTTGACCTTCAGGGCGAGCGCGAACTTTTCCTCGAATTTGTACACAAAACTCATTGCGTAAGGTATTCGCTTTTTTGATTACTTCAGGTAAATCTGGATCATAAACAACTTGTACAAGGCCTTCACGGTCACGTAAATCTAAAAAGATCACAGCGCCTAAATCACGACGTTTGTTAACCCAACCACATAAAGTTATTTCTTGCCCGATGTGAGACTCGTTTACTTCACCACAATAAAGACTGCGCATGTATTTTGCCCTATACCAATTCAATTTATTAACAAACGCTAACTAGCGCTTGTTAGGATAATTTTTGCCATATTATAAAGCAAAGATTGTTAATGTCACCTAGAACAGGCAGATGCACTAATTAAAGGCACAACAAAAATATTTTAAACTCACAATGATCACTTTCTCTGTGACCTTGGTGGTAGATATTTAATGTCTTTAATAACTCAACCGAACCAGAGGAAATTCACCACAGAGCTATTATTCCTAGAGAGTGAGGCTTCGCTACACCGAGAAGAGAAAGATACTAAAGAAGAAAATAATGAGGAAATTGTATTTTAAAATCACTTCCTCTGTGCAGCGCGAAGCGAGGCCTACATGGATGTAGGTCACTTAGGTTATGCATGGAGCATATAACCTGCTGCTGCTCTTTATTTGAAATGTATCGGTGGTTATTCTTTTTTTCTTTAAAGCTATGTTGGTAAAGACTAATTAAAAAGATAGTGATTTTTACCGGCAGCTTTTACCTTGTACATCATGGTATCAGCTATTTTGAGTAGGTCTGTATCATTATCACCATCCGCAGGATACATGGCAATACCTATGCTACAGCCGATAAAAGCCTTAATGTTTGCCTCTCTTTTAGCAAGTTCAAACTCTTTTTGCATCAGTTTTAATACTTTTTCAGCGACATAGGCCGCCTCATTGGGACTATGTAATCCGGTGAGTAACAAGACAAATTCATCGCCGCCAAAACGTACTACGGTATCTGAACTTCTCACACACCCTTGCAAGCGCAAAGCAACTTGTTGCAATAGTTCATCCCCGACATCATGGCCATGGGTATCATTAATATTTTTAAAACCATCTAAATCGATAAATAACACCGCCATTTTAAGGGATTGGCGTTGATGAAATTGTATCGCCGTGCTCAACCTATCCTTCAATAGCACCCGATTAGCAAGCCCAGTTAACTCATCATGGGTTGCCATATGTTTCATTATTTTTTCAAGCTGCTCCCGATGCTTAATTTCAACTTGTAAGCGTCTATTCCAAATAATAATAAAGCCCAACACTAACAAAATGATCACGCCAATTTGCGCGCCAACTTGCAGGACGACATTTTTATCAAGACCGGTTTTTATTGCCAAAGTAAACCAGTTATCGTAAATGATTTGCTTTTCTTTTTCGGTAATCGTCAATAGACCTTTATTGATAATGTCCTTCAATAACGGCAATTGTTTGTTGATAGCAAAATGACTTTTATCTAGGCTGACATCTTCCATCATAGAGATCATCAAGGTAACAATATTTTCTTGCTTCAATAATTGTGATGCAGAGGCCATAGTGGTGATGAAACCATCAACACGTTCTTGTTGCAATGCAACTAATGCTTGCTCTCTATTATCCACTAATTTAAACGTAATTAAGGGATGTTTTTTTCGTAAGTTAGTAATTAAATAATAGCCTTTGACAATAGCCACTTGTTTACCATAAAAATCTTCAAGTTTGGTTTTACGGCCATAATATTGCGGATGCACCATTACCCAGGGCATTAGCCAATAGCTTTCAGAAAATAGCATCAGATTTTTACGTTCAGGGGTCGGCGTGATACTACCAAGCATATCTATTTTATCGGTTAATAATGCGTCATATAACTGCTGCCAAGTATCAAAAGCTACATAATTAAAGTCAATACTGGTTCTGTCCTTAATCAAGTTAATAACATCACGGTTAATGCCCGAAAAGTCACCTTGTTCATCAATGAATTCAATGGGCGATAATTGTTTAACAATACCTAAATTAATTTTTTCTCGCGCGGCTAAAAAGGCTGTTTCCTCTTCAGTTAGCCTAATTTTTTGTGCTTTGCGTTTATAATAATATTCTCCGGCATTGCCATTTAACCAGCGGTCTTCAATTTGAATAAGGGTATTAATATCTAATTCACTAAAGCCATTGTTAATTATTTGCATCAATTTATGATTTTGCTGATGAATTACCGGCGATAAGTTTAAGGTAATAACGGGACTGTCTAAACGATAGAAAAATGCCTGCAAGTTGCTTTGCACTAATCTGGCATTAACTAAATCAACTAGTCCGACAAATCCTGATATTTCACCTTGCTCTGCAGCATTTATCATAGTACTGAGACTACTAAAGTCACGGATATTAATTTGTGGGTATTGAGCAATAAATTGCTCTCTGAAAGTAGAGCCTTGCCAAATACCTATAACATGCTGACTAAACTGCTGAGAAAACTGCTGAGAAAACTGATCGAGGGAGTGAATTCTATTTCCTTCAATATCTTTAATGATTTTACTGACAAAGACTTGAGAATTTGATAAATAAATGGGTTTGGCAAACAATGTATTTTGAGGAGTATTAGCGTGATCCGGATAGGCCAAAAGCACATCCGCTTTTTGCTCGGCAATAAGGTCTAACCCTTCAGCCATATCACGGGCCACAAACTCAACATTAATGCCGACATTTTTAGACCATAAACGCCATACATCTATCAGTAACCCTTGTGGCTCTCCCGATGGACTAACCCCCATATAAGGAGGGTAATGTGATGAAAATGCCACTAGCAAACTGTCTTTTTGTTTATCTAAACCTAGCCATTTCCGCTCAATGGCTGCTCTTTCTTGTCTTGATATTTTGTCAAAACCTTGTTCGATAAAGCTGAGCAAGGCATTATTATTTTTAGCGACAGCAACACCGTAGTCACTTTGTTGATAGCGTAAAACTTTATGTACCGGGAAACGTTGTCGTAAACTATCGTAATCAGGGAAGTTATCGGCGAGTTTTTCTAAACCACTAAAAACTAAAATCTCGTTATTTAACGCTGCTCGGTATAAATCATGGCGATTACCATAGGTTTTCAAGGCTAAATCAGGATAGTATTTTTTTAATTTCTCGATATGAGCTGAGCCTGTAACAACGCCAATACTATAGGGTTTTAAATCGGCAAGGCTGTCAACAGTATCGAGTTTTTGATGTACATAAAGGTGAGTATAAACATGAAAAAGCGGGCGGGTAAAAGCAAGGGTTTTACGGCGAGAGTCTAAAATGGTTAAGCCGGCATGAATATCTACTTTGCCTTTAGCGACTTGGCTTAGTGTTTCAAGCCAAGGCAGGATAACAAACTGGATGTTGACTTGCTGCTTTTTCGCCCATAAGCGCCACATATCGGCCATCAGACCAATGGCATTACCTTGTTCGTCAATAGCATGATAAGGAAAGGAGGTTTCATTTATAGCAATAGTTAGCGGTTGTTTAATCGCCACAGACAACGGAGTTACCCGGCTTTCAGGCTCTGCGGCAGGTTTTGCTGCCAACGTTGTTAGGCTAAAAAAGCTTAAACACCAGAGAACTAAAATAAAATGATTGGTCTGTTTGTAAAAAAAATTCAAAAAAACACCCTATAGATATAGCGTTGCTAACGAGATCGGTTAAAATAAGCTTTATTTACTCGTTAGCAATCAAGAAGCCTGCAACATGTGCTTGAATGATAAAGAGTATAGATACTAACCTTAACATAATAGACAATATAGCAAAGCTTATGCATAACTCTGATACCGATTTAATATACTCACAAGCACATAAGCAAGTAAAAAACTTTACCTTTGATGCCCAAGTCGTTGAAGTTTTCCCCGACATGATATCTCGGTCTGTGCCGGGCTATAACACTATTATTGACACTATAGGACGACTTAGCCAACAGTTTGTCCAAGATAATAGTAATATCTATGATCTCGGTTGCTCTCTAGGCGCCGCAACGCTGGCGATGCGTAAAGGAATTACGGCTGAAGGTTGCCAAATTATTGGTGTTGATAATTCTATTGATATGGTCAAACGCTGTAAAATGCATATTGATGCCTTTAAAGGTAATACCCCTGTGACTATTGTTGAAGGTAATATTCAAGATATCGAGATAGAAAATGCTTCTATGGTGGTATTAAATTTCACTTTGCAATTTATAGAAAAATCACAGCGCCAAGCATTACTGACTAAAATAGCGCAAGGTTTAAAACCGGGTGGTTTACTGGTGCTATCAGAAAAAATTAGCAGCGATGACCCAGCTATTGATAAGGTGTTAATTGAATTACACCATAACTTCAAGCGAGATAATGGCTATAGCGAATTAGAAGTTGCTCAAAAACGTACGGCTTTGGAAAAAGTCATGTTGACTGACTCACTTGATGTGCATAAAGAGCGCTTAGCTCAAGCGGGCTTTACTCATAGCTCTTTATGGTTTCAGTGCTTTAACTTCACCTCGCTTATCGCCATTAAATAAACGCGTTCAAATAACGGCCATTAAATAAGCGCAATTAAATAGTGCCATTAATCGCAGATAAATAACCAAATACGCCACATTCACACGACTAAATAGAACCTATGAAACAGTTTAACCAGTTTTACCAACAAATCGCCACTAATCGTTTAAGCCATTGGTTAAATACCTTACCAGCACAGTTAAGCCATTGGCATGAAAATAATTTACACGGTGAATTCAAACATTGGCAGAAAACCCTGGATGCATTACCTGTGGTAGAAGCTAATTCAAACACAGATATAGTGAATACCGTTAAGGTTGGCGAATTAGGTGATTTAGATCAGGGGCAATTTAAACGCCTTGAAAATCTTATGAAGAAGTTTAAGCCTTGGCGAAAAGGACCTTATCATATTCATGGCTTACATATTGATACTGAATGGCGCAGCGATTTTAAGTGGGATCGCTTAAGCGAACATATCAGCGACTTATCAGGTAAGTATGTCTTAGACATAGGTTGCGGCAGTGGTTATCATTTATGGCGCATGCGCGGCGCAGGGGCAAAATTTGTTGTCGGCATAGACCCTACACAACTATTTTTAATGCAATTTAATGCTATTAAGCACTTTATAGATGATGACCAAGTACATTTATTACCCTTAGGTGTTGAACAACTGCCTGAGCTAAAGGCTTTTGATACCGTTTTTGCTATGGGTGTACTTTATCACCGTAGATCGCCAATCGATTTTCTTTATCAATTAAAGGCACAGCTGGTTAAAGGCGGAGAATTAGTTTTAGAAACCCTTATTGTTGATGGTGATGAAAATACCGTACTCGTGCCTGGTGAACGATATGCCAAAATGCGCAATGTCTGGTTTTTACCGAGTGAAAAAGCCATGTGTGCTTGGCTTGAACGTTGTGGTTTTAGTAATGTTCGCGTAGTAAACACTGATATCACTGCTTTAGATGAGCAAAGAAAAACCGAGTGGATAGATACGGAGTCATTACAAGACTTTCTCGACCCTAATGATAATAGCAAAACTATTGAAGGCTACCCTGCCCCCAAACGCGCTATATTTATTGCTAATGCCTAAAACCTCTTAAGTAACCTGAAATTTCCCCTGACATTCCCGAGGTGTATTGTTGGGGATCCATTCTTTCAACAACATAATGCCCCATGGATTTATCAGACCAAGATACTTCACCACTATCAGTAAAGTAAATAATGCCAAAGGAAATGAGGTAAGTTAAGTTACCTTGATTCGATTAATTAACTTACATAACTTCGCCCAATTTCACTAAGGATAGCTATGAATGATGTTTGGTTAGCAAGACGCCTTAAAAAAGTTACCAACAGACAGCAAGATCACCGTGACCCTTTTCAGCGAGATAGAGCTAGAATATTGCACTCTGCCTCTTTTCGTCGCTTGCAATCAAAAACCCAAGTGATGGGTAGTGGTCAAAGTGACTTTTATCGCACCCGTTTAACTCATTCATTAGAAGCAGCACAAATAGGCTCAGGCATTACCTCACAATTACGCGGTAAATACCCTGAGCTATGCGCAGCACATTTCCCTAAAACTGATAGCTTAATAGAAACGATTTGCTTAGCCCATGATATTGGCCATCCGCCTTTTGGTCATGGTGGTGAAGTTGCGCTCAATTATATGATGCGAGATCATGGTGGCTTCGAGGGTAACGGCCAAACTCTCCGCATAGTGGCGCGTTTAGAAACATTCAGTGAACATTACGGTATGAATTTAACTCGAAGAACTCTACTTGGTTTAATGAAATACCCGCAATTAATGGAAAAGCTGAGCAAGGCTATTAAGCCAGAGTGTGCCGATAACTTTCGACAGCTTAAAGCTGATGACTGGCATCCACCCAAAGGGTTATATAGCGACGATGAAGATATTATTGACTGGGTACTTGCCCCACTATCAACAGCGGATCGTAACCTATTCCAAAGTATGAGTGTGAAAGAAAAAAACAAACATAATAAAACTCGATTCAAATCACTAGATTGTTCCATTATGGAGCTCGCCGACGATATTGCTTACGGTATTCATGATCTCGAAGACGCCATAGTAACGAAAGTAGTAAACCGCAATGATTTTGATCGAGAAGTAATAGACAAGCTGCAACAAATTGACGATGCTTGGCTGCAAGAATACAGTAAAACATTAGCGGAGAAACTCTTTAGTGATCATCATCACTTACAAAAAGATGCCATTGGCGGCTTAGTCAATTATTTAATTACCGCGATTAAGCTAACCGATTTAAATGAACAAGATGATATAAACTTTGCTGAGCCACTACTTCGCTATAACGCAACATTATCAACACCGACAGCTCAAGCACTGCAAATTTTTAAAGATTTTGTTTATTTTTATGTCATCAAATTAACTCGCTTGCAACGCTTGGAATATAGAGGCCAACAAATAGTGATGGAGCTTTTTGAAGCGCTATCATCTGACCCTATGCGTTTATTGCCAAGTAATAGCGCTAAACGCTGGCAACTCGCCTTTGATAACAAGCAAAACCCACAGCGAGTTATTGCTGACTATATTGCCGGCATGACCGATGATTACGCAACTCGCCTTTATCAAACACTGTTTAATGCCCATGGCGCGTCAGACTATCAGTTAAGCTAACCTATTAAAAAATTATAAATATGAGATATTTGCAGCAATGCTAGAGATATACGCCGGAAAAAACGCCTTAAAAACTATACAAGAACAAGGCTTTAAACAAGAGCTCTTTACTAACTTTCTAGGCGCTAGTGGCGGCCCTAAATGGTTTACCCTGTTTGGCTTAGATAAATACCTTTTTGGTGATTTTTTTAAAAACAGGACTACCGAGCTAAATTTAATCGGCTCGAGTGCCGGTGCCTTTCGGGCAGCATGTTTAACGCAAAACAACCCCGTGCAAGCCATTGAAGGCTTAGCACATAACTATGCCCATACGGTTTATTCCAAAAAGCCTAGTGCTGAAGAAATAGCAAATACAGCGGTTGACATAGTTG
>NZ_JABSOV010000009.1 GCF_013215345.1 Colwellia sp. | reverse complement strand
CATCCTTTCTGAATTAGTTCGTCAAGATCGTCTAATTGTAGTGAATGATTTTTCGGTAGAAACCCCTAAAACTAAAGAACTTGTTGCTAAGTTAAAAGGTTTAGAGCTTAAAGACGTATTGATTGTAACGAAAGAAGTGGATGAGAACTTGTTCTTATCAGCACGCAACTTATATAAAGTTGACGTTCGTGACGTTGCAGCAATCGACCCAGTAAGCTTGGTTGGTTTCGAAAAAGTTTTAATGACTGCTGATGCAGTGAAAGAAATTGAGGGGATTTTAGCATGATAAACGAAGAACGTTTGTTAAAAGTGCTTTTAGCACCGAATATTTCTGAAAAAGCGACTGTAGCTGCTGAAGCAAACAACACTGTTGTTTTCAAAGTAACTACTGATGCTACTAAAGCTGAAATCAAAGCAGCAGTTGAGAAACTTTTCGAAGTTTCAGTTGTAGGTGTTAATACACTTAATGTTAAGGGTAAAGTAAAACGTACCGGTGCTCGTTTTGGTCGTCGTAACGACTGGAAAAAAGCCTACGTTACTCTTGCAGAAGGTAGTGACATCGACTTCGTTGGCGCGGAATCATAAGGAGCAGTTAAAATGGCTATAGTAAAATGTAAACCTACTTCTCCGGGTCGTCGTCACCTAGTTAAAGTGGTAAACAAAGAGCTTCANACAGGTAAGCCTTANGCACCATTATTAGACACTAAGTCTAAGTCTGGTGGTCGTAACAATAATGGTCGCATTACGGTTCGTCACATTGGTGGTGGTCATAAGCAACATTATCGTATTATCGATTTTAAACGTCTTAAAGATGGCATTCCAGCCAAAATTGAACGTTTAGAATACGATCCAAACCGAAGCGCTAACATCGCATTAGTATTATATGCTGATGGTGAACGTCGTTACATCCTAGCCCCTAAAGGCTTAAGCGCTGGAGATACAATCCAGTCTGGTGTAGATGCTCCTATCAAAGCTGGTAACACTATGCCGTTACGTAACCTACCGTTAGGTAGTGTTATTCACGCAATCGAACTTAAACCAGGTAAAGGTGCGCAAATCGCACGTGCTGCTGGTACTTACGCACAATTAGTTGCGAAAGAAGGTGCTTACGTTACTTTACGTCTTCGCTCTGGCGAAATGCGCAAAGTAGAAGCAGATTGTCGTGCTACTTTAGGTGAGATCGGCAACGCTGAACACATGCTTCGCCAACTTGGTAAAGCTGGTGCTTCACGCTGGCGCGGTGTTCGCCCAACTGTTCGTGGTGTTGCCATGAACCCNGTTGANCANCCACACGGTGGTGGTGAAGGTAAAACATCNGGCGGTCGTCATCCGGTATCACCTTGGGGTGTACCAACTAAGGGTTACAAGACTCGTTCAAACAAGCGTACCGATAAATTTATCGTACGTCGTCGTACTAAATAGTACTAATTAATATAGAGGATTCACCATGCCACGTTCCCTCAAGAAAGGTCCATTTATTGACCTGCACTTGTTGACGAAGGTAGAGAAAGCGGTGGAAAGCGGGAATAAAAAGCCAATTAAAACTTGGTCCCGTCGTTCAATGATCATTCCAACAATGATCGGATTGACCATCGCTGTCCATAATGGCCGCCAACACGTACCTGTATTTGTAACTGAAGAAATGATCGGTCACAAATTAGGAGAATTTGCACCAACTCGTACTTATCGCGGCCATGTCGTTGATAAGAAAGCGAAGAAGAAATAGGGGAAATTAAATGGAAGCTATAGCTATACATAAATTTGCCCGTGGCTCTGCGCAAAAAGCACGCTTAGTTGTGGATCAAATCCGCGGCATGCATGTTGAGAAAGCATTAGAACTTTTAACTTACAGCAACAAACAAGCTGCTGTTTTAGTTAAAAAAGTACTTAACTCAGCAATAGCTAATGCAGAGCACAATGAAGGTGCAGACATTGATGAACTATTCGTTAAAACTATTATGGTTGACGATGGTCCGACAATGAAACGTATTAGACCTCGTGCGAAAGGCCGTGCGGATCGCATAATTAAGCGTA
>NZ_JABSOV010000089.1 GCF_013215345.1 Colwellia sp. | reverse complement strand
AAGCCAGCGACATCAAATATCATGCTATTAGTTTGACCTGTGATAGTCACATCAGTCGAACTTGATAGAATCAATCCCGCATTGGCAGAATTAACTAAGCAGTTAATAGACAAGATTAAACCTGTTAGAGCAGTGTTTAAAAATTTTAATTTCATTTGTTATTCCTATTCAATCCCTTGCCAAAAACACGGTCAGTTAGCCAAAAAGATAATTTATAAATCGTAACGGCTTACAGGCAATAAACGAGCCAACTAAATAATAACTAATTATATCAGTGGTACAGGTAGGTATCTGTATTTCAATAATATCTATATGTAAAATAACCTGACACAAACAGTTCGTCAATTAGTTGAGTTTGTTAGATAAAATCGACCAGTATTGTTTTTGACTTGTTCACTACAAAAATAGACTAAAGAGCTAACATTGTAATAATAACTTTAGCTAGATTAGTAGAATAACCCGGCTTAACTCGGTGAAATAGCCATTTTCATTGGTGAAATGGATGAAGTTTTTATAAAACGGTTTCTTTAAACCAATCCCATATACCCAGGGAAAATCCAGGGAATATGTCGATGCCCAGCGCGGATTTCACCAGATAAAGCACTAATAAGCCAAGTGTCGCCGAAAATATTATAAATAGGCTAGATATAAAGGCTGTGATTGTAAGAGACATTCGTCTTTCTTGCCGGCTTAATTCTCTGTAGTTCCTACCAGCAAGTAATACATAATAATATCGCCATTGGTAAAAGGGCAGTTTAAATGTGCCTCTAAAATCTACTTTATGTTTTCCCCAACCACGTGAGCCTACCGCCGTTAATAAATGGGTTAACTGCTCATCGGTGAAACTGTCGGCAACCTCTTCAGGCATTCTTGATAACAGTTTTATAATCGCTGGTTGTTCAGATATTTTTTGGTCGTTGGTATTCAACTGCATCAATTCCATATAGCCTTGAGCTTCTAGCCCAACAGGGTATGTTTATTTAGACCTTTTCGCTACTGTTAATCATTCTATTTTGACTTGTTCTTGTCATTATTTCATGGGCAGAGTCCGAACATCTTTAAAATAAAAGCTACTCCCTTCCATTATTACGGTCAACGTATATTAGGATGGGACATAAAACAAAGTCATAGCCTTGCCAGTACCCCTTTACTGATTGATATTGGTAAAGTTGCAAATATCTTTTTAATTCTCTGTAATTTTTCCTTATAAAAACCTGTCAATTTAGTAACCAATGAAATTCTCAAAGGGACAAGGACTCAGCATGCCATCAATAAGTAAGCCTTATTTAGTTAGAGCATCACTATTAGCAGGCTTTGCCATTTTTATGGGCTTGGCATTATCCTTTGTGGTTTATCAATCGACAGAGAATGTTAAAAGTAACGCTATAGATCTTGTTAGTCATCGCATCCCTATTTTGACCGGTATTAATGAACTAATAGCTGATTTAAGTGAGCAAGAGCGGGTTATATATGAATATTATCGTTCACAAGATAATGACACCTTCCGCCAGTCATCTACAGCAGTTATGAACACCTTTGACATGCACTTAGCGGTTATATTATCGCAAGATCGCTTTTCCAGTGAAGCGGCTGTTATTGTTAAAGGTCAGCAAAAAATAGTTGTTTTATTTGACGATTTTTATCAAGCGATGCAAGTTGACGAAGATAATTGGGATCAAATGCGGGCTATCTTATCGCAAGTCTCAAAGGTAAGGCGACAACTACTGCCAACGCTTAAATTTATTGAACAACAAACCAAGCAAACGGTAGAGGAGGGTCATCAAGCTACGTTAGCGCAAATGGCTATATCACGTTGGTTAGTCATTATTTATGGCGTGGCGATTGTGCTTATTGCTGGGGTTATTTCTTGGTATATTCGCCAGTATATGTTGACCCAAGCAAAAAATACCCGCTTAGCGCTGTTTTCACAGCAAAATCCTAATCCCATCTTAAGTGTTAATAATGTAGGGGAGGTTGTCTTTGCTAACCCCGCTTGTGGAAAACTACTGCTTTGTGTGGGCTATCAAGCTAATGAAGTCGACTATTTGTTACCCAGTAATTTCTTGTCCTTAAGGCAGTTGCTGAGTTCACAACAAGAACACAACATGGTTGTTGAGCAAGTACTCAATGATCATATCTTACAGATTAGTGTCTATTGGCATGAAGATATTGATGCTTATGATATTCACATTAAAGATGTTACCGAACGCAAACTAGCAGAAGAGCAAGTGAATCATCTGGCGTTTTATAATCAAGGGACTAATTTACCTAACCAATATAAATTTAATCGCGATATTGATAATGCTATTAAAGCCGGAGCAGACTTCTCTATTGGCATTTTTTCTATTCGTGCTTTTGATGAGAAAGTGAGCACCTTAGGTCTAGAGTCAACGGAGGCATTAGTTAAAGCCTTAGCTAAAAATATTTCTCAAGCATTACCCGTAGGTGTTTATTTTTATCAAACTAATGATAGTCAATTTGGCTTGTTGTGTAATAAAAGTAATAATTCATTAGCGCTGCAAAAACTCACCAAAGTGGTTAGTGATGTGGCCGAGCAGCCATTGCTAACTCATTGTGGTGAGTTCTTTGTTGAATTGGATTTTGGCTATGGTTGTTATCCAACCCATGGTGATGATCGAAATTTTTTGATCAAGAGTGCCCATAGTGCCTTAGCGGTAGCTAGCGAAGATGAGCATAATAATTTTTGCCTCTATCAGCCTAAGTTCTCAGAAGATAGGCAACACAATAGTGAGTTAATTAATAAACTTCGCCATGCGGTGGCCAAAAAAGAATTGTTTTTAGTCTTTCAGCCGCAACTTGATATTCAGAGTAATCGCGTTACCGGTATTGAAACCTTGGTTCGCTGGCGGCACGGTGGTGAGATTATTTCACCGGTAGATTTTATCCCGCTAGCTGAGCAATCAGGGCTAATTATCCCCATTGGTCAATGGATATTAGAGCAAGCTTGCCTGTTTGCTAGGCGCTTAGTTGATTTGGGCTATATCGACATTGTTGTTGCGGTGAATGTATCGCCCCGTCAATTTACTCACCCACAGTTTTGTCATACAGTGAAAAGTACTCTTGAAAATGTACAATTACCGGCACAAAACCTTGAGTTAGAAATTACTGAGGGGGTTTTTATGCACAATGAAGAAAACACCCTAGCAGTGCTGCAACAGCTCAAATCGTTTGGCTTGCATTTATCTATAGATGACTTTGGTACGGGTTATTCATCGCTTTCTTATTTAAAACGCTTTCCTATTGATAAGTTGAAGATTGACCAGTCATTTATTCGTGACTGTCATCAAAATGATGAAGATAAAGCGATAATAAAAACCATTGTGTCGTTAGGGAAAAGCTTAAATTTATCTTTAATTGCCGAAGGTGTAGAAGAAGAAAGCCATGTTGAGTTTTTACGTGGTTTAGGCTGTGATGAGATTCAAGGCTATTGGTTTAGTAAGCCCGTGCTAGCTGAGCAGTTGATCAGCTTACTTGCGGAGAAGGGCGGCGATATAAAGGTTAAATTAGCCCCTTTAACTTATTTACCGGCAAATTAAGCACAGACAAGACATCAATACCATCAATACATAGCATTAATACTGTAGAACACGCCTCTACAGTATTAATGTCATTATTGAGTTACTCGTTGAGCGATAGCTTAAGCTAATGTCCGACGAAATAGTTCCACTGACATACCATAAACTCTTAGGGCAAGCTGAGGGTCGTAGCGCTCGCCTTCATCACGCATAAACGCATGCGAGGCATTAAACTCATGCCATGAGAAAGTATTACCTGAAGCCAGTAAATTCTGATGAATCATCATACGACCTGCATCTGGAATATGTGGATCTTGTTTCCCCCAAATCATTAATAGCTCGGCTGTAATGTCTTTAGTGCGCGTGAGTGTGTCATTGCCCTCAGCACTGGGTAAATCGCCGGAATGAATATCGGTAGCATATAAACAAGCAGCAGCTAAAATATTCTCATTTAATGCAGCGCGATAGGCAAGGTGACCACCAATGCAAACGCCCATGGTGCCAATGTTACCAGTGCAATATTCTTGCTGTTGTACGAAGTCCACTAAGGCTTGGGTATCGCTATCATGATGCTCTAAAGGTTTAGCCCACTTATCTTGATTGCCTTTATCTTTACCGGCATCGTCGTAACCTAACACAGTGCCAAGAGGGTTTAATTCATGAAAAACTTCAGGTACCAGTACCACAAAGCCATGTCCCGCCATTAATGCCGCTGTTCTTGCTATTGGCGCAGTTTGTTGGAATATTTCAGAGTAAAAAATAATAGTGGGGAACTTGCCTGATGCTTGTGGACGATAAACATAGGTACGCATGGTGCCTGTTGGGGTTTCTATATCATGGCTGTGCTGTTGAATGATCATTATTACTTTAATGTCCTTGTGCTAAATGAGTGCTATTTTCTTGTAATCTAGGTATAGATTACAAGAAAATAGCGTTATTAGCTGCTTTTGTATATAGAAATAAAGAAGTTGAGGGAAAACCATAACTCTAAAAATTTTTATAAAGCTTGGGTGTTTTCGCTGTATAATAATCAAACGTTACCATAAGGTAATGGCATTCAGTCATTGAGAAAATTTAAAAGGATAAATCATGGGTAAGCAGAAAAAACCATTAGCGAAAGCTAAGAGCACAGTAACAAAGAAAAGTGAAACGGAGCTGGGCAGGGGACAAATTAAAGATAATTTTTTAGCGGCGCTAGTAACATCAAAGCTTTATAAGATGCAGGTGGTTAAAGCGAAAAAAGGCAAGGGTTCGTATCAGCGTAAAGCTAAAAATTTAAGAGGAGAGTCTTATTTAATGGCGGCTTAGCCAGTAATTACTAGCCCTTATTAAATAAGACTTTTCTTGTAACGATTTACTACTCTTGTGTTCTATTAAATTGTGAGAACTTTGTTTATAAAACCTTAAGCCAATCTTTTGGACTCAAGTAATCAGCTAACCTAGCCTCAGCACTACCTTCTTCGGCTTGATAATTATATTCCCAGCGTGCCAGTGGTGGCATCGACATTAGAATTGATTCCGTTCGACCGCCAGACTGTAAACCAAATAAAGTACCTCTATCAAACACCAAGTTAAATTCGACATAGCGACCACGGCGGTAAAGCTGAAATTGGCGCTCCGGCTCACCGAAGCTATCATCTTTACGGCGCTGCATAATGGGTACATAAGCATCGATAAAGCCTTGGCCTACTGCTTTAACATAATCAAAACAAGTGTCAAAATCCCACTGATTTAAATCATCAAAAAATAATCCGCCAACACCACGCGTCTCATCACGATGTTTTAAATAAAAGTATTCATCACACCACTTTTTATGATCGTTATATACCTCATCACCAAAAGGCTGACATAAATCGAATGCGGTTTGATGCCAATGCTGCACATCTTCATCTTTCGGATAAAAAGGCGTTAAATCAAAACCACCGCCAAACCACCAAACAGGCGTTTCACCTTCTTTTTCGGCAATGAAAAAGCGTACGTTAGCGTGTGCTGTTGGCATATGAGGGTTTTTAGGATGGATAACTAATGAAACACCACAAGCTTGCCAAGTTCTGCCAGCAAGCTCTGGGCGGTGAGCGGTAGCGGAAGGTGGTAACTTATCGCCAGAGACTACGGAAAAATTTACCCCGCCTTGCTCAACTACTGTGCCATTGGTCATTACGCGGGTTCTACCACCGCCGCCTTCTTTACGTAGCCAGTTATCTTCAACAAAAGTTCCAGAGCCGTCAGCGGTTTCTAGGGCCTGACAAATTCTATCTTGCAGATTTTTAAAAAAATCGATGACTTGTGTTATATCGGTTTCGTTATTAGTTTCGTGATTAGGTAGGGCTTGATTCGACATTGCTTGCTTCTTCATCAATGATTAGTATGCATAAGGTAAGAGTGAGTATTGTAGATAATGGCTGTCATGGTGTCAAAGCACTATAGCCGTTACCATTTTAAGTGCAGGGGGCATTGCCATGGTTTATTGCAAAGTTCAAAGGCTAAGCGACAACAACTACTCTATTCAGTTAGCTACTCCAGCTAAGCCTCTCCAGTTAAGTTATCATTCATCTTGCACATTAATGGCGAGGAACTCTTCAAGCTCAACGAGCAGTTCAGCAAAATTATCTTTTAGCTTAATTGATAGTGACTCAATATTGACACAGTTATTTTCCTTCACGTCTAACTCAATCTCAAGAGCACATTGAGCCAGATTATTTGCTTCAAGGTTGGCACTAGAACCTTTAATTTTATGCGCTATAGCTTCAATTGATTTTGTATCTTTGGCCGTCATCGCTTGACTTAACTTATCTATTTCACCGGGTATATCCTGACAATACATTGCGACTATTCGTTCCGCTAGTTGCTGATTTTGTCCAACCCTTTTATAGAATCCATCTTTCCCCCAAATCTGATGGCTGTTACTTTCATCTGCTGTGTGTATTTCATTATCTTCGTTAGTGATTATCTGTTCAGTCCTTGTCGAGGTTATAGATTCAAGCTCTTCTAAGGGCATATTCAGCGCATTGAGTAGACTATTTTCTAGGGCAATAATATCGACCGGTTTAGTTAAGTAGTCATTCATCCCGGCATTAATACACTTTTCTCTGTCGCCACTCATAGCGTTTGCCGTCATGGCAATAATATATATATCGTTATAATCTCGTTGCGACTTTCTGATGGCTCTTGTTGCGGTATAGCCGTCCATTATCGGCATCTGACAATCCATTAGTACCACATCAAAATAGTCCTTTTCTAAGCAAACTAGTGCCTCTTTGCCATTATTCGCTATTTCAACTTGTGCACCTAAGTTGGTTAATAGGTTTTTGGCTACAACTTGGTTGATGGAGTTATCATCTACTAATAATACCCGGGTAGATTTAGGTAAGGGTTTAATAGTTATTTTCTTATTCTTAGTATTTGCGGGTGATAATCGCAGCTGATTTGCTGGCTCAGTACTATTTGCTGCTTGAATTAACGCATGGGCTAAATCTGCAGTAATAACAGGTTTTGGCAGGCTGAAGTTAAAGCCTAAGTTGGCAAAGTACTGTGCATCACCTGGTCTAGCTAAGGAAGTAAGCATGATGAGTTTTAAATGTGCGAACTGTTTATCGGCTCTTATTATTTGCCCCAGCTGCGCGCCATTCATTTCAGGCATTTGCATATCTAAAATGGCAATATCAAAGTTTTTATCGCGGGCCTTGGCAAAGTTTTCAGTCAAAGATGAGAAAGCAGCTTTAGCATTATCAGCTTGACTGACATTTGCTCCCCATAATTTCAGCTGGCCAGACAATACTTCTCTATTGGTTTTATTGTCATCAACAATTAATATTCGATAAGCCGATAAGTCTACTTGTGGCAATTCTGCTTTAAGGTTATCACAGCGCTCTAATAACAAGGTAAAACTAAAAGTACTGCCTTGACCTTGAGTGCTGGTTACTGTGATGTCGCCATTCATTAACTGGCATAATTTTTTTACTATGGCTAAGCCCAAGCCTGTGCCACCGTATTGACGTGTCGTTGAACTATCTTCTTGGGTGAAACGTTCAAACATAGAATCTAATTTATGCTGGGCTATTCCTATGCCAGTATCGCTAACTGAACAGGAAAACTGCAGGTTTTTATCGTCAATAGTCTCTATCTTGGTACTAATAACCACTTCACCTTCAGCAGTAAACTTAATGGCATTGCTAATTAAATTAGTCAGGATTTGTCTGATCCTATGCGGATCTCCTTTGGTGACCATATGCTTTAATTGAGAGACGTCAACAATAAGCTCTAAACCTTTCTCGTGTGCTATATGTGCCATAGTTGCGCTAAGGTTGGTCACTAGTTCAGCTAAACGTATTTCTACTGATTCAATGACTAACTTATCTGCTTCTATTTTAGAGAAATCAAGAATGTCGTTAATTATATTTAACAACGAGCCAGCACTAACGGTGGCAAGGTGAGCATGATGATTTTGCTCATGGGTCATTTCACTTTGTTTTAACAAACTCAGCATACCAATAACACCATTGAGCGGTGTGCGAATTTCATGACTCATCGTTGCCATAAAATCAGCTTTAACTTGGTTACTGCTAATTAACTCGCTGGCCTTGAGCTCTAACTGCTCGATAGCTAAGCCCATTTCTTCATTGGCAAAATTGACTTGCTCTTGCTTTTTCATCATTTCCACATTGGAATTAGCCAGTTTTTTTGCATCTTTTTTGATACGACTAACAAAGATAAATAGCACTAAGGTGATAAGAACTATCATGGCAAACAAAACTATAAAGGTGGCTTGCAACGATGATTGCGCGGTCAATTGAGCTTTGTCTATGGGTAAAATTACTTCCATCACGCCTCGAACATCGCCTAGTTGCCAGTCATTTTTAGGTGTTTGTGCATGGTTGTTATGGCAATCAATACAGCCTTCGCGCATTACATCAGCAATCGCGTAACGTATCGCCATCTGACCGTTGACCTCTTCAAAACGAAAGAAGGCTTGCTCTGGATTTTTGGTTAAACTATCCCAAGCTTGCTGGGAGAAGTCTTGGTTAAAGATGGTTTTATTTTCTTGCTCTCGCCAAGGAAAAGGGTAGCGGCTATATAAAAAAGTTTGAGCGCCTGATTGAAACTTACCTATTTCCTTGCCTAACGCCATGCTTAAGGTTGCAGGCAAAGGGATGGCATTTTTAATGTTTTTGTAATCGTGACTTATAGTGATGTTTTGCTTTATAGCGGTTTTCACCACTTCATTGGTATAAAGGGTGCGAAAGGCGGATAAAGCTTCTAAATAGCGCTGTGCATTGAGCTCTGATGTGTGGTTGGTCAGTGATTTTGTGGAGTTAGAGAGAAAAAAATAGGCACTGACTATGCCCGTGACCATTAGCAATACTGCTATGTGTAGGGAAAAACGAATAATGAATTCACTGATCTTAAATTGAAGAGCCGTCGACTTTCCTCGCATATTACCTCGCATGTTACCTTGTACGTTATCTAAGTCCATTTGAAAGATTCATCACAGAAGAATAAACGATGCCTTATGTATAGCTTATTATTACTTTTATCTCACGCTATTTTAAATCATTTAGCTCTGCATTTTTTATAACCTACTAGTTACTTTGCTTGAATTAATTATCAAAAAAAACAATCGATTAAGATTTGATTAATGTTTGATAAAGTTTTCGGTAGCCATATTTAACTGGCAGTAGATTGCTTATCTAGCTTGTTATTGAGTCGACAAAGTTGCTAAACCCCTACCTTGGGCGGTGCTACTTGACCATTTACTGCTATTCGGCCGGTCAAGAGGGTGATTTGAGCCATTTTTATAGCGGGTAACAGTATAAACTTACGCGTTAATGCGGTAACGTCAGCATATTCAGTACATTCAAGTTAATAAAGGTCGAGTTATGGAACAAGTGATAGCAATGGATGAGTCAATTAATGTTTTCGGTGAAGCACTAGAAGACTGTAGTGGTGAGCCAGTAACCGGATTTTTCCGAGATAATAAATGTAATACTTGTGCACAAGATGTCGGTTCACATACCGTTTGCATTGAAGCCAGTCAGTCATTTCTTGAGTTTTCACGTTTTAAAGGCAATGACCTTTCAACGCCAGTACCAGAAGTTGACTTTAAAGGTATTAAAGCCGGTGATACTTGGTGCCTATGCGCAGCGCGTTGGTTAGAAGCTTATGAAAATGATAGAGCGCCGCGAGTACATTTACGAAAAACTCATATTAAAGCTCTGGAAATAGTGCCTATTGAGTTATTAAAAAAATATGCCTTGGATTTAAGCTAATACAAGTTAACGCGAGTACTTAGCAAGGTAGCCTAAAAAAAATTATTTTAGAAGAGAATAAAAAATGAACCAATTTTACCCTGAAATATCACCATTTAATGATTTCTTACTCGATGTCGATGGTCAGCATCAAATTTATGTTGAGCAATGTGGTAACCCACACGGTCAGCCAGTGCTTTTTATTCATGGCGGTCCTGGTGGCGGCTGTTCAATCAATGACAGACGCTTTTTCGATCCAGAGCAATATCATATAATTTTATTTGATCAACGTGGTTGTGGTCGTTCATTACCCCATGGTTGTTTAGATAATAATGAAACCAGTTTCTTAGTGGCTGATATTGAAAAAATTCGTCAGCATTTAGGAATTAAGCAATGGCATGTTTTTGGTGGCTCATGGGGCTCAACCTTATCTTTAGTCTATGCACAAACTCACCCGATAAGTGTTAGCAGTTTAGTGTTACGTGGCATTTTCTTAGGTCGAGATGTTGATACTAACTGGACTTTCTCTGGTGGTGGCGCCACACGTATCTTCCCTGATTATTGGCAAGAATATCTAGATGTGTTGCCAGAAGGAAAAGCACAAGGCAATACCAAGGCGGCTTACGAGATGTTAGTGGGCGAAGATAAAGTACTGGCGCAAAAAATTGCCACTGCTTGGAGTATTTGGGAGATTCGCTGTTGTACCTTAATACCAGATCAAGCCTTTGTTGATGCGGCAACTGGAGATGACCATGCTTGGACACTGGCTCGCCATGAGGCGCACTACATGGTTAATGATTGTTTTTTAACAGACAATCAAATATTAGCTAACTGCGATAAGATAAAAGATATTCCCACCGCTATAGTTCATGGCCGCTATGATATTGTTTGTCCGGCCGATAATGCTTGGTTATTACATCAAAATTTACCTAAATCCACATTAGTTATCAGTGAAGCTTCAGGTCATGCCTCAGTGGAGCCTAATACTAAGCACCACCTTATTGCCGCGACACAGGCGATGTTATCGCTATAACCTTTCTGTCTGGATAACTTTGCTACAAAGTTATCCGTTTAAAGTTATCAAGGTAAAATAGCAGTAGGGGCAACAACAGTATTTTTTTTACTTGTGTTGCCATCACTATCTCGCTACTTGCGTGAAAGTAACGTAAAATACTGGCATTGATTTATTTACACCTATACTCGCGTTATAAAAACGAGTAATTGTAGCCATAGACTTAAGGCCAACCATGAAAAAAACATTTGAATTAACCCATGAAAAAGTAAAACTTGAAAGACGTGTTGATGCGGTAAAGAACGAGGTTAAAAAATACCTTAAAAGAGAACGCAACAAAAAATTACCAGCGGGTGCTGATTATTGGGACTTTGATTGCCAATTCGGTAATACCAAAGAAGAAGCAGAGCCAGTGCAATTATCAGATATTAATAAACGCATTGATCAAACTCAAGTTGAAGGCTTAACGTCATTCTATATTGAGATCTTAGCAAAAGAAGGCGTTAGAGTCTTTACACCAAGAGCTGAAGAAGATATTGATTTTGATGACGAATAGTTAGTCGTTTAATATTCGTTGATAAAACCGAGCCATGTGCTCGGTTTTTTTATGGGCGAAAGCATAGTTATACTAGCAAGGGGGATTAGCAATTGAGTTTGTTAATCCCCCTTGCTAATATGCCCGCTAATTTATACATGTAATAAAAATGTTAAATTTAATAGGCATATATTTTTATGTTTATCCTCTCAAAGAAAAGAAACAGGATGTTTTTCAATGAACAAAATTGCCTTGGTATTATCAACTCTACTCTTCAGCGTACCAGCTTTAGCTAATTCTGGCTTTTATGGTGAACTCTCTTTAGGTTTAACTCAAAATAGTGGCAAAATAAGTACTTTTTCAACAATTGCCAATACAAATGGAGAGTTGTTAGCAGATCCCATAGCCGAAACAGCCAACCTTTCAGGAGATAGCATGTCTGCGGCTATTAAATTAGGTTATCAATTTGGCCATTACTTTGCTGTTGAATTGGGTCACAACAAATATGGTAACTTGGATGGATTTGACATTGATGAGTTTGGTGAAACTGTTATTGATAAAATAGCAAGCTCTTCAAGTACTGCCGGCATTAAAGGCCTTTTACCACTTTTTGATGACTTCTCTGTATTTGCCCGTTTAGGTATTGCTAATTGGGATTTTGAAGCCACTTCAACTAACACCTCTTTGCCAAATGAATTAGTACTAATAAAAGGTGATGGTAACGATATTTATTATGGTGTTGGTGCAGAATACCGTATTAATGAAACCTTTAGCATTGGAATAGAATATTCTGTCATTGATATGGGCTTGAGCGAGACGGTATCAGAAAACTATAAATACCTTAGTTATTCAGGCACAACGACTGTTGACTATAAAGTAGAAAGTATATCCTTATCATTCAAAATGAGTTACTAATTACAACTAGTATAAAAGACCCTTAGCATCGATTATTGAAGCTGTTTTTATCAACCTATAAAATATATACCATGTCAATAAATAGCAAAAAGCACCCAACATAACCGCGGGTGCTTTTTTATTACTGTGTCACCCTATAAAAATGACAGCGTTGTCAATTGTAGGCTTCAATGTTATGGTAATTGGTCTGTACATTTCATTTACAATTAACTGCTCTAAATATAGAGTAAAAACGTAAATTAAGACTAAAGCCGTATATGAAAAGCGAATTAAAAATTCTAGCATGTTAGTTATGCAATTATCGCTAGCGGTTAAATGATGAAAACGTTATTGCTGGAAATAGAGCAAGCAATAAGTTAAAACTATGTTCAATGAATTTTTAAAGCATGTTTAGCTCATTTTCAGAGAGCAGCCAAAGAATATTTAGCGTTAATAAAATAAAAATATAAAGAATTAATATAAGAAAATTATAAGAAACAATTAATAAATATTTCAAGTTAATCACCTCAAGTTAAGTCCGAAGGAAGAGAGAATGAAAGAATTAAAGTTACGTTATCCAGTGTCTGATAAAGCTAAAGCGCATACTCATATTGATGCGGCTAAATACGATGCCATGTACAAACAATCAATTGAGCAACCTGATGAGTTTTGGGGCGAGCAAGCGAAAGAATTTATTGATTGGTACCAACCATGGGACAGCGTAAGCAAAGTTGATTTGAAAAATTCTGAAATTAGCTGGTTCTCGGGCGCTAAACTTAATGTCAGTTATAACTGTATCGATCGTCACTTAGCGACTAAAGCTAATGATACCGCCATCATTTTTGAAGGCGATGATCCTAGTGATGATTCAAAAGTTACTTATCAAGAGTTGCACGACCATGTTTGTCGTTTAGCTAACTTATTAAAAGAGCGCGGCGTTAAAAAAGGCGACCGTGTTTGTATCTACATGCCGATGATCCCTGAAGTGGGTTATGCCATGTTAGCCTGTGCGCGTATTGGCGCAATTCATTCTGTTGTCTTTGGTGGTTTCTCAACTGAATCTATTAAAGCTCGTGTTTTAGATGCTGATTGTAAGGTTATTATAACCGCCGATGAAAGTCTTCGTGGTGGCAAACGTATTCCATTGAAAGCTAATGTTGATGCAGCGGTTGCTGATTGTCCAAATGTGCACTCAGTGATTGTTGTTGCCCGTACTGGCGGTGATGTTGCTTGGAATGAAAAAGTTGATATTAACTACGCCGATGCAGTCGTTAAACAATCTGCGGTATGTGAACCAGAAATTATGGATGCTGAAGATCCATTGTTTATTCTTTATACCTCAGGTTCAACGGGTACACCTAAAGGTGTAGTACATACCTGTGGTGGCTATATCTTATATGCGGCTATGACCCATAAATATGTCTTCGATTATAAAGAGGGTGAAATCTATTGGTGTACCGCTGATGCTGGTTGGATCACAGGTCATTCTTATATATTCTATGGCCCGTTAGCAAACGGTGCAACTACCTTAGTTTTTGAAGGTGTACCAACTTACCCTGATGCGGGTCGTTTCTGGCAAGTATGTGAAAAACATAAAGTTAATATATTTTACACCGCGCCAACCGCTATTCGTGCACTAATGAGTGTTGGTGATGACTTAGTTAATCAATCTGATTTATCGTCATTACGTTTATTAGGTACCGTTGGCGAGCCAATTAACCCTGAAGCTTGGCATTGGTATTATGAAATTGTTGGTAAGAGCAATTGTCCAGTTGTTGATACTTGGTGGCAAACAGAAACCGGTGGTATTTTAATTACTTCACTACCAGGTGCGGTTGATATGAAACCAGGTTGTGCTGGTAAACCGTTCTTTGGTGTACAGCCGGCGTTATTTGATAAAGAAGGTAATACTCTTGAAGGCGAAAACGCAGGTTTGTTAGTAATGACAGCCAGCTGGCCAGGACAGTTAAGAACAGTTTACAACGATCATAATCGTTTCTATCAAACCTATTTAGGTCAATATCCAGGTAATTACTTTACTGGTGATGGCGCGAAACGAGATGAAGATGGTTTCTATTGGATCACCGGTCGTGTTGATGACGTATTGAACGTATCAGGTCACAGACTAGGTACTGCTGAAATTGAAAGTGCTTTAGTACTTCATCCAGCAGTTGCTGAAGCGGCTGTTGTTGGTTATCCACATGAAATTAAAGGCCAAGGCGTATATTGTTACGTGACCTTAATGGGTAACGCGACTGAGTCTGACGAGTTAAATGTTGAGTTACGTGAATTTGTTGCTAAAGAATTAGGTCGTTTTGCTAAACCTGATTATGTGCAATGGGCACCGGGCTTACCGAAAACACGTTCAGGTAAAATCATGCGTCGTATTCTACGTAAGATTGCTGAAAACGATGTTGATAGCTTAGGTGATACTTCAACATTGGCAGACCCAAGTGTGGTTGAGAACTTAATCGCTAAGCGTATTATTCACGGCGGTTAATACCTAACAGTTAAACCTTAACGGTTACCTTCAGCACAACACTCGCTAAGGATATACACAGAAATGAAAAGCGCCGCAAGGCGCTTTTTTGTTATTAGAGATAAGCTATTTTGGAACAGCTAGCTGACCAGTCGTCATTCCGAAATGTTTTGTCAGGAATCTATAACTAAAATAACACGGAACTAAAATTAACTAGACCCCCCAACTGACCAGCCGTCATTCCCGAAGTGTTTTGTCGGGAATCTAGTATTTAATCTTTACTTATCATGTTTATCACTTTGATAAGCTTGATTTTTAGCCTATCAATAATCACCTGATTGTGATATTTTCCTCGTTGAAGTAATCAAAGATTGAACTTTGATTTTTATACCACAAGAATACCACAAGGATGTTTTATGTTAGTACCTTTCGTGCCCCCCGTAATTTCATGTTTTTCGTCGCGTTTTAACTCGCTATTTTCTGCAAAAAACAGTGCAGTGTTATTACTTTCACTTGGCACCTTAACCGCATGTGGTGGCAGCGATTCTCCAGAAGAACCTGCTCCTACACCCAAAGACACTACAGCGCCAGTTATTACCTTAATAGGTAATACACCTCTTACTCACAGTATCGGCACCTCTTATGATGACGAGGGGGCTAGTGCAAATGATGCCACAGATGGCACAGTTACCGTAACCATGTCAGGCTCTGTTAATAGTGATGTAGTAAGTAGTTACACACTAACTTATAGTGCCACCGACAAAGCGGGTAATCAAAGCAGCGTAACCCGTACCGTTGACGTGGTTGATGATGTTGCCCCTGTAATTAAGCTTGAAGGCGATAGCCCGTTAACCCACAGTGCTGGCACTGACTATACCGATGCCGGTGCTAGCGCAGAAGATGCTACCGATGGCACTGTTGAAGTCATCACCACAGGTAGCGTTTATAGCGCAGTCGTTGACAGTTACACACTAACTTATACTGCAACCGATGCTACTGGTAATATCAGAACAGCAACT
>NZ_JABSOV010000088.1 GCF_013215345.1 Colwellia sp. | reverse complement strand
GTAATTACTTTTATTCATTAAAACATTCTTTGAGCAATGGTGTGAGCTTTGGTCATAGTACAAATGTTCATTATTTCGAAAAACAACGGCATAATTTTTCTTATGCGGAATTAGATAGCTTGTTTGAACAAGGTTTTATCTATCGAGTAGTGCGGCCAGAGCTTTTTTCGATCGGGAGAAATAGAGCTGTTTATATGATTGATGGCATCGCTGTGACTAACACTACAGTGGATAAAGAACAGTGGCACTATATCCCTGGCAAGCGCGAAAATACCCAAGGAGTGGCTTTTCTTAAAGCAAGTTATATTAAAGATGGCATTGAGCAAGCTTTTATATTATTGAAACAATCGGCAGAATTAGGCTATGCACCAGGACAAACCAACTTGGCTGAACTCTACTTAACCTTCACCGATATTGAAGGAAGTGGTGATGTTGAAAATGCGGCTCAATGGCTATTTCAGGCCGCTTTGCAAGGTTATCAGCCAGCAATAGAAAAATATCGGGTGATCTGTCAATTAGAAGAAGCCTGCGATATTGAAGACTTTTATCAAGCGTTAAATGAAGCAGGCACTCATTATCGGATTCATTAAAAGTTGTATTTTCTCACCTCAAAAAATAAAGGAGCACGGTGACAAATAGTAATTCTAGTACTTTGTCACTGCCCCTTTATTCTTATTTAAAAACATCATTTATAAGTAATCTTTTATATATTTTTGTGTAGCCTTTCTTACCTTTGAAGAGAGTAATAGCGTTGATATCATGGTGGGAATTGCCATTAAAGCGTACATGAAGGTGATGAAATTAATCACCATAGACAAGGATGCTACAGCGCCTACGATAATAAGCATCAGGTAAAACTGCTTATAAACCTTTTCAAATGTTTTACCAAACAAAAACTCACTACATTTACTGCCGTAATACCAAAAAGTTAACACAGTGCTAGTACTGAGAAAAAACACCATTACCATTAACAGATAGCTGCCTACGTTTGGAAAGGTTTGCTCAAAGGCATAAACCGTCATGCCAACGCCTTGATGATCTGTGTGCCATGCACCGGTAACCAGCACAGCTAAAGCAGTACATGTGCAGACAATTAACGTATCAACAATGGGGCCAAATGAAGCAACAAATCCTTCTCGAATGGGTTCGTTGGTTTTAGCTGCTCCATGGGCTAAAGATTCAGTGCCTATGCCCGCCTCGTTAGAAAAAGCACCTCGTTGAACCCCGATAATAATAACAGTACCTATAAGTCCTCCAGCAGCAGAGCCTGGATTAAATGCACCTGAAAAAATAAGCATAAATGTTTCAGGTATTTTATGGTAGTTCATCACCAGAAGCACTAATGTCATTATAAAATAACCTATGACCATAATAGGAACAACTTTAGTGGCTACTGCGGTAATTCGTGTTAATTTCCCCATGACGATCCAAGAAATCATCATAAATAATGCCAGACCAACTAGCAGATCAAAAGTGAAGTGATTGTCTGTTTCCGCTAGCCCATAGGGGATGGCAATAACATCTCTTAATATTTGCACTAATTGATTTATTTGAAAAAGAGGCAAGGCACCAAATATGCAGCCGATGCAGAATAACCAAGCTAGGGGTAACCATTTTTTATCTAAGCCTTCTCTAATCACATACATTGGCCCGCCCTGTAATTTGCCACTACGGTCCTCGCCTCGATACATAACAGCTAAAGATGCTGTATAAAATTTGGTTGCAATACCAACGATTGCCGTTAACCACATCCAAAATATTGCTCCTGGCCCGCCCATGGTAATGGCGACAGCTACCCCGGCAATATTTCCAAGACCTAGCGTTCCTGACAGAGCGACAATTAACGCTTGAAAGTGACTAATATCTCCTTTGCTATTCTTTTCATTGTCATACTTGCCACCAATGATGCTAATAGCATGAGCAAGTCTTTTATAGGGCGCTAGTCTAGAATGAATAACAAAATAGGCACCACCGCCGACAAGTAACAAAACCATGGGAAGTCCCCAGGCAAAGTTAACCAAAGTAACTAATATATCTTCCATTTTAACCTTTTCTTAAATATGACAACGTATTGATAAAGCAGCTAACACTATATTCTAGGTTAAAAAAAATTTACAGTTATTAACTCAGAAAAATTAGAAAGGGCTAACACTAGCAACCGCAAAGAAGATAAATGGGAGCATAATTGCGGGCAGAGTAAAATTAGATGATTTGTCGCAGTGACAGCCAAAAGGAAGAGTGAGACTGTCTCCACTCTTTCTTCCCTGCCTTTGGATTCCCCCAGAGCGGCTAGTAAAGGTATTATTTAATTCTCTCAAGTGTTGTTGAGGCTCTTTCAACTAAAGGTGCTGATGGCGAAGACTGCCGCTTTCCATGGACGACTTATATTCTGATCTTAGTGACAGGAATAGTGTTTTACGCTAGTTAAAATTGAAGGTTGAATGTTCTGCTGAGTAGGGCGTCGCAGAATCTAAGAATCTTATTCTGGAATCTTATTCTGCCACCCATAACAACTTGGTTGTAATTATTGGGGAACCCTCAGTATCTGACCCCATTTATTATCAAAGACTGCACAGTAAAGAGTTCACCTTGACGGCTTAATGGAATACTTTGTGGCTTTCTTAAAACGGCTTCAATCTTTGCTAATAATACCTGCACTTTAATTTTATAATTAGGCTGTTCTAACAAAGGCTCAATTCGCCACCTCGTGCGTGAATTTTTTACATCTGGCTCTGCCTCTGATGATAGAATCACTTTATATAGATAAAACCTAGCTAATCAATACTATTAGTTGGTAAATAACAAGGTTACTCCAATGGAATATAAACAAATTGAATTTAAAAAGATCACTATTGATCACTTAACATGCCAGTCTTGTGGCTCTAAGCTGCATAATGTTATTGGAAAACTGACTTATCTGTATTTTTTTTTAGAAGTCATCCCCTTTGTCCCGGTTAAAAAATCCATCAATATCGTCTGTAATCATTGTGATAGCTCTTTTGATGTTGACTCACTTTCATCGTCTGCCTATAAAACACTTAGTAAAAAACTATTCAAATTATATGCCTTGGTCCCCATGTATACGGGCGTTATTATGATTTTACTGGCGTTGTCTTATTGGCAGTATGATAAATATCAGGACAATTTACTCAGTAAAGAATATATTGAAAACCCTAAAGTTAATGATTTTTATTATATTAATCAAACTAGTATTAACGATAAAATACCACCCAATAAAAAGTATGTCTTGGGCAAGGTGGTCAGCCTTACCCCTAACACTGTTTCTTTGGTATTTTCACGCTTTCTTTTTGAAAACGAGTCCTCTTTAGCAAGTGACATACGAGGAGCCAAGGTCATAGATGCCAAGTATTTCAATAAAAAGCATCATGTATTTACCCGCGATAAACTGATTAACTTCTATCAAAACGATACGGTATTATTGGTGCTACGTCCGAAAAACTTAAAGTTGTTTGGCACCATAGTACTGACAACCAACATCGGTGTTAATAGGAAGGTAGAAGGTTATCGTGAAAATAGAATCGGTTTATCTTTTATGTTAGATGCTGATAATAAAGAAAGTTTAGAAGACGCTGAAAGATTCTTCTTGGAATCTGCCAATAAAGGTTATGTTCAAGGGCAACTTAATTTAGCTCGTTTGTATCTTGACAGCAATAAAATAAACCAAGCATTAGAGTGGTCAAAAATAGCAGCATTAAAAGGTTATGATTTGGCGATAGAATTTTATACTCAACACTGTAGCCTTAGTGAAGATTGCGATGTAGCCGCCTTTAATGCAGAACTCATCGAAGTAGGATTTTAATTAACAGGGCTAATTAACTATGCACCTGCTGTTAATTGTTATTCTAACCTCTGCTTCTCCGACTATGATGACTAAGTCTTTATTAACAGAAGTATCTGACTTTAGGTGTGTTCATATCAATAATAGTTTGTTATTTTAATGTATTCTGTCATCAGATTAGCTTATTAGGTAAAGCCCTCTAAGCCACTAAAAAAACAAATTAAATTGGGAGAATGAACAATGGTAAACATGTTAATTACATATCAACTTAATGACGGTGATGTTATTGAAATTAATCATCCAGAAGAGTTTGAGTTTAGAGATTTAGATGGCAATAGTTTAGGCAATGCTGAGGTTATCAAGCTTCATAATAATGATCTTATATTGGCTGAAGCCGCATTTGTGATCTCAGCCGAACATGAGAAAATTATTATACCAAGCGATGCTGCATTCATGGAATCAAAAGCAGGAGCAAAACAACCGTTCGATTTTAATGGCCTGGTAAAAGTCTGTGGTTTTTCTTCTGTTAAATATAAATTTGATAGACAAGGTGATGAGAGCTCTGCTTGGGTTGTCGCCTATCCTCTGTAATAATTAGGGGCAGAGTAAAGTTAAATGATTTGTCGCCACCGCGAGGTCAAGCAGGCGGTCACACTCAAGCCTACCAATGAATCAAATAAAAGATAAATGGTGGGCGCTTTGGGGGATTGAAAAGGGCAGCGGGTGTTCCCTTTTTGTACAGTCGTCACCCGACACCAAGTAGGGAGCCGGGCTGCAAATAAACCATTAAGTACTAAGGCAATGAAAAGGATGGAGTTGTTCACGGATGAATTATCTTACCAGCGCAATTCTATGTTGCACTCAAATTAAATAATGATTTTACTGTCGCCTAAAAGCGACACAACTCTAATCTACCACAAAATATCTACTCGTTGTTTTCTAAGAATTTATAACGCTATTCACTAATAATTTAGATCTAAATAGCCACGTCATCTTTTCATCTGTTGCCGGGTGGCGACAGTATTACCATCGTTTTCTTTCAACGTCTGCTTAAAATAGTTTAAAAACAGCTTATTACCACTATGGTGTGTTTTGTGCTAACAAAGTCAACAAAGGTAAAATATAAATTAAGACCTATTTATTACGAAAGTTGCTTGAGTTGCAATCGACATTCACATAATAAATGGCCTAAAACCAAAACAGGTAATTTACATGTCTAAGAATATTTCTACTTCTCTCCAGAAAACAGCAACTCGTTGCATTAAAATTGATAATTGGATTTTTGAAATTAAAGCGGTTCGAGCGATACGCGTAGAGGAATATGGGCAGCCTTATTCGGGTATCGCAAATATAAATATTAATGGCAATAAAGCTTATATTGATGGGTTAATGACAAATTCAAATATTGAGTTTGGCCGAGAAGATTTTGCGGCTTTTAAAGCCTATTTACAACAATTAGATATTACTAAAGTCGACTTTGACCGTTATAAAAACCAAGAAGCTATTGCTAAATCATTGGATGTTCCACCATTAATTGCCCGTTCAACAGCGCTAAAATTAGTGGTCACCTGATGATTCATCAATAAATAGGCGCATGGTTATCCCATTAAAATAATAGTGTGCTAGATAAGATGAATTGTTTACTTTAAAGTCATGACTTTAAAGTAACTTAGTTATAAAATCAGCTTTCCAATTAGTCATAACGAAGTGAAAAATAACTTTTCCAAACGCCATATTTAATTTACTAAATCACAAAACACCCTATTTATTAGTCGAGAGTAAGAAGATGTTAATACGCACTTTATTCGTCAGTTTTACTTGTTCCTTGATGTTTGCTTGCGCTAGTTCAAACAACTCAGGTAGCGTGTATAGCCCTGAAGAAATCAATGCACACTGGTTAAAAATGAACCTTAAACGAGAGGGAGTGATAGTCACTGACTCGGGGTTGCAGTACAAAATTTTAGAACATAGTACTGGTTGTAAACCTGATGCTGATTATAAAGTTACAGTGCACTATAAAATGTTGTCAGCTAGATCGAAACGAATTATCGACAGTAGTTATCAACGCGGTAACCCCGATAAGTTTCAGCTAGCTAAAATGGTTAAAGGATGGCGTGAAGGTGTACCTATGATGAAGGTTGGTGAAACTTGGGAGCTTTATATACCGCCCCATTTAGCCTATGGCAGCAGAGGTTCACCAGGATCAGTTGCGCCCAATAGCGTACTTATCTCGCAAATCACACTTGTTGATGCACATTGCCAAGACTAGTCACTAAATCATAGGCGATATTAATAAAATGGTAATAAATGGGGTCGGTGACAGTTAATAATTATAATTAATTGTTATTGTCACTGCCTCTTTAATTCTGTTTTAACTCGGCTTTAATTAATCCATAAACCTTCAAGTTTTATACTCGCAGCTATCATTTAGAAAAAAAATTTAGCCCAAGTCAATGTATCTGTATCTACTGCTTTTTCGGGATAAGTGAATGTCGTAGAGTCCTCATTGTGATAAATGCCGCTTACGCTGATCATGATATTCCAAGTATCACCAATAAATTTCTTACGGAGAATTTGCATTTCCGTATGAGAACCCTTCAAAAATTTGGTTTTTAAGCCATCCTCTGATTCTACTCTGCCTGCATAAGGTACCCAAAAACCACTTATGTATATTTCAATCACTGAGTGAGTGTCTGCTATATCGCGCGCCATAATAGTGATTGAAGCAGCTGATAGTAAAGGTTTTACGACTAATTCCGGTTGATTACCCCCCTTTTTTTAGTGTCGGGTTACTTAACACTTTTCGTCGTTATAATTGTTAATGCAGTAACAAGTAATTGTTTTGGTTGGTTTATGCTCGGTTGGTTCGATAATTGCTTATGGCCAGTCATAAGTACTTTAGTCGCAGTTGATGCTAAATACTGTGACAGTTGTGCATGACGAGAAAATAATTATAGATCGAATAGGAAATAGAATGGGAATTTTAACCAAGGCTATCGCGATAGCAGGTTTTAGTGCGATGACTTCTTTGGTTTCGGCAACGCCGATTAATTTGGGCGCAGCGGGTAGTTACACCTTGCTGAGCGCGGGTGAGCAGTTTCCCGTCGGCGGGACTATGGTACTGGGCTCTGAGGCTCAAATTTGGGGTGATGTTGGTGCGCGTAATTACTTGAGTACAGCCCCTGGCGTGAAAATACACGGTAATCTGCACGGCGGCTATATAAATGCATCGCCGGGATTGGTTGTAGATGGCGAGACGCTAGAACTAAGTGATTCCGAGTGGGATGTGATTTTTTCAGATCTTGAAGCTGCGGTTTTTAGTGCGGCTAGTCTCGGTGGTAGCCTTCTTTCCTCAGTGAATAGCACTCAGGTACTGACTGCCTCTGGCTCCGGGCTTGATGCCTTTATTATTGATGGAGATATCCATTTGGCTGGCGGCGACACGCTTACTTTAAGTGGCTCTGCTATCGATGAGTTTGTAATTAATATCACCGGTAACTTTTTTCTGGGTGGCGGATCTGCAATTCAGCTGGATGGTGTGTTGTCATCTAATGTATTGTTCAACTTCCTGGACATAGGCTGTACCGCCAATGTGGCTGCGGGCTCTTTTGCGGGCACGTACATTTCTTCTGGGTGTAATTGGATCCTTGGTGACGGCTTAATCTTGGCGGAAACCCAAATCCTGGCTGGTAATATCCCAACGGCTAACTTACAAGATGTTATTGGTGTGCCGGTAACTGTTGCTGTTCCCGAGCCTTCATCCATCGTATTGATGCTGATGTCTCTATTTGGTCTGACCCTAATTCGTAAGAAAACCATCTAACAAAGCATTGTGAGTTAGCTCTAGCGCTTTTTCTGTCTGCAAGCCATAAAACTAATAGGGCAGAGTAAGTTTGAATGATTTGTCGCGGTGGTGTCTCGCCCTAGAGCGTAGTCGCCACCGCGACCTTAAGTAGGAAAGTAAAAAACAAGCCTTGGCGTTAACGCCAAAATATCAATGTAGCATTGCGCTATTAGGTTACTTGGTCAGGCATCAAGCAACTTTATCATTAACTCCCTTGATTGGTACTGGGCGTTATAGGCTCAATTTTACTCATCACTGACTTAATTGTTAAAAAAACTTCTTTATTTGGATAGCCATCGGCAATAAGTTGATTTTGTAGCTGAAATAAGCGAATGGCATGTCTGCTTTTAGGCCCCCAAATGCCATCGGGTTCACCTGTTTCAAACGCTAACGAATTAAGCTGGCTTTGTAGATTTCTCATTTCAGCAACACTATAAGGTTTCACCTTAGTTTGCTCTTTTTGAAAAAACTCAATGTCTTTAGCGCCAACCAATTTATTGGCCAATATGCCTACTGATAGCGCATAGCTTTTCGACAGATTCCACGTCATGATCACATTGAAATTAGGGTAAAGTAAAAATGCTGGCCCTTGATGGCCTGAAGGTAAATAAAGCTCAGCTTGAATATCATAAATAGGTAATGGTTGATTGTTAGTTTTTTGAACACCTAACTGCTGAAAATAATTAAGTGGGTAATATTGATCAAAAGCCACTTTATCGAAGGCAAAGTTTTCTGGTAATTTAACTTCTCTGCCCCAGCGTTCTTTGGTTTGCCAATCGATTTTACTTAAGTAATTAGCCGCCGTTGTTAGTGCATCAACCTCACTATTCCAAACATCCACTTTGCCATCATTATCACCATCAACAGCGTATTTTAATAACGCTGAAGGCATAAATTGCATATGCCCCATTGCACCGGCCCAAGAGCCCTTTAGTTGCTCAACAGAAACTTGTTCTGTTTCAATTAAGGTGAACAAGTTTAATAATTCTTGAGTAAAAAACTCACTACGGCGTTGATCACAGGCTAATGTTGCTAAGGCATCAAGTACCGACATTTTACCTTTGTGTTTACCAAAAACGGTTTCTAAGCCCCAAAAAGACACTAAATATTGGCGGGGAATGCCGTATTTTTTTTCTAATGAGTCAAATAGCTTTTTGTTTTTTCTTAATTTTTCATCACCTACTCGAACATGGTAAGCAGTAACTCTTGCCTTAATATATTGCTCAAAAGTTTGGGTAAATTCGGGTTGTTTTTTATCTAAAGCAATCACTTGCTCAATAGGGGAAATATTATTAATAACCGTTTGCGTTATATAGGAAGAAAACCCAGCGGTTTCAGCGCGTTCAGCTAAATTAACTTTGCATTGAATAAAATCTTGGTCGGCAATTGTTGCATTAGCAAGTATAGGGAAAAGTGAGCAGATGATGATTAATTTTTTACTATTAAAAAGATTTAGTACCTGATTAACAAATGGCTTTGACGAGTGCATAAATGAGCATTCCTTGGCTAAAACTGAAATTGAAAATATAATACCAATTACACTAACTAAGTGATCATTTTCAAATGGCCTAAAGTTCCAATAACATCGTTGCTTTCAATCCCAATAGCCAGCTATTGCTCAATCAAGCGCCTTGTTCTTGAAAATTTATTCTCATTGCTTATTTTAAAATGAAAGCTGGAAGCTTAATTAATCCAAATGGTATAAGAAGTAATACCATGGCTAAATTTTACATTGATAACAATGATTAAATTATCGTTTTAATTAAAAAATGACATGTTTTACTTAGTTCAGCCAAGATTTAATTTTCATTTTAGCTGCTCGAGTGGCATGGAAATTCCAAAAGCGAGCTTCATATAAATGGTCTGTAACGCCCCATTTGCTATGATCGCCGTCGCGACGCTAAGCATAAAATGAAAACTCCAAACAATGGCGTTGCACACTGGTTATTACTTCATAAAAAATTGGTGTTCACGTGATATGGTTGGACAACCTAAATAGTTTGAATTATATATATATTACAACACGTTATTCTAGTGATTGCTTAAGGGAACTTGAACCTCATACATATTAAGTATAAAATTATTTCAGTTTTATATTTTTACGTTTTCGTAAAATATTCAAACCCGACTGCTAATCGGTTTTTTTGTGTTTGTAATTCATATTAAAAAAGCAGTAGTCGCAATAACCTCTTAAAGTAATTTATTAATAGCCATCGCTTCTTCGAAGTCGCTATAAGGCTAATACAGGAAACCTCCATGAAAAAATTGATCATCACCGCTTCAGCTATATTGTTGTTACAAGGCTGTACAACATTTGACCCCTACACAGGTGAAAGTAAAACTACCAAAACGGCTATAGGAGCAGCTACGGGAGCCAGCTTAGCTGCTGTTGTCGCTTATATTGCTAATAAAGATGAAGACAGCAATACACGTAATAAACGTATTCTGGCCGCAGGAGCAGGTGGCGCGGCTATCGGCGGTGGTATTGGCTTTTATATGGACGCTCAAGAAGCGAAATTACGCAAGCAACTACGAGATAGTGGCGTAAGTATTCAGCGTGAAGGTGACAAAATTAACCTGATCATGCCGGGCAATATTATCTTTGCTACAAACAGCGCTAACATTAATAGCAATTTTACTGAGGTGTTAAGTTCAGTTGCTTTAGTACTTGAAGAATATAACCAAACCGTCATTGTAGTTGCTGGCCATACAGACTCCAGTGGTTCTGCTCAGCATAACCAAAGATTATCTGAAGACCGTGCAAACTCTGTAGCTCAATTCCTACGTAGAGAAAAAATTCTTAGTGATCGTTTTGAGATAATAGGCTTTGGCGAAGATCAACCTGTAGCAAACAATAATACAGCTGGTGGGCGCGAGATTAATCGTCGTGTTGAAATTACATTATTACCTATTGTTGAGTCATAAAAAGTAGCGAAAAAATCAACTCTGATACAATTTTAAATGTTAATTTTTGACTTCTGGCTTAATTGAATTTTAGTGATAAGTCGCGGCGACGCCACCCAGAAGAAAGAGTGAGACAGCCTCACTCTTTCTTTTTTATATTCATCTCCTGGAATATCTCTGAGCTGTTAATAAATGTTTTCTTAGTTTATTCAAGTGTATCGAACCTTTTAATAGGGGCGCTGAAGGCACTGCTGTACGTCGTTCCTTGGATGTGATCGCCACTGGGATGCCAAGCAAGTAAATAAACTCTATGCTTTTGAGCTTAACACTCGCGATTGCAGATAAATGTAGTGGCCACCACGATGCAAAATAGAAAAAGATGCCAAGTCTCAGTTAAATATAACTAATAATATTTTGATCGTAGCTTTTAAATAAGCAAAATTAGTATAATTAAACATCCATACTTTACTTTGCTGTATCACATGTTATCTATTGAGAAATTACACTTTCAGTTATCTAGCAAATCACCGAACTCATTACCGAATACTTCACCGGTTAAGCCACCAAATAAGTCATCGTTATCAATTGAGCAATTATCTTTAGAAAAAGGTGAGTCACTGCTCGTGCTAGGCGATAACGCCAGTGGTAAATCTGTGTTAGCGCAAATATTGGCCGGGGAAATAACGAATTATCAAGGTAGTGTAACTTTAACTGAAAAATTCACTACCTTAAGCTTTGAATTAGAAGCGCAAACCTTAGCGCAAGACCGCCTGAACGATCGCAGTGATTATATGGAAGGAGCGGTAGATAATGGCCGTACCGCGCGCGAAATAATTATTGATGATAATCCATTCTTACAAAAAGACTTAGAGGAAATAGTTGCGCTATTAGCTATTGAAAAGTTGCTCGAAAAACCTTTTAAAATATTATCTACCGGTGAAACACGAAAGATATTAATGGCACGAGCATTAATGTTGAAACCGCAAGTAATGTTACTAGACGAACCTTATGCAGGGCTAGATATTGGCTCGCAGGCACATTTAAGTAGTGTGCTTAATTCATTGGTGGCGCAAGGTGTTAGCATTATTTTATTTGATTTTTATCATCAAAGCCTACCCAGTAGTATTGAAAACTTAATCTATATGCAAAAGGGTAAAATAATACTTTCAGGTAAGCGAAAGGAAATTATCGCCTCTGAGCAATGGCAGCAACTTAATGAAAGCCATTATAGTCTGCCACACCATTTACCCGACTGTTTAACGTACGATAGCCTGGAAAAAAACAAAACATTGGTGTCGGTTAATAATGTTTCAGTAAGTTTTGATCAAAAACCAATATTCAATGCACTCAACTGGCAGTTTGAGCAAGGCCAACATTGGCGTATTATTGGGCCAAATGGCTGTGGTAAATCAACCCTATTAGCAATGATTTCTGGCGATAGTCCAAAAGCTTACGGCAAAGATATTCATTTATTTGGTGTAAAGCGTGGCAGTGGTGAATCTATTTGGGATATAAAGCGTCATTACGGTTTAGTGAGCGCACAATTACATCGAGATTACCGGGTATCAACAACGTTAATCAAAGTGGTACTTTCAGGTTTTTACGATAGTATCGGTTTGTATGATAGCCCGAGCCGACAGCAAGTGATTATTGCTCGTCAGTGGTTAGTTTTACTAGGACTAGAGCAGCATGAAAATACTTACTTTAATCAACTTTCATACGGTGAACAGCGCTTAGTATTAATTGCCCGCGCCGTGGTGAAGTTACCGATGATTTTGATTTTAGATGAGCCATGCCAAGGCTTAGACAATCATAACCGTGAGAAAGTTTTAGCGTTAATGGACTATATTGCGGCAAACAGTAAAACCCACCTTTTATTTGTCAGTCATGATCTAAGAGATCAGCTTAAATGTATTACCCATGAGCTTGAATTTGTAAGACAAAGTAGTGATAAAATACTAGCAAGTGATGGTGAAAATATTTTAGGCTACATTGCTAAGACAACCAAAAAGTAACGAGTTCTGTTCAAATATATAGAAATAAATAAAGGTAATAAATTGGGCAAAGATAACTATTGATAGATTTCTGCGACGACAAACATAGCATTACTACTCCAAGCAAGGCAGGGCGCTGGAGTTCGCCCCTTTAAATTACTATGCAATAAAACTCAGCCTGTTATCGTCGGGTTAAATCACTTTGGCTCTTTAAGCCTAACTTTTGTTCTTTATAAGACTGGATCATAGTTTTACTTCTATTTTTACTTTTTTCTTTATGCGAGTTAACGCCTTTAAATAGTGCTACTTGGCTAATGTCTTTATTGTTCATGATCGTTATCCTTGTTTTATTAAGAGTTACCAGTCAAAGCTCAGTCTTAACATCATTTATATATGTGGTGACTTGTTGTTAAATGTCATTGAAGCACTGAAGTGAGTGAGTAAATGATACTTAAGTATTACGGATGTTACTTTGCACGGAGTGACAACCACTATGCCATTTGCGCCAACCTGAGTTTATTTGGCTGTAATAGGGCTAAGAATAAATAAAAGGCTTGGTGATAGTTTAAAAGTATTCCTGTTTTCTGAATGGTTTTTCGCGGTGGCAATAACAACCAAACGAGCATGATTTCCGTAACTTAAGGATTATTTTTACCATGAGCTTAGCGGCAGGTTCTGTGGGCTACGCTAGTGGTGATTGTGTCCTCTGGGTAGTAGGGCGTAGCAGGGATTCCTGGAGAGGCGGTACGTCGCCCACGAACTTATTATGGCTAAGCCTCGTTCACAACAGGTTAGTTTATTAGATACCCGGTATTATCACATTTTCCGCCAAACTGTTCGGAAGGCACTTTTGTGTGAGCTAGATAAGGATACTTCACCTCAGTGATGAAAGCTGGCTGAAACTGACCACGGACTTTGAATGTATCGTCACTGGCGTCGTGGGTACAGCGGAACACTTTTACTTTATCAGTGGGCTTTATTCCTAAAACTATTCTTAGCAAATAGTTAAATTTCTCATATGCTTTTCATATGGAAATGGGAGCAGAGTAAATTTTAATGATTTATCGCGGTGGCGACGACAGCCAAGAGCAAGAGTGGGCTGTCTCTACTCTTACCTCTGCCTTTGGGATTCACCTGAGCGAATACATCAAACTCAAATTAACACTAAATATGAGTCGCGACACAGAGAGTAACGCGCTAAATAACAGCGTTACTCACTCGTTATAATAATTTAAATTCGTCGGCATCTAAAAATGCCGGGAAGTCATCTTTGAATTTCGCCAGCTTGCTAAAGTCGAGTTGCGTGGTAATGATTTGTTGTTGATTATCCGCAGCACAAACAATGTTTTCACCGGTAAAATCAATGATAGTGGTACCACCAGAATGAGGGGTATTGCTACCGTCTACACCTATACGATTCACGCCAACAACAAAGCTTTGATTTTCCATTGCTCGTGCTTTTAATAAAGTATCCCAGACATGACGTCGCGCCGCAGGCCAATTAGCGACATTGACCATAAGGTCATAATCTTGGCAATTTCTAGACCAAACGGGAAAGCGTAAATCGTAACAAACCAATGGCAGTATTTTGATGCCGTTAATGGATATTACTTTTCTATTTTTGCCTTGTTCAACATGGTCTTGCTCTTTACCTAAACGAAATAAATGACGTTTGTCGTAATGTTCAACCGTGCCATTTGCAAATACCCAATAAAAACGGTTCACCTTTTTATCGTTTTGGCTCACTAAAACACTGCCAGCTACTACGCAGTTATATTGTCGTGCTATTTTCTTTAGCCAGGCTAACGCAAAGCCGCCACCTTCGGGCTCTTGTACATTGCTTTTATTAATACAAAAACCCGTTGAAAAGGTTTCTGGTAGTAATAATAGGTCGACAGCAGCATTGTCAGTAAAGTGATTTTTGATGATCTGCTCTAAGTGATTAAAATTGGCTTGTTGATCTAACCAATGAATATCGTATTGCACTGCGGCTATGGTTAAAGTTGACATAATATTTGTGCTGCTTTAAGTAAAGTGTCGTCATTTTTAGCAAAACAGAGTCGGATAACTTTATTGTTTTGCTGATAAGCCTGCCGTTGCTCTGCTGGGTGAAATGGGCTGAGCGGAATAGCGGCAACGCCTATTTCTTTGGTTAACCACTGACAAAATTCACGGTCATTGAGCTGTGATATTGCCGAATAATCCAATAATAAGAAATAAGTACCTTTTGAGGGACGTAGGGTAAAACGAGAGCCTTGTAGTGCGTTTATGAGCACATCTCTTTTTTGCTGATAGAAACCTGCTAACTCGGTGATATGTGCTGGTTGCGCTTTTAACATTTGCGCAATGGCAATTTGTGCTGGGGTAAAAGAGCAAAAGGTAACGTATTGATGAATCTTTCTAAATTCGGTCATAAGCTCATCGGGTGCGGCGCAATAACCCATTTTCCAGCCAGTACAGTGAAATGTTTTACCAAAGCTAGAGATGACAAAGGCGCGTTTAAACAATTCAGGATAACGCAAAACACTCTCATGACGTAAACCGTCAAAGGTCATGTGCTCATATACTTCGTCGCTGATGACATATAAATTATATTTATTAACCAAGCCTTGTAACGTACTAAGATCAGCTTGACTCAATATTGAGCCGGTTGGATTGTGTGGACTGTTGATAATAATAGCGCGTGTTTTTGCATTGATGTTTTGTTCTACCACGGCCCAGTTTATTGCATAACTTGGCGCAGCAAGTGTGATATGGCGACAAATTCCTCCAGCAAGTTCAACAGCAGGCTCATAAGAGTCGTAGGCGGGATCAAAAATAATCACTTCATCACCTGGGCGAACTAGGGTTTGTATCGCGACCCATAATGCTTCGGTAGCACCTGAGGTAATAGTGACGTTGTTTAGCCCGTCGAGCTTTTGTCCATGGGGTAAATGCGTTTGATACTGTCTATGTACCATGTTGGCAATTTCAGTTAACAGCTCAGGCAAACCGTTTGATGGTGAATATTGATTCTTGCCTTCATTAATGGCTTGATTAATTTTATCTTTCAAAAGAGCAGGCGGTTCAAATTCAGGAAAGCCTTGCGACAAATTAATGGCTTGATACTGATTGGCCATTATCGACATCTCAGTGAAAATACTGGTCTCTACATTAGGCAGTTTACTGGTAAAAGAAGATGACACTAAAGACTCTCTTATTTTTTAAGTAGTGAATGTTTATATGAAAATAGTTTAAGTGGCTATTACTTAAATAAGGTTCAAGTGGCTTTTTAAAATAGACAGTGAACCGATAAATCAATGTTATGACTAACTGCTTATTAGTTCAATCGTTATCAGCTGTTAATCGATAGCGGAACAAAGTTAACTTTCAGTTTTAGTCGAGTAGCGGCCAAAAGAGTTCTAAAAATGGAGTTTGATATTAGATAATTGGACTCCCTCACCCTTAACGAGTGAGGTAATATAAAAGTTACCACACCAATATATTAAAAGAGTCCAG
>NZ_JABSOV010000087.1 GCF_013215345.1 Colwellia sp. | reverse complement strand
GCCCTGCACCAGGAAGGCTATCAAAAATCACTTTATCCTGTTGCGCTTTATAGGCTTGCTTTATCACTTTATCTAGCGATTCTTCCCTTTAGCAACACTTTGAATTGTGCAATGAGCACGCCAACTAAGAGTTGATTTGGCTCTATCACTCCCGTGTCTTCGGTTAATGGCATGGCACTCTTAATACTTAAAACACGCGTATCATTAACATGGGCGTAATGTGAGTTATGGCTATTAAAAAAGTCTAATAGTGTTTGTTTCTTTGCTCTTTTTGCGTGAGCGAGTGATGGCCATTTACTGATAAAATCACAGAAAATGAACGTGTCCTTTTCTTTAAACCATTCAAGTGCTTGCGGGTAGTAATTCTTTAATGTGGCGGTTATCTTATTTGATAAATTCACGCTGTCTTGCACCAAGTTCCGTCGATATTCAACCAACTGTGTGAGTGAACGCATCGCTGGTGACTCGGGTTCAATGACAGTGAGTTTGTCCATATGTAGGGTGAGTATTTCGACTTGTATTAATGCATCAGAGGGGTCATCTTTAGCATTACTTGGCGTAAAAGCTTTACGGTAATTAGCGACGGATGAAGGATTAATGGTAAATAAGGTGAGGTGGTTATATTTGGCTAGTGCATAAATGAGAGGACCTTTCTTTAGTTCGCAGGCCACGGCAATTTGTTGGTTCGGGTAGCGCTGTTTAAGGCTCATAGCCCAGTCATGTAATGCCTCGGGTTTACTGTTTATAATGGCGTAGTGGTATTTTTCAGTGTGGTTGGGGTGTTCACAAATATCATGTTTCGTATCTGCCCAATCAATGCCGATTAATGCAGCGAAATCATTAACGTAATGTGCTTTCATTTTGCAGCTCCTCCGAGTAAAGTTACAGGTGGAATGTGCTTAAATCTCGTTTCTCGCAGGTCTTATAGATAGTCGTGGTAGGCAATCCCTGAGTATGCGTTTTGAAATGAGTTGCTCTGTTGGTTCGAACGTCTTGTTAGAAACATTTAATGTTTGTTACTCAATATTCGTAACCAACAGGAGCATATTCCACTTAAGATAAGAGTAAGTTACTTTGTTATATAAATGGAATGGTCCAACTATAAGTTACTTAAACGGACAAAAAACTGCTAGCTTTTGCTCGTTCCTCGCTAATTTTTTATATTGCTATCCAGTTAAGGTGTACGATGCAACCTGATTTCTCAAAATATACATTAGTTGAATTGTTAGATATTGAAAAACATATCGATAAGGATGCGTACCCTGATAGGTATAAAATTGTTTTTGAACTCATAAAAATTAAAGAAAATGATCCTGATGAAATAGAAGTTATTAAAGTAAGGGAAGAGTCATTCAAAGTTCATCTAAATTTAATTTTTATAGCTATATTTTGGTTATCTGCTTTTTATTATATCTTTACTGGTGAGTTCAAACTTAAATCTTATTCAGCAACATATGAAAGTGAGCCTTTTGGTTTCTTTTGTGGTGTAGGCTTATATATTGGTATGGGGTTATACTTTTATTTAAACTACATAAAGCAATATAAGCTATTAAATTAGGGTCAGATTATGAGTATATTGATAATTGTTTTTGGACTATTAATGCTTTTAGCTGGAATGTCACTCATTACTAATCCTGAAATTATAATCAGGATGCTGAGAGACAATGCTGATAAGCTTTGGTTGCATATAGGTGCTGTTGCAGTACGGCTATTGCTCGGAGCCCTACTTATATATCAGGCTAGTATTTCAAAGTTTCCTGTAACAATGGAAGTCATTGGCTGGATAGCCATTTTCGCAGCAATAATTTTTACTATTATAGGTCGCAATAATTTTAAACGTTTAATATCATGGGCATTCTCATTAGTGGAACCATTTGCTCGTATCGGTGGTGTTCTAGCGATATGCTTTGGCTTTTTCCTAATCTATGCATTTGTATAAAGGCTGCATAACAAGCGCATTAAGACCGGACAGGCAACAGTTGGCTGCGTTTCGCTTCGCCACACAATTTTAGCCAACGATTACTTAGCAGTGAATTAGACGCATTAAACTTTAAAAGGATTAATTAAAGTGCTACATACCTTAGAGACAAAACAACTCAAACCAGAGTTATCAAAACCCTTAAATAAACTCGTATTATTGACCTTTTTACTGGTGATTTCTTATTTTGGATATGAAAAGTATGTATTTCATAAAGCTGAGCAAACAGAAACCACGGTGCTGATTTTATCCCCTCAAGTTAATGATATTTATTTTTTAGACTTCAGATCACTCAGTGATAAATTACAACGAAAAAACAAATATAAATTAGCTAAAATTGTACGTGTTAGTGATGATAACGTAGCCATAGTTTATGGAAGGGTTTTCTATCAATGGCAATATTCAGTGGTAAATAGCATTCAGTATGGTGATTTAAGTAATGATGATTATTTTATGCTACTACCCGAATATATTCCCTTTAGTAAAATTAAAGAAATGAGGGGTAATGGCGCTATTTATTTAGTTAAACGACCTATGCAAAATAAACTCTATGGTAATTTTGTAATGTCCGAATAAACTAACCAATGGCTATACTGTCATAAAATCCCCCTATGCCCAGTGAGTTTTGGTACATAAGGTGTTTAATTGGCTTTAAATATAGTGCAAAATAACAAGACAATTAAACGAGGATCACATGAGACTACTACTAATATTATCGATGTTTGCATCATCAGTATTTGCATCAAAGTTTGACATAGACACTTATTCGACCTCGATTGAATTTGCACAGGTTACCCATGTTGTCGCTACTCAACGGTCTAGTGGTAATTGGTGTTTTGATACTTCAATTAGACACAATGACCAAGGCTGGGAACATTACGCCGATAGGTGGGAGGTTCTCGACTTAGCGGGTAATCAACTCGGATACAGATCACTTGGTCACCCTCACGATAATGAGCAACCATTTACTCGCAGTCGGTGTAAAATCAAAATACCCGCAGAAATATCTAAGGTAGTCGTTAGAGCTAAATGTAACAAGCATGGTTTTGGCGGCAAACCAATAGTCGTTGATTTAACTATTAGTAAGGGTGAAGGATATTTAGTTAGTCGGAAAAATTAAAAGTTCATCAAACGACAACAACTTCAAACGTAAACTTACAGCGGCTTGTTTTACTCCGGTCTTGCACAACTTAGCTAGACAGTAATTTTCCGCTTATTTTAGTACTAACTGACAAAGAGTTTTATGAGCATAATTTTAGTTTCAGATATTTTTGGTGTCACTCCTGCTTTTTTAGCAATTGCGAATAAACTAGGAGCCAGTACCATTGTTGACCCATACGAAGGTCAAGTTATGGGCTTTCAAAATGAAGCCGATGCCTACTCATATTTTATTAAAAATGTTGGCCTTGATAGCTACCTTGCTATTTTATCAAAGGTGGTAGAGTCACTTGAGCATCAAGTAACGCTAATAGGTTTTAGTGTCGGTGCTGCAGCTATTTGGAGGCTGTCACAAAGTAATAGCAATAATACTATTAAACAAGCTGTATGCTATTACGGCGCACAAATCAGAAACTTCACACTAATAGAACCACGCTTTAAGATAGACTTGGTTTTCCCGGCCAGTGAACCTCATTTTGATGTTATGGAGTTACAAAATAGCCTTGTTAGCAAAGATAATGTCAAAATTAAACAAGTTAAATACTTACATGGCTTTATGAATTGCCATTCAAGTAATTTTAGTGAAAATGGCTATACGGAACATATTGAACTTTTGTCCTCCACTGTTTGGTAACAAGTCACTAAAACGAACTTTGTAGTTCCCTTTTTAGTTCCAAATAAACAGGGTGCTAGGGAGTGATGTAAATTTTTAGCTTAGGCTAGGGTCTGTTTATCTTTCAGGGTTAAAATTTATTCAATTTAAAACGGGCTTAATCGCGGCGCGAGCTTTGTATCATAGTCATTCTATTAAAAAAGCGAGCAACAATGGGTAAGTTCATTTTAAATGAACCCAAAGGGCAGCACTTGTTTGAAATTTATACTGCGTTATCGTATGTTCATGTAGCCAGCTACACTTCACATGCTCTGCCTTGCCTAAATATCAAACCTGTTGCTGTAAAAGTAACCTCGAAAGGTCAACAAACCCTAATATGATAAAAAAACTTAATAATTCGAATGAAGACGTTGCTAATAAAATTTTCACCCTTTTTCAAAATTCTTATAAAATTGAAGCTGAACTTATCGGTGCTGTTGTTTTTCCGCCATTGTTGCGAAGCGCTAAAGATATAGAAAATTCAACAACACTTTTTTATGGTTTTAGTGAGAATGATTGCCTCGCGGCAATTATAGAGATTGTTATAGAAGATAAACACCTAGATATTAATAGTTTAACTGTTAACCCAAATTATTTTAAGAAAGGTATCGCAAGTAAATTAATAAGCTATGTGCTAGGCATAACTGATTTTTCAAAAGCCATTGTGGAAACTGCGGTGGTAAATATACCCGCAATAAATTTATACAAGAAACATGGCTTTGTTGAATTTAAAAAGTGGACTCCATCACATGGTATTGAAAAAATAGCCATGTCGGTTGAATATCCTCTGTGTAGTTGATCACTAGATAATACTTGCAGTCCAATACATGGTTATTGCTTGTTAACAGTCTATCAAATGAGGAGTCAGCTGCTAATCGAACTGCTGACTAACAAGTCTTTGCTTACAGCTAGAACTTGAGCCTCACATTACCCGAAACGGTTTAACAATCAGGTTGAAACATGGGTGATATTATCCACCCATGTAGTTAAATAATTGCTTATATTACTAAGGAGTGTCAATTGAGTTTAGTTAAAAATTTCAGCATGATGTCGTTGTATAACCAGCGCATGAACATTCAATTAATGGTGCATTGTCAGCGTTTATCCGCTGATGTTCTCGTAAAAGAAACCCATTCATTTTTTCCAAATATCATCAGCTATTGGAATCACATCCTTTTTGGTGATCTGATTTTAATAGGACGTTTAGCGGCTAATAAAATAGCCGAACTTTCATTGCAAGATTTATCTGCTTTCCCCTCCCCTAAATCACCCTACGATATTTATCAGAATAATTTGGCCGACATTGCTTTGTTAAGAGCGCGGCTTGATGAATTAATAGTGCGTTATTGTCAAAATTTAACCGATGATGATTGTGACAAATATATTACCTATACCACCACTGAAGGTGACTCGATAAGCAAAGCAGTAGCTGACGTAACACAACATCTCTTTAACCATCAAGCGCATCACCGAGGACAATTAACCTGTGTGTTAAGTCAGTTTGGTATCGATTATGGTTGTATGGATTTGCCTGTGATTGTGTTTGAGGGTAGTCGCACAAAAAAGCCAGCATTAACTTAATGCTGGCTTGGGTTGTACTTTAGAATTGAGCTTGATATTTGAGCTCTAGCTTTGAGCGATTTTAACTCTAATTTTATTATTGGCAACTCTGCTTTCATGTAAAGCAGACAGTGCCGCTGCTGCTTCCTTTTCATTAGGCATTTCTACAAAGGCAAAGCCTTTTGATTTAGCTGTTGCTTGATCTAAAACTAAGTTACATTCATTAACTGAGCCATGTTCAGAAAATAAAATACGGATTTCTTGTTCAGTGGTTGAACGGGAAAGGTTACGAACTAAAAGTTTCATAATGCGCCATGTGGTATGTGATTTCGAACTCAATTATCTCATAGTTTACCGCAGACTAAGTAACTTTATTTATCCCCCCCCTCAAAGAGAAGCTAGCCGGTGCTGATGGCTTCTTTAGGGAAGAAGGTAACAATGACTAAGAGAAGTAAGTTTTATGAAATGTTCAGTCTATATAGCAACAAGTGCTGATGGTTATATAGCAAGCCCTGATGGCGGCGTTGATTGGTTACATAGTGCAGGTAAAAAAGATGCTGACATGAGTATAAATCCTGACATGGGCTTTGCTAAATTTATCAACTCCATTGATTGCATGATCATGGGTCGTAAGTGTATGGAAGTGATTTCCAGCTTTGATCTTTCAGCTGAGCAATGGCCCTATGGTGATATTAAGATTTATGCCTTGAGTAATTCACTAACCGAGCCGCCGACAAATTTAGCTGGTAAAGTTGAAATGTACGCAGGAGATATTGAAACCTTAGTAAATAAGCTATCAGCGCAAGGGCTAAAACATGCCTACATTGATGGCGGCGCAACTATCACCTCATTTATTAACTTAAAGCTTATTAATGAAATGACCATTACTAGAGCCCCAATACTACTGGGCGATGGCATACCTTTATTTGGAAAGTTGAACCAGGGTATTATGCTAGAAAACGCTGATTCCGTTACCTTCCCTAATGACTTTATCCAAGTTAAGTACCAAGTTAATTACGCTTAATGCTAGCGTAAATAGCTCAGCTCTTACCTATAAAGTCATCTACCTAAATGTAATCTACCTATGAAGCAAGTTATATGAACCACATTTTAAAGACACTTATTCCCCTTGGTGCAGTCGCTTTCTTCTGCTTTATTCTTTGGGTTATCTATTTAGCAAATACCGGACAAAACAGCGTGTTTTTCCAATTCGTCGCCAGTATTCCTTACGGCGATAAATTAGGCCACTTTTGTTTATTTGGCCTATTAACACTAGCGACAAATCTAGCCTTTAGGTTTAAAGCATTCCAGTTTTATTCAATGAAATTATTTTTGGGCACAATATTGGTGTCTAGTTTTGTCATTATTGAAGAGTTCAGTCAGTACTTTATTCCCAATAGAAGCTTTGATTTAATTGACTTGTCAGCGGACTTTGTTGGCATTGTATTTTTTACTATTGTGACCAGTTATTTATATAAAATGACTTTAAAATCGAAAAAAGCACTAGGTAATGACATTTAACAACGTCCTTAATTCACAGTCTTTACTAACAGCAATAACTAACGGAGAAATAGATGCCTCATTGTATAATTGAGCATTCATCAAAAATAGATAGCAATGCCTTAATCCCTTTAGTTTTTAACGCCAGCCTTGAATCTTCACTTTTTGAGCAAGATGGTAGTGATATTAAAGTACGCGTATTACCTTTCACTCATTATCAAACAGGGGCTTTACAAAGCGCGTCTTCACAAGCGGATTTTATTCATGTCTCGTTGAGAATACTTTCCGGTCGAAATACTGAGCAAAAACTTATGCTGTCAAGATTAGTACTGGAAAGTCTTGCAACACTAAATCTAAAAGGCTGTTCAACCTCAGTTGAAGTGGTTGATATTGATAGGGCGAGTTACTCGAAGATTATTTCGTAAACACTTAAGTTAGGCCTCTTAAATAAAAGCTTTAACTTAAATCGCTTAAATTGAATAGTTGAAAAAGCCACTTAATTACTATCTCTACAGAAGTAAACTAAGTGGCTTTATTATTACTAGCAAAGTGATTATGTAGATGCCAGAACTATTACTTTTCTGCCACAGCAGCAAAGTGGCCGTAATATAGTTTTTTACCTACTAAACGCTCTATTTCAGCTGAACTTGGGTAAGTTGGCCACCTACTCTTACTTGCCTGTACTGCTTGAGCATTTGCCCAAGTTAAGTGCCAACAAACCTCAGTAAGCTCAGGGGTATTTTCTGCGCTACCTTCTTGCTCTATTCCATCTGCTTGACCTTCAGCGTTTTTATTTGCTGTACCTTCAGAGAGGTCAATTTTCGTTGATATTTGATGGGCAAGAATGTTCTTTTGCTCTGCATTAATTTCAGCAAATAATATTTCACTGACTTCAAGCAGACGCTCAAGGTTGCTTTTAGCAACCTCAAACACGGCAATTTCAATACATTGGCTCATATCTATTCCCTTAGCACTTAAACATTCAACTAATCTTCGCTACGATAACTTGCTAGCTCAGTAGTTAAACTAACACCCTGTAACTTCAACTGGTTTACGCGTTGTAAGTAAGCTGCACCTTTAAGCATATGCAAAGCAACATCTACTGCGCCACGACGAGTGTAATCTTCAAGGTATGTACCTTTTACCCAGCTATTAAATGCACCTAAACTTGGACCTGCCCAAATTTGATAATCCATTTCACGGCCTTTTTCACCGGTATTAGACCAACGCGAACTCAAACCTAAGTACCAACGGAAAATTAAGGCCATTTTACGTTTAGGGCTAGATTGTGCACGCGCTAACATATCTGGATCACGCTCTTGGAAAAATGATTCAGTGCCAGCCCAAACTTCATCTAAGTTTGAACGGAATATTTGTTTCTCTATTTTTAAACGCTCTGCTGCAGGAATATCTTCAATAGAGTCATAATTGACATATAACTCGTATAACTTTTTCGCACGCATAGCGAACATTGAGCCACGTTTAACCACTTGTAATTTAACGCCCATTTCGAACATATCAGCTGCAGGCGCCATAGTCACGTCGGCCATTTCTACTTTTGATAATAATTCACGGGTATATTCTGACGCGCCAGCTTCAACACAGGCTTGGTTAACAGAGCCAAGCACTATGTAGGCTGAACCCATATTAAAGGCCGCTAATGCGGCTTCAGGCGTTCCAATACCACCACCTGCACCAACACGTAATGCTGGGCTAAAGTTATATTGTGCTTGCACTTCATCACGCAGCGCTATGATGGTTGGTAATAACGTTAAGAAGGGACGATTGTCGGTATGGCCACCAGAGTCTGCCTCGGCAGTAATATCATCAGCCATAGGCACAAGTTTTGAAAGCTCAGCTTGCTCTTGAGTAACTTTACCTTGAGCAAGTAATTTATCAATTAACTTTTGTGGTGCCGGCTCCATAAAGCGGCGCCCTACTTCGGTACGTGAAACTTTGGCAATCACCTTATTGCCAATATGAACACTACCATCAGCATTTTTACTTAAACCCGCAAGACGATACCAAACAATATGCTCGGTCAAACCCAAATATGCTGAAGCCTCAACAGTTTTAACACCAAGCTTTAAAAAGCGCTCAACCGCGCCACGCTCTAATGCTTCTTCTGCAGGAGCATGAATAAGGTTTACTGCGTAAGGACCGTTAGGTAGTTCTGCTTGAATACGGCGAATAGCATCTTCAACGGCATCAGGTACTAAACCCGCTGCACCAAATGAACATAAAAATCCAGCTTTACCAAGGGCAACTACTAGTTCAACCGAGGCAATACCATTTGCCATAGCACCGCCATGGTAGGCGTATTTAACGCCGTGCTGTTTTTTATAAGCATCATCACCTAAATCTTCAGGATTTAGCTTTTGTGCAAAGGCTAAAACATCTGTTACGCCTGAGGGTGAGGTGGCATTTGCTACGCCAACTTCATTGCTAGATTTTGCTACATATACTGGCTTTGATAAATCCATTAAAGCAGATTTAATTTCAGCACTGTTGCTTTTAACGTTTGTAGCATCAACTTTCCATGCCCAATCAATGGCATTGTTATTATTAAAACTTAAATTCGACATATTTGTTCCTAATTACCTTACTTGTTCTTATTTTTGTAAGATCTATTTTACTGACTAAATAAAGGTATTAATTCTAATAGTTAAACTCGAAGCCAGTTGGTGCTGTAGCGAAGAAGAAACACGGAATTGGTGCCTACCAATGAGTATTTCTGATGCTGCTACAGTGCCAAATGGCAATGAGATTAGCTGTTAGCTAAGCTTCGATGATAGATAATACAATATCTTTCACTTCGTATATTCTTAAACCATCTTTCGATAAATTGGCATCGCCCACTAAACGCACTTCGCCATCCGATTTCACGATATCAGTAATATGCACATCAAGTGACATTTGTTTATTTAATGGCGTAATTTGGCCACGGTATTTCCATTTAACTAAAGTTGCTGGTGCAATGAACCTTGGGTTAGTAAAGCCTTTACCTAAATCATTTTTCAATGCATAGGTTTGCATTAATTCAATAATCGCTTCCACACCTAATGAGCCTGGCATTACCGGATCTTGATGGAAGTGGTAACGGAAGAACCAATCAGTGGCATCGATGGTACGTTCACCATGAACATAAGCGACACCTGCTTTACCGCCACCTTCGACAATAGAAACGGTATCGATAAAGTTCATTTGACCGCCGGCAAGTTTATAATGCGGTTTGCTCACTGGTGCTTTATATAAGGCTAATCCGGTATCGCTTAAGTCAATCACTTCAATGTCTGATTTCGGCGTATTGTTATCAACAAACCAAGGATAAGTGACTTTACCGTTATCTATGCCTAACTGGTTAGTTAATGCATCAGCGCCAAAGTAACCAAATACTGCCGTGCCTTTATAAAATAAATCATGGCTATCAAGTGCTTGTGCTGCTTGGTTGTCATCTTTGACATAAAGCTCAAAGGTGAAGCTTTGAATGATCATACCGCCAGCCATGGTAGTGCTTACCAATACTGATTTATTGACGATAGTTTTACCGCGTAAATCAACTTGTTTGAGCAAGTCACCACTACCATCTAGGTTACGGAAAAATAAATCTTTTTCAGGATAAACTAAGGTAGTGCCCATATAACCAGAGATAAAGCCGTTCGGTTGTAAAGCAATCTCCATGATCAGAGAATATGGCATCCAGTTATCAACGCTGTTTTTAGTAAAGTACCAAGCATCTTCCGGTACATAATACTCAGCAATACAGCTTGATGGTTTTTTCAAATCTAAACGTGTGCCTTGTACTTCAACCACTTGCGTTACTACTTGTAAATCACCACATGGCGTGCGCGGAGGTATACGGCCTTTATAAACGTCAAAGTCAGGACCAAAACATTTTGAGATATTGCCAGTAGCAAATTCAAACATATGCCATGGGGTAAACGGCGCGGTATTCGGCACGCGGTTTTGTCCAGCGACCATAGGTGCTTCAAAATGCTGAATAGGGGTTACACCCTTTTCTTTTGGCGCGCTAAAGTCAGACATAACTTTCATTAATGGACGTTCAATATGTTTGAACGGGTTAATGCCACGTTCATCAAGCTCGACGCTTTCAACACTAGCAGTAGCAATACTATTGATAACTGCGCTATCAGCTTCATTAACAACAACTTGAGCTGCAACTTTACTCACTAAAGCTACGTTTTCAGGCAAGGTAACAGGGTAAGGAGAATTATCATCTTGTTCGGTGATCATCATCGCCAAGTTTTTAAAATCAACCACCACTTTGCCATCTAAAAGAATATCTATATTAGCTTTAAGATATGGGTATGGCTGCATGCCCATTTCAGTAACTTCCATACGGTAAGTCAAAGTATTATGCTGCGGCTGAACTTGACCACGACAACGAACCGTTTGCGACTCACCTGGCATAGGCTGGAAGCGAGCATTATTCATATTGGCGTGCATGCCTAGTGACAACATAAAGAACATCGCCATTTGACCACAACCTTCACTCATTAATGAGCCTGCCATCACTTCATCACCTTTAAAGTGACAAGGGAAGTACCAATGTTCTGGATCTAAGTCTTTCTGACCTTCAACTACGCCTAAGCCCCAATGACCGCCGTTAGCATCAACATTAATGATACGTTCAATCATTAAGAATTTTTCTGATGAGAACTTGATTGATGGGTTACGACCTTGTTGATCATAATCACTGCCAAAACAGCCCGCCACATCACCATTGACTAACTTCATCATGTCATTGTAATCGTATTGATCACGCGGACGATTTAATAAAGGTGTAAATGAGCTTTTAACCGCATTGGCAAATTCAGCTTTGTCTTTGTCGTTATGAATAACACCTTTACCGTCTTTTAATTCGTCGTCAGTAAAGAAGCCCGCACAACCGTTACGCATGATTAGGACTTTTTTATCACCGACATAACAGTCGTAGTGGAAGAAGAATAATAATTGCTCGCCATTACGGGCGTATGAATCAATGTGAATTTCATAACGCAGCGTTTCGCCGCCAAAGGCCATTTCTTCAAGGAAAGTTAACTGACAATCAAGTAAACGATAAACACGGTCACCTTTAGCTTGAAAATCAATACCAATATAAGAAATTAATAATAAATCACATTGGCCTGATTCAACCGAGACTGACCATGGAATTTGACCATCAATTAAAAATGGTGCATCAACAGGAATATCATATTCGGTGCACATGTATGATTTTTTATATTCGTTTACTGTTGCTTCAAGCTCAGTAACACGTGATACCAATAAATAATCTGTGGTCGGTAATCGTACTCGACGTGAGTAGCTATCGATGATTTTATATTCATCACCAAATACTTTAGCGATATCACCTTCAGCAAATTCAACTAAATCAGCGGTATCCCAAATTATATTTTCAGGTTGGCTAAATTGTTCTTTCAGTTGCAGTGGTGGATAGCTGTAACCTGCAGGGCCTTTGATTTTAAAACCGGACTGTTCAGCCCAGTATTTATTTGCCTCAACTAAATCATCCGTTTGTGCATTTGAGCTAACAACCGAAAGCTTAGGTGTATGAGCTATAGGTTTTACTGACTGAGGTGTTGCAGCATACGCAGGTAGGCCAGAACTAACCTTGGCTTGCATTTCTATCAGTTTAGAAATCTGCTGACCTGCTACCTGACGAGTGGTCAAAAAGGCTTGATGGGTGGCAGATTCTTGGAAAATTTCTTTACTTGCTTGATGTTTAACATCAGTACGTACTTGCCTTTTACTTTGGGTATTAGTAGTAGTCTTTTTCACTTGTACTCCAGTAACGACGGTTGATCGTTTTTTGGCTTGAATAGATTGGTTAGCTTGCTGAGCGGTATTAACTAATTTGGGCGCTGAGTCCTGTACGGTCACTGCTGATGTAGCTAACAACTTAGGCTGTAAATTATTTAAGTTAACCCCTTGCTTAACATTCGCTAATGGCTGTTTGGCAAATGCTTGTTTAATACCTGCCATTTCAGCTGATTGCACTTTTTCGATAATGTCATCAAAAATCGCTTTGCCACCTAAAGTAATGGTTTTTATTAACTTAGGGCGTTGCTTTCGTGTTGCTGTAGAGAGGGGTGCGGGAGCGGCTTGATGTGCTTGTTTACTTGAAGAAAGTATCAGATGTGCACAACTTTCATCTTTGCCTAAACCGCTTATAGCTATATGAGAACGGGCAATATGAGATTTAGTTGTTGATTGCGCATCTAAAACTAAAGCAGATTTGACTATACTGGCAACACCTGAGGCATTAAAGGTATGACCGATGTTGCTTTTAACAGAGCTAATAGCTTTACCTGCATATAGTTTTGGTAGTGCTTGCTGCTCTGCAGCATTCTCGTCAATAAAGCCACTGGCATGGGCTTCAACTTGGCTAATATCTGCAGCGCTAAGTCCTGCAAGTGCTAATGATTTATTAGCCGCTTTAATAATAGCCTGTTCATCACAACCGTTGACAAAACTAACGCTGTCGATAGTGGCATAGACGCTGCGCTCTCCAACTTTTGATTCTGGTACTTTTGACTCAGGAATAATAACAAAAGCAGCCGCGCCCTCGCCTACTGACCATTGCTCTTGATTAAGGACATTGCTTGAATTTTGTTGGTCAATAGCTACCTTTCCGAAGTGCTGACGCAAAGTGATGTTTTCTATCGAGCCAGCTAAATCAACTGAAGCAATAATCACCGCATCGATATCCGAAGTTTGGAATAAGTTTTCCGCTAATTCAACACAGCGATAAACAGAGTTTTCTTCTGCCGACAAAGTAATGGCTGGGCCTGAAAAATCCCATAACGCCGAAATACGCGAGGCCATAATATTACCAATAAACGAAGTATATTGATTTAGCTGTGCGGCGTGGGCAACACCGTCTTTGGCAATATTAGTTAACGTTTCACGTTGTTCATCACTTAAGGTCACGCCTTGTTGTAATAAGCTCTCTTCAATTTGTTTACTTAAATTCACTCGACCACGGTATTGATGCAGCTCTAATTCAATACCCATTGCCACTAATACTGCAACATTGCTGCCTTCTTTAAGACCAGCATCTTTAGCAGCATTATCAGCAACCTTCATCATCATCAGTTGCTGTGGAATTAAGCAGTCTTGCTCGTTTGGCGGTACTTTAAAGCGTAGGAAATCAATATCAAAATCTTCAACATAACCGCCTACTGGCGCTTTACTTAAAGACAAGGCATTCATCACTTCGCTGTTCTTTTCAATGCCCTTCCAACGCTTAGCTGGCAACTCTCTAAAGGTATTGCCATTACTCTGAATAAGCGCGTTAAAACTCGCTAAATCTTTAGCGGCACCAAAGTGCGCATCCATACCAATAATCGCTAATGGCTCACGTGCTTTAGGAGAACTAGTTACCGGCGCTAGCGTTTGTGTTGGCTGTTGTAAAACTAAATGGGCATTAGAGCCACCAAAACCAAAAACACTGACACCTGCGGTTCTTGGCTTGCTTACTTTATTTGACTTACCTTTTGAGGAACTTGGCCAATCAATAGTATCCGTCGGCATTTGTGCGCCACCTAAATAGCCTTTTTTCGAAGTTAATGGCTCATTTAAGTTTATGGTCGCAGGAATTTTAGCTTGATTAAGCGCCCAAATCGCCTTGGTCATGCCCGGCATGCCTGCAGCGGTAAGTAAGTGACCTAAGTTAGATTTTACCGAGCCAAGTAGCGGTTTATTGCCATTGCCCTTTCCTTCGGTACGAGGAAAGCGACTAAAAAAAGTATCCATTGAGGCAAGCTCAACGTTATCACCTTTGGGAGTACCCGTGGCATGACATTCAATATAATCAACATCACTTGGATCAACACCGGCATTGTCATAGGCACGTTCGTAAACTAAAACCTGACCTTTGGTATTTGGACTTAAGACGAACTCGCCTTTACCGTCATTAGATAAAGCGCCGCCTTTGATAATAGCGTGAATTTTGTCACCATCACGTACCGCATCACTATGACGTTTAAGCACCATCATGCCAGCGCCTTCACCGGCAAATAAACCTTGTGAATTTTTATCAAACGGGGCGTGAATATTGTTTGCCGGATAAGCTTGGAAAATTGAGAAACCCATATTAACAAACATAGGATCAGCGCCAGAAACCGCGCCAGCTAACATCATATCAGCCTTGCCCGTATGTAAATAATCACAAGCCAGTTTTACTGAATAGCAACTCGAAGCACAAGCAGCGTCAAGAGCGAAATGTGTACCGCCTAAGCCTGCAGCTTTTGCTAGCAGTGCTGCCGGGTAACCAGCAACTAAAGCATTATCCGCATGAACATTGCTTTGGGCAATGTCGGTATCAGAAAAGTGGCTTAACTGGAAATCTTTATCAAGACACGCTTTTAAGGCGTTATCGACCACTTGATGATACAAGGGCATAAATAGGTGGTTAGATGACTTAGTTGGAAACGATAAATTTCCTAAAATAACACCACAGTCTGTAAGTTTATCACTGCCCCAATAACCGGCATCGGTTAATGCTTGTTGAGTAACATAAAGCGCCCATTGGTTTAAATCATCTAATTGATTTAGATAATCTGCCGTTAAGCCATTATTGCTTTGAACAAACGCTGTTGAATCAAAATCAAAATCACGAATATAACCACCGTGCACACAGTAAAATTTATCGGTATCGCCTTTCTTACCAGTGTACTTGGCAGGATCAACACCCATTTGTTCTTTTGTGGCTTTGCTGCGGCAATCTTGTTTCTTCAGTAACTGCTGCCAAAATTCTTCTGGTGCAGAAGATCCTGGGAATAAATTAGCAATACCTACTACGGCAATATTTTCCATACTTTCCTCGAAAAGTTTTATAATTCTTTTTTAGCTTTATTTACGATTATCGAGCCTTTAAATAAGGTTTTGATATCAAGCGTCACGCCATGGCTGATCAACTTAGCCAAAGCTCTTAAATACGTTAACTCGTCACTGGTACCTTTGGCATTTACTGGTACAGCAACGCGGGGTTTACGCCTGGCATCAACTTCTTGAACACCAAAGTCTAAAATTTTATCAGTCCAGCTACACAATGAACGACCCGGTCCCATTTCAATAAATACCCGTGCACCTTTGTCATGCATGGTATTGATCAAACGAGGAAAATCTACTCGGTCACATAAACATTTAGCGACACTGTGGGCGATAGCTTTACTTAGCTGTGGCACAGGTAAATAACACGAACTTGAATACATCTTGGTTTTCAAACGTGGATTTACCGCCATGGTGTATAACTCAACCATGTCTTGGTATTCTTTTTGGGCGGGGGCACTATGAATAGCATTGGCCATATTTAATGCCATGGCGCGCACACCA
>NZ_JABSOV010000086.1 GCF_013215345.1 Colwellia sp. | reverse complement strand
ATCACTGAAAGTTTTAGCGGCATGGTCACAGTAGCCAAAGCCAAAGGCGGCAATATTGTTGACGGTAATGGTGATGAAGCTGAATATACCGAAACAGATCAAGATATCGGCTTTATAAAACTGGTCAGTGAGTTTAGCGATTCACAAAAACTGACCTTTAGTTTTGAAAGTAGAGCTGATGACGAAACACGTTTATTACGTACTCATTGGCACCCTAGCTTTAAAAATCCAGCTATCCCGCAAGAAAGTCAGCGTGAAACTTATATTGTTAATTATGATTTTAACCCAGAGAACAACCCGCTCATTAATTTAAATATCAATATTTATAATACCGATAACTCGATTCAACATATCCATTTAGATGAAGAAACTAATACCAGCAATATTTACCATGCTGTGTTTGAATCTAGCGGTATTGCTATACGTAACACCAGTTTATTAGCTCAGCATAAAATTGTTTATGGTGCTGATTATCGTCAGGATGAAGCAAAATTAGAAAATGTCGGCACTGACTATTTGCTTGAAGGTAAAGAGGAAGGCACTGTCTATGGTGTCTATGCACAGGATTATTACACCATCAATAAGCAAGTTATGCTGAGCTTTGGTGTGCGTTTTGATGATTATGAATTACTTGATGACCGACAAGTAAAATATAGCTCAAATGGCTTTAGTCCTAACATAAATGTTACTTACGCCTTTAATGATGACTTCTCAATTTACACCGGTTTTGCCCAAGCCATGCGTGGCCAAAAAGTAAAAGAACTATTTGTCTTAGGTTACTACACCAACGAAGATGGCTTATCTGAAGAAATAGCTAAAAACTACGAGATTGGCTTTAACTATATGGCCAATGGTCTAACCATCTCTGGGGATGTTTATCGCTCAGATATTCTTGATGCAGTGTCTACCGCTAAAAACTTAGACGGTGTTAGTTCCAATGAATTGAAAAATGTTGGTGATATTAAAAACGTCGGCTTTAATGCCAGTGCCCGTTACTCTTGGAGTGACTTCTCAGTTGGCCTTGGTTACAGCAACAGTAATCCAGAATGGGAAGAGCATATTAATCCTATCCTTGTTGGCCAGCCGCTTTCAGATCAAGACTGGTCAATAGGTACTTCTGTCGGTAATGTTTGGGTAGTGGATTTTAACTATGCTGTGCATGCAGACGTTGAGCTTTCTTGGGTGGCGAACTTCGCTGAACGTTTAACCGATACCGGGGTGAATGTTTGGGATGGCGAACAACTACCTGAAAAAAGAGGTTACGCTGTGCATGACCTTACCGCCAAATGGTATGTCATGGGTAGTGAAGACCTGACCTTAAATGCAGCGGTGAAAAACATCTTTGATAAGTTTTACTATGATCATGCAACCTATGGTACCTATGGGCCAATTGACTCAGGCATAGCAGAAGCCGGTCGTGACTTTAGAGTAACCCTTGCTTGGCAGTTCTAATGTTTGACTAAAACATTAGCTAAATGCTCAGCTTGGCTGACAATAAGATAACTAACAGCGAGTGTTCTAATAAAGCACTCGCTTTTTACTGCCCTGATAAACATCATCAATAGACTATTTTTCAACTGAGTGAATAAGATTTCATATTATCCAGCACACAATGGTTGACAAAAGCAGCAATTTAAATGAGTATATAGCCATCTAAACGCCCAAACATCCAAAAACAAACAAAGAAGAAATATTTTGACGACGCAATCAGAGCTACAAACCAGATACAATGATATTAATCGAGGTGTCTACTTTATTGGTACCACACCACCTAAAAGTGATACACCACTTGATAAAGTGAGCGAGATTGCCGATAAGCTACTTGAACGTGTCAGTGATATCGACTTTGATGGTCTGATTGTTTATGACATTCAAGATGAAAATTCGCGCATTAGCAAACCAAGACCTTTCCCGTTTAAGTCAACACATGATACGAGACTTTATTCTTCTTTATTGAATAAAAAATCGAAACGTCCGGTGATTACTTATAAAAGCGTTATTCAATCTAATAGTGATGACTTTAATGAATGGGCAAACGAAGCGTGGGAAAAATATGGCGTAAAAGATGTAGTGCTAGTTGGTAGCCCATCAAAAGATAATAAGATTTCCTTACCTTTGGCGGATGCTTATAAAACCTTGGTAGATAACCCACATGACTTTTTCATTGGTGGTGTTACGATTGCCGAGCGCCATGCCAGTAAGAAAGATGAACACCAGCGTTTAATTACCAAACACCAGCAAGGCTGTAGTTTCTTTATTTCACAAGCGATATACAACCCACAAGCGACCATAGATTTACTTACTCGTTATGCTATTGAGTGCCAAAAACAAGGTTTGAAACCACAGCGTTTGATCTTAACCTTCTCTCCGTGCGGCAGTGAAAAAACCTTAGAATTTATCGAATGGTTAGGGGTTAATGTGCCCGAGGCCACTAGTTTACGTATTCTTAATGCAAAAAATCCTTTGCATGAATCAATTCAATTTTGTGTTAATAGCTTACAACAAATATTAGATGCGATTCTGCCTTATGATTTACCACTAGGCTTAAATATTGAGAGCTTAACCAATCGTAAAGAAGAAATTGACGGTTCAATTTTGTTATATAAATTACTGCGCTCAAAAATGGATAACTTTTTAGCGAAAAAAGAATTAGCGGCGTTAAGTAAGTCATAACGGCTATTTTTCTCAGAGTAAAAATCACCAAAACCAAGGCCAGTGTTACTTCTTAACGCTGGCCTTTTTTATAATTAAATTTTGTTGCGCTACCGCCAGATTTTTTTAGCCATTACTGATAAGCTAACATCACACCACGATATATCGTGCATTGGCGTATAGGCAAGAGAAGGTAAAGCATGGCCGCAAATATAAAAGAGTTTTTAGCTGACTCACAATTACTACTTAATGCCGTCGGCGAAGGTGTTTATGGCTTTGATATAGACGGCAATGCCGTGTTTGTTAATCCTGCCTCTGAGCAAATGACCGGCTGGCTGTCAGCCGAATTACTCGGTAAAAACATCCATAAATATCACCATCATAGTCATGCTAATGGCGAGCCCTACCCTAGCGAAGAATGTAATATTTACAATACCATGCGCGATGGCGTAGAGCGTAAAATTACCCATGAAGTATTTTGGCGAAAAGATGGTACTAGCTTCCCGGTAGAATACACTTCAACGCCGGTTTATAAAGAGGGCGAGTTGATAGGCGCGGTCGCGGTTTTTCGCGATGTCAGCCAGCAACGATTAGCGGATGAAAAACTCAAATATGCCTTAAAAACCGTACAACAGCTGACCGAAAAGCTGCAAGCAGAAAATACTTACTTACAAGATGAAATTAATGAAAGCTGGAGTGGCTCCGGCTTAGAAGGTAACAGCAAAACCTTTCGAGATATGCTCAAGCAAATTAACTTGGTCGCTAAAACTGACAGTACGGTATTAATTCTTGGTGAGAATGGCACCGGCAAGGAAGTGGTCGCCCGTAATTTACATCAACTCAGCCAACGCCATAACTCGCCACTAGTAAAAGTAAACTGCGCCGCCTTTAGTGCTAACTTACTCGAGTCAGAATTATTTGGTCATGAGAAAGGTGCTTTTACCGGCGCAATCGAAAGACATAAAGGTCGCTTTGAGTTAGCCGATAAAGGCACACTATTTCTAGATGAAATTGGCGAATTAAGCCCCGAAGCGCAAAGTAAATTACTTAGAGTGCTACAAGAACGAGAATTTGAACGGGTTGGCGGTAGCAAAACCATTAAAGTGGATTTACGCATTATTGTTGCTACTAACCAAGATTTATTCGCCATGGTTGAGCAAGGTACATTTCGTATGGACTTGTACTACAGGTTAAATGTTTTTCCCATTGTTATGCCGGCATTAAGGCAGCGTATTGAAGACATCCCCTTGTTATGTAACAGTATCCTTAAACAGCTTAATATTAAGTTAAATAAAAATATTACCGGCATTAACAAACGCAGTTTAGCCAAACTAGCCAACTATCACTGGCCAGGTAATATCAGAGAGCTACAGAACATTCTTGAACGCGAAGTCATTTTATCAACTACAAACATGCTCAACATTAGTCAGAATTTCAGCAAGAGCCACAGCGTTACCAACAGTGCCAATAAGCCCTTAGCTGAGATAGAAAAAGCCTATATTATTGAAGTATTAAATGATTGTAGTTGGCGCATTGGTGGCGATAATGGCGCAGCGAAAATACTTGCTATGCCAGATAGCACCTTGCGCTCACGGATGAAAAAACTGAAGATAACCCGCCAATAATCCAGCCTCAATGCAAAAAGCCACGATATATCGCTACTACACGATATGTCGTGGCTTTATCATTTTGCACTAGTAAAAATAACATTAAAATACAATAACTTAAATCACTAACTTTGTGGCGCGTTTATTGATATAGGGTAATTACTCAATTATGACCCTGTAGTAATTAATGAAGTTTAATTTCAAAGAAGAGCACCTGATCATCAAACCCTATAAAGCCAAGGGCGGTGTCTATGTAAGAGAGCAAAAAGGTTTTTACCAACAAGTCCGCCGAAATATCGGTTGGCTACTGATGATGATGTTTATTGCCATGCCCTGGATACAATTTAACGGCCAACAAGCGATATTATTCGATGTCGTTAGCCAAGAGTTTCGCATCTTTGCCGTTACCTTTTGGCCACAGGATTTTATCTTGTTAGCGGGGGTATTAATGGCAGCAGCCTTTGCCTTATTTTTTATTACCACCTGGCTTGGCCGTGTCTGGTGCGGCTATGTTTGTCCACAAACAATTTGGACTCTAGCTTATGTTTGGATTGAACACAGAACTGAGGGCACACGTAATCAACGTATAGCCTTAGATAAAGCCCCGTGGACAATGAACAAAATAAGCCGTAAAAGTCTCAAGCATATTTGTTGGCTGTTGATGTCCCTGCTCACCGCAACCACTTTTATCTCTTACTTTGTCCCAGTGGGTGAATTATATCGCGGACTATTCGGCTTTGGTTCAAGTGGCGCGGTAACTTTCTGGGTGTTATTTTTTGCCGTATGCACACATGTAAATGCCGGCTGGATGAGAGAACATCTTTGCATTCACTTTTGTCCATACTCTCGCTTTCAGTCGGCCATGTTCGACAAAAATACCTTTATGGTGGCTTACGATAGCAAGCGCGGTGAAAACAGAGCGCCGCGAAAACGTAAAGACGACCCAAAAGCACTCGGTTTAGGGGATTGTGTCAATTGTAACTTGTGTGTCGATGTCTGCCCTGCTGGCATAGATATTCGTAATGGCATCCAATACGAGTGTATCAATTGTGGCCTTTGCATTGATGCTTGTGACCAAACAATGGAAAAGTTTAATTATGCCAAAGGCTTAATAAGCTATACCAGTGAGCAGGCATTAGCAGGAAAAGAAACCAACAGATTCAATATCAAACTTGTCTCTTATGCTAGCTTAACCTTGATTTTTACCGCCTTAGTGGTTTTTGCCATTGATAGCAGAATCCCCTTAGAAGCCAATGTAATTCGCGATAGAACGGCTTTGTACCGTGTTAATTTTGAAGGGGTAGTAGAAAATACCTTCACCCTAAAAATTCTTAACAAAAGTCAGGTGCCACTGCACTTTAAAATTAATGTCGATAGTTTAGCGAGCAGTGAAGTAAAACTTGATAAAAAAGTACTTATTGGCGCTGGTGTTATGCAAGAGATCCCTATCACCTTGGCTATTGATGGCTATGAGTTAAAGCAAAAAATAACGACCTTTAACTTCATTATTCAAGCTATCGAACAACCCGATATAATCTTGCAAAAGACTAGTGTGTTCTTTCGCAACTAATTAATTTGAAGTAACAACTTTAAGTTACTTAAACGAGTAACTCACCCAAAAGGCAAGTGGCCTGCTTTATCTAAACCTATTAGTAAGCCACCTCGCCCTTTATACCCATTACCATTCAAAGTGCTCGATTTCAGTGGGAATTAAAAGGACTTTAGGCAAGGGAAATAATGTAAGCATAGTCACTCTATGGGTTCATTATTTAACGCGGTATAAAGCCCTTTTAAACCCATCGAAGAAGCGTTTGAGCAACATCACTTCATCGTTACTGTAACTCATAATGGAACAACCATTATTTCATCACAGCGCCTTGAATTGAAATTGCTCAAGCACTCTGAAACATGCATCTTGAATGGTAACGGGTATAAGTAAGAAATAAATAAATGTCATTGGTTAACTCAATAACCTTAACTAAAACCTAGTAAAACACTTAAATACAAATGAGAATTGTTTTCATCTGTATTTGTGGTTACTATAGTGCTCTACTCATTTTAGCTATAGGAACTTTCACAATGTCATTTTTACGTATTAGAACAGTATTATTTACCATGTTAGTAGCACTGACTTCTTACCAAAGTAACGCCCACGAAGTTTGGTTAGAGCGAGACGATAATGGTCCGGTAAGAGTCTATCTCGGGGAACCGGGAGAGCCTGAAGTAGGCAGTGAAATAGACAAGTTATCTGGCTCACAAGTTTTTATTACAGATCGCCAAAGTATTGCACCACTGGTACAAAATAATGATCACTTTCAGGCGCTAGTAAGTGGCGAAGGTGATGCTCGCTTATTTAGTGATCAAGTTTGGCAACCTTGGCAGATGGATGATAGTGCTTGGTGGCAGTTTTGGAAACGTAGTGAAGGTAAACTTCAAGGCGGTATTTTACAAGCCCGTGTTGGCCGCAGTGAAACCACGGCAAAGTTAACCTATGAGCTAGTACCCGTTACTGCCAATGGCAATATTTTCACTGCCACGTTTGCCGGTAAGCCTTTAGCGAACAAATCAGTCTTATTACTTACGCCAAGTAAAATGCACCATAACTTCACCACCAATAAACACGGGCAAATTGAGATTAAATCTCAAGAAAGTGGCCGTTTTATTTTGACCAGTGTTCATACGGTAGATAAACAAGCCATGCATTCCGGCAAGCAAGTCGACAGCTTAATGTATATCAGTACCTTAAGTTATGTAGCGCTTTAATATTTCGAGTTAATAAAGCTAAAAAAGAGCCGTGTCAGGCTCCTTTTTTGTATTTATAATTAACATGACTACTTTAACTTACTAGAAAAAATAAGCTGCACTAGCAGTATCCCGACAACCTTTACTGTCTTCACAACCTCCCCTGAATACCCCATGCATCAATAGCGACAACAAGTTACATATTTACACAAAGTTATTTTAAAAATCAGCAGTTACTGCTAATATCCGCACCCAAATACAAATAGATATCATTCCTGCTATCATTATCATTAAGGTGTTGTTAATGAAATTATCTCTCGTGGCCAGTGCAATAAGTACTGGTTTTTTATTGTCTGCCACTGTTAGCGCAAATACTGATACCCAGAAAAGCGTTGAGCAAGAACAAAAAATAGAACGCATTATAGTTACCGGTCAAAAATTTTCCCGGAGCCTACAAGAAACCACCACCAGTGTTGCCGTTGTCACCGCACAGGATATTGAGCAACAAAATATTACCAGCTTTTATGATGCCTTAACGATAACAGCAAATACCCATGCAACCGCCAATGGTGGTTTTAGCATTCGTGGCATTAACGGTACCAATGTTTCAGGTGGCGGTAATAGTTATCTAGCCAGTGTTTATGTTGATGGCGCCTCATTGCCCAGACAAATGATAGACGGCGGTAGTTTCTCTACTTGGGATGCCAATCAGGTCGAGATTTTACGTGGTCCACAATCGACCCTGCAAGGCCGAAATGCATTAGCGGGTGCGATAATAATGAATACTCAGGCAGCAACGCATGAATGGCAAGGCAAATATAGATTGCAAATTGGTGAATACGGCGAAAGAGAAGCGGCAATCGCTTTTGGTGGTGGTCTTATCGAAGATCAGCTCGCTTTCCGTTTTAGTGGTGAACATAAAGAAGCCGATGGTTTTATTGAAAACCTTACCCTTAAGCAACCAGGCAATGCTCGCGAAGATCAACTTTACCGCTTAAAGTTTTTACTCACTCCTGATGCCCTGCCAGACCTTAGCGCTCAATTATCTTATACCCATGCCGAAAATGAGCGCGGCCTGAACTGGATTAACAATCCTAATTATGGCAACGCCTCTAAAGAAGTTTCTGTTTATAGTCATGCTTATGTCTATAACAATCTTGCCAATAAGCAATTTTATGATGCCGACTTAGTATCGTTAAAAGTTGACTATCTACTCAATGATGAATGGGATTTTACCTCAGTAACCACATATTCTAAAGTTGATGACGGTTCAATTCGAGATGCCGATGGCACTGCTGAAGAGCTAAGTCGAAATAATTGGAACACGAGCATTGATACATTTAGTCAAGAGTTACGTTTGACCTTTGACTATGAAAACCTGCAAGGCATAGTCGGTGCATACTATTTTAATGAAGATATAGGTAGTAAAACTATTGGCTTGAGTAATTTATCATTAGATAGAGCCGGCTTAGATGATGAATTTTTAATGAGAAATTATGGTCTAGATGCGGGAACCGCTGGCTTAGTAATGGCGCAATATGACGCTTTTAATCCTGCTGTATATGTTAATACCGGCGATACAACAACAGAGGTGACCAGTTATGCGTTATTCACCGACTTTGTCTATCAAATAACCGAGCAATGGGATATCTACGCGGGTTTACGTTTCGACCGCGAAGAGCAGAAAAACGCCGACAATACCACTGTAGCATTGAAAAACGGCCATTTACTTCCAGACCCTGCCAGTTATCAAGGCACACCATATCAAGGGCTAATACCATTAATTACCGGACTTAATGCCTTTATCTACAATAGTGTCGAAAATGCGAATGGCACAACCCCGTTAGTTGATGCCAGCTTTGATACGGTATTACCTAAGATTGGTGTTAGTTATCATTGGAATGAAGACTTAACCACCAGCTTTACTTTTCAACAAGGTTATCGCTCTGGCGGTGTCGGTACTAATACCGCAACCGCAACCGCATATCAGTACGATCCGGAATATACCAATAATTATGAATTTTCATTACGCTCTACTTGGTTAGAGGGTGCCTTAGTCGCTAATGCCAATATTTTTTATATTGACTGGACAGATCAACAAGTTAGAGTGCAACTCTCTGGTAATGTTTTTGATACTGAGACAAAAAATGCCGGTAGCTCTAAATTACAAGGCTTTGAGCTAGAGCTAAATTACCAAGTAAATAACCAGTTTAAACTTTATTCATCAATCGGGCAGGCAAAAAGTGAATTTACTGAATTTTTAGTTGCCGCACCTAAATCAAACACCGAAACGGGTGGCATAAGTGTCGTTAATGGCGATGATTTTTATGATTTATCAGGCAGAAGTTTTGCCGACTCCCCTGAATGGACCGGGAATATTGGCGCTACTTATACCGCTGATAATGGTTTATTTGCCAATGTCAGCGCTAATTATGCCAGTACTTCACCAGGATATATTAACCCTTATATTAGTGGTCATGAACCCGGGCACGAATATTATGATGTGCAAAATCATAGCCGCACATTAGTTAATATGCAGTTGGGTTATGAATGGGACTCTATTGGTGTTTACTTACTAGGCCAAAACATTTTTGATAAAGAGTATTTAGAATATAATGGCGAAGAGACCCTTACTATCGGTCACCCAAGGCAGCTTAGTTTAAGTGTTAGAGGTAGTTTTTAGTTAACTAAATTACCAGTAGAGAGCCCTAGGTTCTCTACTGGCTTTCAAAACAGCTATTTTTCAGCCTAACTCTGACCTCACCAATATCTACCAGCATAAAAGCTGTCGTCAGAGCCAAAAGCAGGAACGAAAATAACTATCTCCAGCCCACTTATAAAATAATTTTACTGGTTATTGCTTTTAGCTATTATTTTGCCAGTTAATTGCATCTTCATTTTATGACCCGTTAATTCCAAGGCAGAAATTCCAGTCCTTACACCTTTGGATTTCGACGAGTTCACACCAAGGCAGCTTATTAATTACTAGTTAAAATTAATTACAACTTTGTAAAAAATTGTTTTCAATACTGACACTTACTGATAACATCCGACCACTTAATACAAATAGATATCATTCTGATTATCATTAACATAGGGTGTAGTAATGAAATTATCTCTCGTGGCCAGTGCAATAAGTGCCGGTCTATTATTATCCGCCACAGTCAGTGCAAATACTGATACTGAGCAAGCCGTTAAGCAAGAACAGCAAATTGAAAGAATTATTGTCACCGGTCAAAAAATTGCTCGGACTCTGCAAGAAACCACTACCAGTGTCGCTGTTATCACCAGTGAGCAATTTCAACAACAAAATATAACTAACTTTTCCGATGCATTAACTTTTACCGCCAATACTTTCACAACGCCGTCAAATGGCTTTAGCATTCGTGGCATAAATGGTGATAATGTTTCTGGTGGTGGTAATAGTTATTTAGCCAGTGTTTATGTTGATGGTGCAGCCTTACCTCAACAAATGATCGATGGTGGCGGTTTCTCAACTTGGGACGCGCAACAAGTAGAAATTTTACGTGGCCCACAATCAACACTGCAAGGTCGTAATGCCTTAGCTGGTGCGATAATTTTAAATACCCAAAAACCTACCGATGAATGGCAGGGTATTTATCGCTTACAAGGCGGTGAATATGGTGAAAAAGAAGCTGCGCTAGCTTTTGGTGGCGGTATTATCGAAGACCAACTAGCCTTCCGTTTTAGCGGTGAGCATAAAGAAATAGACGGTTTTAATACCAATATTACCCGTAACGAGACCAGTGACTTTAATGAAGATGATCTCTATCGACTAAAGCTTTTACTGACTCCTGATGCCATACCAGATCTTGAAGTACAGTTCAGCTACACCTATGCTAAAAACAACCGTGGCACAGTCGGTGTTATTAAAGCTGAAACTGGCAGCACCTACGACCAGCGTTATACCAATAACAATGATAAACAAGAGCAATTCTATGATGCTGATATAGTAACACTAGCGGTTGACTATGAATTATCCGACGAATGGAGTTTCACCGCAGTTACCGCCTACTCCGCTGTTAATTCAGGTTATGACTGGGATGGTGATAATGGTCCAGAAGATGAAGGTACTCGAGTTTATGATGTAGATATTGATAGCTTAAGTCAGGAACTACGCTTCAATTTAGATTATGAAAACTTACAAGGCATTATCGGCGCTTATTATTACAGTGAAGAAATAAATACTGCCGTCGCTGGTAGTTCTTATACCAGATTATCGACTATTGGCTTAAATAGCCGATTTTTGCAAAACAGCTATGGCTTAGATGCGGGTACCGCTGATTTAGTGATCAGTCAATACAGTGCTTTTGACCCAGTTAGCTTTTTAAATACTTCAACCACAGAAAGTGAAGTAACTAGCTATGCTATTTTCACTGATTTTGTCTATCAAATAACTGAGCAGTGGGATATATATGCTGGTTTACGTTGGGATTATGAGCAACAAAAAAATGCTGGTCGTAGTAATTTAACTTTGCAAAATAGCCAATTAATGCCTGACCCAGCCAGCTATCAAGACACGCCTTATCAGGCCATTATTCCTTTAGTTACCGGCTTAAATAATTACATTTTCAACATGGTGCAACAAGCAAGTAAGACCAGCCCGCTGGTTGACGCTGACTTTAATAGCTTATTACCTAAAATAGGCGCTAGCTATCACTGGAGCGAAGACTTAACCACCAGTTTTACTTTTCAAAAAGGCTACCGTTCCGGTGGCGTAGGCACCAATATTGCTCAAGCAGAGACATTCCAATACGATGCCGAGTATACCGATAACTATGAGCTATCATTACGCTCTAGTTGGTTAGAGGGTGCGTTAACAGCGAATGCCAATATTTTTTATCTTGATTGGAAAGATCAACAAGTGGTAGCACAATTATCTGAGAATACTTTTGATACCCAAACCGTCAATGCTGCTAAATCAACGGTGAAAGGTTTTGAAGTAGAAGTAAATTACCAACTCAATGAGCAATTTAAATTCTATTCTGCACTGGGTCAGGCGAGGAGTGAATTTACTGACTATATCTTGCAGATACCAGGGCAAAAGGATAATGTTCTAACGGGTCGTAGTTTTGCTAATTCACCTGAATGGACTGCCACTATAGGCGGTACCTATGTCGCAGACAATGGCTTTTTTGCCGATATTAATGCCAACTATGCCAGTGATTCTCCAGCAGACGTTAACCCATACGCTAGAGGTCTGACGGAGAAAGATACAGACTTTGATGCGCACAATGACAGCCGTACGCTGGTAAATATGCAGCTAGGTTATGAGTGGCAAAGTGTCGGTGTCTACTTAATCGGTAAAAACATTTTTGATGATGAATATATTGCCGCGAGACAAACCAATTATATTACCCTAGGTAATCCTCGACAAGTTAGTATCAGTGTAAGAGGTAGTTTTTAGTTAGTTCAAGACAGAGTAGTTAACTTACATTGTCACTAAATTTCACTACATATAAAAAGGAGCCAATTGGCTCCTTTTTATTATTTATTACTCGATATGCAGAAGAGAAGATACTAAATATTTACCTTAGCGGCTGAACTTAACGAGTGATATTAACTAATAACTTTAACTGATGGCATAACTTCAGCTATTGAATTTTCAGCAAGTTCATTCAGGCTTATTGGCTGCTCATTCACAACAGTTTCTGTACTACTAAATAACCTTGATGATACTAACCAACAGCATAACGCTAAACTTAACAACATGACTTCGACAATAACTACATCAAAGTGCCCTGCTTTAAACATAACAACAATACCTTGTGACAACATTAGCCAATCTAAAACAGGTATCATCGCTAACGCCAGCGCGGTAATTTTTAAGAATATTGCCGCGAATTGCTGTTGCGCTTTAATAAGTAATGAAGCAATCAAGCTAGCCGCTAAACAAGCAAAGAAAATTTGTCCAATTAAGTCACTACGGTCTACTAACTCTATCGGCAATAACCTTGCGCACAGAAAACCTACTGCAGTGGCAAAAATAGTACCGATAAAACCGCCAGTGGTCATTGCTTTAACTAACCGTAAACCAAATTTATTTTGTTTTTCGCTGCGTAAGTTTGCTCTTTTTTGCAACCACATTAAGTTGCCGGTTAAAATGATATAACAGGTACCTATGCCCAAGACAAAAAATAATATGCGTAGTGAATAGCCAGCAAAGTCACCAAAATGCAAACTAGCAATAACCGCTAAACCACCGCGGATATCATTATCATAATTATTTTTGGTGAGATAAAGCTCACGACCCGAGACGATATGGTAAGTCACTTCTTTACGGGTGGAAAATTGACTTTTATCATCGCCACGAAAGGTCACCGAAGCACTTTCATCACCAAAATGGTCAATAGAGATACGTGTTATAGCTACTTCTCCTAAGGACTCTTTTGCCGTTAGGTATAATTTATCTATGCCTTGTACGGGCACAGCAATATTGGTTTCTTCTATATGAACATCAACCACACCCGCCGCTTTAAATAGCTTAGCTTGATCACCTCCATACAGGGCAACTGCATAAGATATTTGATAAACAATCAATAAGTTAAATACTAACCCTGAAAAGGCATACATAATATGAAAAGGTAAACCCATAACGCCAATCAAGTTGTGAGCATCAAGTAATTTATCTTTATTACCGTCTTTACGATATTGAAAGAATTTACTGATAATTTTACGCCAATGTATGACGACACCACTTAATAATGCGACAAAAAAGAACAAGGTCACTAGACCAACAAAATACAAGCCTACTTGTGGAATATGTAAATTATAATGTAGATGATATAGAAAATTTCCCCAGTCAAAGGCATTACCATCACCCAGTATTGTACCGTCCGGTGAAATGATAAGGTGTCTATCTATGTGATCGTCTACAGGGTCTTCGAGTTGACTGTCTTGTTTAAAACCTAGATTCCCCTGTGTTACTATTTCTTCTTCAAAATATATATTACTACTGGGCTGTTCTGCAGTTGGCCGCTGCAAAATAAAGTAACCATGGGTATGTACCTTATAATCTTGTGTTACTTGGCTAATAAGTGCATCAAAAGAAAAGTTTTCGACATCATCACTAACAGTAAAGTAAGGATCGCGTTCCCAAGAAATAATATCTTCTCGGAATAAACTCAACGAGCCAGCAAAAAATATAATAAATAATATGGTAGAAATAATTAGGCCAACCCAAGCATGGGCATTGGTTAGCGCTTTAAGTGCATCGCGTTTCATAATGAGTTACCGCAGTGAAAGTAGTAGAAGGTTGAGTAAAGCCGAGGGAGCAAGTACAAAAGTTAACTTTAACCATGCTTTTTTTGCACTAGGAAAGGAATAAGCCCAGACTTGCATACCTGCCCAGATAGGGAAAGCGCACAAAAGTCCAATTAACAACATGGTATCTTCTTTTATTGGTAGCAGCAGATTCAGATTTAACACCACAGAAATGGATATCAATAATCCTAATAAAAACCCGGCAAAAGTACGTGACCACATCAGCTATAGCTCCCAAAATTAAGTCCTAACCAACTAATAAAAGGTGAAGAAAGCGCCAGTAAAAAAATCAAAGCACTACTGAGATGTAAGTAATATTTTTTATAAGCACTTATCAGAGTAACTAAAGGAAGAAAACAACAAACCAACGAAAATCCGGTAATTAGTGCCGAAACGGTCGGCAAATGCTGCAATAAAATAACTAACATCAACGACAGTAGTACCAGTACTGTGATGCTACTGACAGGCTTTGGCAGTGCTTTTTTTAAAAAAGTTTGCCTTGAACTTGCACCGTACCAAATAAAGCAGGCCAGCCAGGCGGGAATAAAACTTAACAACATAACACTCTCTAAATCACAGTTGCAAACAATAACAATTATTATTTCCATTTATGATAAGGCGAGATAGAGTTTTAAGCAATAGCTGTACAAAAGCAAATGAGAATTGATGCCATTTATTTAATAATGAATCACCTATCGCACTATATGAATATCGAAATGGAACAACGATGAAAAAAATCATTTGCGCTACCGCCTTCCTCGCCTTAGTTGGCTGTAATAAAACACCTCAACAAACAACCGATTCAGCACTGACAGAAAATAGTGTCGCAGAGTCAGCTTTAAAACTTTTTACTGACTACAAAGCTAATGCTGAACAATTAATCGTTTTAATTGATACCGACGGCACAGATGCTGATATTGAAAAATCTTCGGCGGGTTTAGTGGCTGCATAAAAACCTATTATCAATATGTTTTATCGATAAATTTCCGCAATGCCAAGAATACTTAACGGCATTAAGCCAAGCAGCAGATATTCTTCCAACCTTATCTCTTGCAGAGATTGAGTCTGGTTATCATGCCGATGGCACACTGCCTAAATTAACTGACGCCAACTGTTATCACGCTAAAGATTTATTAGTGCACCCGGCTACGGTACAAGCCATGGCCATTATTGGTATTGATGGCGCGGAGCAGCCTGCGCAAGCAAAAGCTGAAATTGTTGAAGTAATTTCACACTTATCTCAAGTTGAGCAGGCTTATATAAGTTAATCGCCACAGTTAGCCTTATAAATAAAAGCATCACCTAAGGTGACGTTTTATTTAAATTATTACTTGTCTAACATAAGCTAGCACCCGCTATTCTTTATAAATGAGTAGCCTTACTTAGTCTTTATCAGACTCACTCTCATTGGCTTGCCACTGAAATAACTCATCAAGGGGTGTGGCAAAGATATCGGTTAAACAAAAAGCTACTTCTAATGATGGAGAGTACTTACCTGCTTCAATAGCTGCAATAGTTTGCCGAGTTACTCCTAGCGCTTTAGCTAACTCCTGCTGCGTCATTTCATCTTTTTCAAAACGTTTTTTTCTTAACTGATTACTAATAATACCTTTCGCTTTTTTAGTCATGTCTTTGCCCTTAATTATTCTCTTTAACTAAGCTGCCGTACGGTAGCGGTAGAGTTGCGTTGCACGTAAAACAAATTCAACTAATAAGCTTGAAAGCATCACACCGTGAATGAGAAAGTCTATGGGTGGCACGTTAGTAAAAAAAGGATAATTAGGTATAACCCCTTGGCAAAATATATGTACAAACAAAATAATAATGCAAGTACTCAAGTTATAGTAAGCCCATCTAGTCGCTCTAGCTTCAATGAGTTCATCTCTTTCATCAACCAAAGAAATATCTTCATCATCCCCATTTAGTTTTCTAATAACAGCTAACCCCGAAAAGGCAATCACCACAAAAATAATACTGGCGATGATGGTACTCATCCATAAACCAACAATTTGCTCGGCATGTGTGGCAAAACTTCCTTCAAGTTGAGTAATGCCATAACCATAAAATACAGCTATAAATACGGTAAAAACCACACTAATCCATGCTGTTTGTTCACTAAAATTACTATTTTTTAAAATCATATATTACCTTCTCGGGCTTTAAATGTTAAATAAACTTAACACAAGGTAATGTCCAATAGACACATTGTCAAACATTATTAACATTGTGTTTATTTAAATTAACATAACTAACTCAGTCGTTAAAGAAGGTTTTGCTAAAAAATTTTTACTATACTTAACGAATCCGCCCTTAACTGATAGGTAAGGATCATGCATTTTGAAACTGGTATTTTGGTGCT
>NZ_JABSOV010000085.1 GCF_013215345.1 Colwellia sp. | reverse complement strand
AAAAATTTACCTGTATATGTTGTGACTCAGGAGAATGTGCATCCTGCATTCACTCATAGGTGGGAACTTGTTCGCGCTTGCTTATCACTTCCTGATTGATCTACATGGGCAATGCCACACATGACTTAGATGACTGTCGTTGATAATAACAGTGATAAAACAAAACTATAAAGATATAATATAACGTATTTAAATGTAAATACGACCTATTATAAATGAATTAATAACCAAACAACATTAACTGGCTTGATAAAATAAATCACTATCCATTACCACTCTGTCTTTTAAGATTATTACTGTTTTCTTGTCATAATGTGTTGTAATAAGGGCTGTTGTTGTCTGTGTTTTTAACGGTATATAATCCAAAATAAATATGTTTTATTATTCCTCAAGATGTCAATTCCATATTTTAATCATTAATGTCTTTTTATTATTTATTTAATCAATGCTTGATAATGTTACATTATAACATTATCATATGTTGCTAAAGTCACTTTTTATTAATTGTATTATGGACGTTTACCAATAGCTACGCTCTACTTTGAGACAGTGGTTCTGAAACGACCCCGTATATTATAGGGAACACCAGATTTTGAATATAGCAATACACACAGACACCGTTTCGCAAAATGCCATTGTGCAAACTGAGGTTAAATTTAGACGGGTAGCTGTATCAGAGTCCCCAACAGTGTTGAGCGATATATATCAAGACGATGTCAACTTAGCCATTTGGCAGAGCCCTCTGCCTGACAGCCTAACACGCTGCATCCAAGACCTTATTATTCAAAAACCCTCGTTTAGAACGGTTATGGCGGTAACACCAGCTAATGTACATAAGCATATTTCAGACTGCTTTGCCGGTATTGATTCAAGCAATGAACTTTGCCAACACATCTGTCTACTAGTTGATATGTTTTGCACGCTATTTGACTTGAAATACGCCGGGCTGCGCTTAAAGTTGCTTGATAGCCCTATGTGTCCAAAATTTCATGTAGATAAAGTACCGTGCCGCTTAGTGACTACTTTCTATGGCTCCGCAACAGAATGGCTACCGCATAGTGCGGTAAATCGAACAAAACTTGGGGCAGGTAGTCATGGCATGCCTGATGATACTTCTGGAATCATCAATCCGTCGGCAGCTATTCAGCAATTATTGCCAGGCGATGTGGCTTTATTAAAAGGTGAATGGTGGCACAACAATGAACATGCTGGCCTAGTACATCGCTCTCCAGCGGTAACCCAACATGAACATCGCTTGTTACTCACCTTGGACTTCATGAATTAGGCCATTGAAGCTTTAGCGGCTGCACCATTATCAAATATTGTTTATAAATTACTGTTCCTTGGGAAATCTATGATGAAATAGGTCGCTGGGAAAGTCCAGGATTTGATGCCGATAGTGAAGCCAGATCAACATAGATAAAAATGAAAAATTAAGAGCTAAGGACTTTGTATGAAAATAAGACAGTCCCGATATGCTAATCACTTTTACGCAGGCGTTGATATGGACAACATTTAATTAATTATGAGCGAGGAAACTCAACTTGAAACGTTAGAGAATACCCTTAAAGGATAATTAGTTGTCGCCATTTCCTCGTTGTTTATCTAAGTTCATTGGCCTTTCGGTAGCGACCTTGATAGTCAAAAATTCTGTTTCTAATGCGCCAGTAATATTTTTGTTTTCTGGCAATGACAAAGTCAGGACAAGGTAATACGTTAGCTAGCTTTAATGCTTGTTGCAGGTTGTCGACTTCGAGTGACTCAGTTGAGCCCAGTTGAACACCAATTTTAATACTAAGGCGTTTAGAAAAAATATCATTGAACGCTTTAACTTGATTTGGTTTAGAAAAATCAAAAGATTCATTGAGTTCAGTACCTTCTTCATCATGGTAAGTGATTTTTAACTTGCCAGCTCCCTTATCAGCGGATTTTTCAGTCCCTTTGTCAGTGATGTCTTCTAAACTCATTCCGGCACAGCGAATAACTTTTGAATCTTTAAGTTGCAGTGCCTTTTTTAACATGTCATCGGGGTCGACTAATACCTCGAAGCAGTGCAAACAGGTTCGAGCGGCAATATCATTTTCACCACTACAGTGAGGACATTCTTTAAAGACAAAGCGATAGTCACATTGACGCTCTTTTGACTGGGATTCCCTGGGTTCAGCTACGAGGCCTTGGCAGCGTCGACCGTAATGCTCAACTAAATAACCGTCATCATCACAGATGCCCCAAAATATATTGGGAAATTCACAACTTGGGCAAACAACTTGCACCGGTTGGCTTTTGTCATTCGGTTTTTTCTCACCCACTTCTGGGTGATAGAGGTCAAAATCATTACCGGTATAATCAATCACCAAGCAATCTTTTTTATTATCACTTAAGCGCAGTCCACGCCCGATTATTTGCTGATAGAGACTAACCGATTGTGTTGGTCGCAATATCGCGATCATATCGACATGAGGCGCATCAAAGCCGGTGGTTAATACCGAGACATTAACTAGGTATTTAATCTCTTTTCGTTTGAAGGCCTTAATTAAATTATCGCGCTCAGTGCTATCAGTGGCGCCGGTAATTAAGGCACTCAGTTTAGCGGGTAAGTAGCTAAAAACTTCTTTTGCATGGTCAACTGTTGCTGCAAATATCATAATGCCTTGACGTTTATCGCCTAACTCAATGACCTGTTCAATAATGCCTTGAGTCACCCGATGGTTTTTAGTTAATAGATGATTAACATCCGTAGGATTATATTCGCCAGAGGCATTTTCTCGAAGACTACTAAAATCATAGTGTTCGATGGTGGCATCTACTAAATTGGGCTCGGTTAAGTACTGGCGTTTGATTAAGTAACGCAGCGGTAGTTCATAAATACAGTGTTTAAAGGGGCGATCTTGTTCACTACGCATGAAACCACGATAATGTTTTTGATAAATCCAGCCCATGCCTAAACGATAAGGGGTTGCGGTTAAACCCAATAATTTAACCTCAGGATTAACCTGCATCAATTTCTCAATGATTTGCTGATACTGGTTAGTGCTTGCGGTTTCTTGTGATTGCTCTTTAGATTGCTCTTTTGCTTCGCCTTTTAACTTGGCTTTCGATTTATCTATTGATTTGTCTATTGCTTCGGTAGGGTTTGCTAGATTAACTCGATGACATTCGTCAATGATTATTAATGAATAGGGCTCAGAGAAATCATTTAGATTTCGTGCAGCCGATTGTATGCTGGCGAACGTGACTTGGTGTTGAGTTTCTTTAAGTTTTAAACCTGCGGAATAAATACCTGCCGTTACACCATATGTTTCGTATTTTTGATGATTTTGCTCTACTAATTCTTTAACGTGAGTCAGCACAAGTATTTTTCTTTTTGCTAAGCGAGCAAGCTCGGCAATTACTAAACTTTTACCTGATCCCGTAGGTAAAACAATCACCGCAGATTCATTGGTTGTTCGGAAGTGTTTGAGCACCGCAGCAACGGCTTCTTGTTGGTAATCTCTAAGTTGAAAAACTGCCACGCAGTGGTGCTGCCTTATGGTTAATGGAAAGCCGCTATAATAGCAAAAGAGTGGCTAAGTCTAAAACTTAAACCTAGCTTTTAAACTCATTAATTCTTACCTCCCAACTTCACAGACAAGTACTACGCGGTTAGAACCGATCAATATCCTATACTAACAATATGAATTGATTAATTTTTTATTTTTATGTGTTAGTTGTTAGACCAGATACCAGCCTAATTCTCGCAACAATACATTGCCTTATTTGTAGCTAAGTAGTTGATATTTGGATCAATAATTAAAAACTAACAAATTATTAGAATAGCCATGGCAGTATTGATAACAAAATGTACGGATATGCTTTAAGGATGCACTATGAAACCAGATGAAGAATACGTTCTTGCGGCTTTAGCGTCTAAATTCGGTGGCAAGTATATCGACGGTGAAGACCCGCCGGACGGTTATTTACTACTAAATAACCGCAAGATTGCCGTGGAAGTTACCAAACTGGTCGAGCACATCAATGAAAATGGCAAACGGCGCTCAAGGTTGGCAGATGATGTGCCAATCTCGAATATCGTCGAACAATTGAATGAAGAAATAGGCAACCTAATTCCTAACAACCGATGGATTCATCTGGTTATCCCGAGTCCAATTAAGGGCATCAATGTATTTAAAAAAGAACTGACCCGCATAATTATCAACATGATAGCGACCAAGACCTATGAAGCAGTGATAGACATTTTAGGTTATGTGGTAGCAATCAATTTATATAAGTGTAAACACCCGCCAAAGATAAAGGTGGTGCAAGCAATAGCCACTCAATTTGCTTCGAAAAATATTGAGGAAAATACGCTATTCCTGTTAGAAAATAGGATCACTATTAAGAATAAAATATGCAATGCCAATGGAGATATAGATGAATATTGGCTAGCACTTTTTAATACTTATTGTATGGCCGACATTGAATCGTATCGGGGAGCCTATGAATCGCTACAATTAGAGCATAATTTTAGTAAAATCTACTTAATTGATGGCTACCGTCGTGTTTATAAATTGTGTTGACACCAGAGAGCAGCTGTTACGACCAAATTAAATTTCTAATACTATTCACATATTTAGAGTGACGCGAAGGCCTTAACGGACAAGTGGATAATAAGGTACTGAGTGCCTGTTCATTCTCGCCGTTGGTTTTGAGTTCCAGCAGCACATAATCACCAAGTGACACAGGTCTGCTTAAGTTATTGGCAACTCGATAACGTTGGTCGAATGCCTGCATGTTTTCGTCAATGGTTGCCCGTATCTTGTTGCAATGAGAAATATAATACTGTCGGCTATAGCGACAAATGATTATTGGCGAATGCTCGCTACCCCAAAGTAACTGAGCTTCTAATGGTAAATCCCTGTAAGCTTTTAATAATGCTTTTGCCCAATTGAAGTCAGCCTGCGACAAGTTTAATGAGGTATCAAAGGTTACTTTGTAGCCTTTACCTCCTTGACGATGTTTAAACTCCAACTTAGCTTGAATTGCTTTATCTAAATCACCATACCAACGAATCCGTACTTTTTTTCGGGTACTGATGCCACTTAAATTTTCCTCATAACGATCCAGTAGCGGTGTATCAAGATATAAACTGTTCACATGACGAGGTTGGTGATGTTGAGCAAATAATAATGGGTGGTTCATTAGCCAAGTTTGCACTGCTTGTAGCCTGTTTAGAGGAATAGGTACCTTGACTTCAAATCGATACTCCCGGTTTTTAATTGCTGTTTTTGTCGTCATTGGTGCATTAAATAGTGTACTCATTTTGGCTTATCCGATTTCATGATGGTGTTGTATAAATTATTTACATCAATGGCTTGCGAGCGAATTTCCAAGCCATTGACCACTAAGCGGCTTCCTAGTTCAGCTACACTCTTGTTTTGGCAGTTAAGGTCAGCGCAAGAATACTTAGTTACTTTCATTACCGCGGGTCCAAAGATTCGCTTTTTGGAATAGCTCATTAAGGCCATATGGTGGATATTGCTCGCGGTGATATTTTCCGCAATAACTGTGGAATCGTCCTTGGCAACGATGGCAAAGTTAACATCATTGAATGTGGCGTCGATGACGTGCAGTTGGCTGCGTTCACCCGCTGATATAGCTTTGTCGCGAACCTGGGTAAACTTGGCGCCGGTAAGTTTAAGATTTGATCCACTAATATCTAAGCCATCACCACCAGAACGAGAGCCGATATTAATAAATTGACTGTTATTCACTTCACCGGTACAAAAATCACAGTCGAAGGCATCAGAGAGGGTATTCTTGATGGTTAAACCGTCAATAATAACCACAGCATTTATAATGTTTAAACCATCTTCAGACTGATTGTCAGTAATTTCCACCGATTGCATATTAACTATACCTTTAACGAAATAAATTGCGCCACGAGGTTGCCACAACCCTAACTTAGGGCTGCTAGCAAAGTGTATTTTTAGGTGGTTTATTACATGTTCAGTTTCCGCGCTAGCAGCAAAAACACTTAGCCCTGACCATTTAGAATCAGCCTGATGCTTGGTAAATATCACCGGATTGTTTTTTTTGCCATAAACCTGTAATGAGCCAAACACCATAAGACCGGCATTCTTACTAAAGGTTAAATGTGTACCCGCAGGAATTACCACTTTAGTATTGCTGGGTGTGACTAAGTAAGAGTTAATATGCCATGTCCCTACTTGCACATGCCACTCCCCCTTGGTGCGTTTGATAAATTCACTATACAGAAAAATACTGTTTCTAGGCTCATATGGGCGAGGAACAAAGCTAAGCGACCGTACGTTCTTGTTAAAAATAAATGGGGCTATTTTTTTACCCGCTAAGCCCGCACTTACTTTAAGTGTTACCACGTTTTTCGGTAAGTTAATCGTGGTTGTTTGTCCTGGAAAAAGTTTTAAAGGTAGATCATCATTTATTTCATCGAGTTTGGTGATTTCGTCATAAGTGGTAACGCCTTGTACTTCCTTGATTATAAGTGCGATATTGTCATTGTTTTTCACCAGCCAAACTACTTGGCCTTGATGCTCATATACGCGACTGACTAGATCCCAATTGGGTTGTGTTTTAAAGACATTTAACTGTTTATGCAATTTCTCACTGACGGGCTTAATTGAGCGACAACCGTCAACTTGATAACTGGTGCTCCAGCAATGTGCTTGCCGCTGCATTACATCGAAGTTAAATGGAGAAATTAGTGGACTATCTGAGTGTAACAATTGAGTCAATTGCTGCTCATAACGGCTAAGCTGTGGAATAATCTGCTCATTGAGTAATTTCATTAATGTGCTTTTCGAAGCAAGATAATGTGCCTTAACTTGTGGGTCATTAAGCATGGCCTTAGTTATTTCGAACGTTTGGCTGGGTGGTTGCATTAACCAAATATGTGCAGCGGGCGTAACTGCTACATCACTTTGTATAGGCTCAAGTTTTGCCGTGTGAGGATTGTAGTACCAACGCCAGTTATTCCAGGTGAGTGCATGCCACGCGCCCCATAAATCGACCATGGCGAGGTATTGAGCAAGTCTTTTGGCATCAAAAACATCACTTGCTGAACGATTACCACTCAAAAAATCATTGAGTAACGCCAGAGCTATTTTCCGTTGTTTGGCTAATGAACTATTGCCAAGAATTGTCTTACGCTGCAAAACGCGTGGCTTTAACAGGCGAGTGACTTGTCCATTTTCATCGATAGACTCTGCAACTAAGTCTAATCGAGCGATCAAACCCTCTGTTCGGTTGTTTACCGCTAATAAACTTTGACTGAACGCTTGTTCAAAAAACATCACTCCCCAATCATTGCCATTTAAAACAACCCTAACGGGGATGTGCTTTGGTGAAATAATATCGAAATTTGCGATGGCTAAACTTTTTGCGAATAAGCTGGCGCCTTGATGCCCCCGAACACTGGTGGCAAGCAGAGAGAATTTACGCGATTCAAATATCGCTTGTTTCTTTTTCAACGATACTTTGAGTGACCATCGCTTTGTTTTGTTTATATGGTCAAGCATATCGCCTTGTAAGCGTATTTTTGCAGGGAATTTGTTTTGTTGATAATAAATAAGAGCCGTCACTTCATGGCGGATTTCGGGGATTTTACCTTGTGTAAACGCGGTTTTACGATCACTCTCTAGCTTTAGCCAATCTTGATATTTAATGTCTATCTTAATAACGGGCAACTCTTTTTCAGCAGCTAACCATTTGGCTGGCGCTAAAGCTAAACTCTTGGCAAGTTGCCAGGCTTTGTCTTTTGTTGAGGTGTGATGGGCAACAAAACCGTTGTCCACTAAGTAGTGCCTAACAGAATTTAGTGACGGTAGTACTAATAGCGTTAATAGCAGTATTGCCAGTAGACAAACTTTTCTCTCATGTGGAGTAAATCGCTGTTTTGGTGGGTCTAAACGCATAGTTATACCCCAGCGATATTATGTTGCTCGAGTAAAGAAACATTAATACCTGAAAACTCTTTATTAAGTGCTGATATAAATTGGTCGATTTGTTGTTCATTGCGCACGGCAATAAAAAATGTAGCGTCAAACTGGGTGTTTGTTACGTCAATTCGCCTTAATTCAATACGTTCAACATGTTGCTCTAGTATAGATTTAAGTGTGCTTACTAGGGTCGTTTGTTGGTAACCCTCCTCACAAATATGATTGAGAGAGAGAAACAAGCCGTTTTCTACTGTGTTGCTGTCATCACGTTTTTTAACCAGGGTGATTAGGATAAGAGTAACGATACAGGAGAGTATCGCTGCCAAAGTTTGGCCAGCGCCTAACGCTACCGCAACAGCAATATTTAAAAACAGATACAAGAGTTCTTCAGGCTCTTTAATAGGAGTACGAAAACGGACGATCGATAGTGCACCGACCAAGCCTAGCGCTAATGCCAGTGATGCTTTTACCACGGTAATAATCAAAATTACGCTAAGCACAAGCAAAGGGAATAGGCGTGAGAAATCTTGACGGTTACAAAAAGCACTGGCGTATTTTCTAAAATGAATACCTATTAGGCTGGCGATAACAAAGCCAATAAGTAAATTTATCAGTAAAGCCAAAAGTTGCACGCTTGCGTAGGGAAAGAACATCGAGCGAATATCTTTTGGTAAAAAAGCGATTAATAGCGGATCAACTGACTCCATAATGACTCCTATTATTTATAGCTACTTTGGATTTAACACCCGTTAACTAAGGGCCGTGTAGGTAAATAGGCATAAATTGAACCAATAAGTTAGTAATAGGCGAATAAATAAATCATTTTCTATATTTACTTTATATTTCAGTTGATTATAAAATAAATTAATTGAAGGTATTAGCTTTGGTTGTGCAATTTTAGAGGAAGTAGACTTAATAAAATAAGTTGCGTCGCATTTTGCAACCTTAGTAAATGAAAGTAAGATATTTAGGTCACAGCCCTTACTATGGCTACAATTCAAGATATGGACATACCTAAGGGTATAGTTACGGCGCAAGCAATATGAGCACTAAAAGCTATACCGAAGGTACTTTTGTTATCGATATTGTTGATAACAAAACCAAGGGAACTGTATGGAGAAGCACACTAGTGAAGCCGATTAAATACTACAAAATGCCGCACAAAGAGAGCAGGCGGTAACCGAATTAGTGAATACCATGTTTGCTGACATGCAAAATTAAGCAAAGTAGTAAGAAAGTTACTAAGCAATGCAATTTGAGCAGTATCATAAAAATTAAAAGGTAAAGCAATGAAATTTCAAATGTTATTTATCATTAGCTTAATGGCTATATTCACTACTAGTGCAGTTGCTGACACTGTCGTGTTAATGGATGAGCAAAAACTAAAGGGCAAAGTTATCTCAATCGATAACAAATATGCACTTTTTGAACTTGGTGGACAACAACTTAAACTTGAGCGAACAAAAATAAAAAGTATCACCTTTGAGCACGAGTCTGTTGAAAATCTACTGGAATATGGCAAGTGAAAGCAAAAAATCGATCAGTGAAAATCAATTTTTTAGAACTGGAGATGTGGGCATTAAACTCGTTGACGGTTGTATTAAAATAGTTGATCGTCTTAAAGACATGATTATAGTTTCTGGCTTCAATGTTTACCCCAATGAAATTGAAGAGGTGTTAACAAATCATCCCAACGTTATCGAAGCGGCCGTTATAGGTGAAACTGATGATAAAACTGGCGAGAGGGTATGTGCATACATTACCGTTAAAGGTGCGGAGTCAGACGTTAATATCATGAGTTATTGCCGAGAACACTTAACCGCTTATAAGGTACCTAAAAGAGTGGTTTTTGTTAAGGAGCTGCCTAAATCTACTGTAGGGAAAATTTTGCGTAGAGAATTAAGGGCACAAGTGGATAATTGAGAAGGGCAGTAATTTGATATGAGTGAAGTCTATCGATGATAAATTTTGTCAGTTAGCCGGCAGCGGGCACTAGAGCTCTACTACTTTGTTTCGGCCTTACTTTGGCTTTAGTGCTTAGATGAATAGTCTTTTAAAATATTATTAGTTGTAACAAGGTTAAAAATAATTTTAAGACTGAAAAGATAAAATAGAGAGCTAATAAATTAACTATAAATTATTGCTTATATAGGATTTTTTGCTTGAAGAAAACATCTATAATGTAAAAATCGGATCTGGAATGTTGCTCGCTGAAAATACCTGCAACCTATATTCAATTTATATTAAATGAGAGTTTCCCTATGAAAAAAGTGTTCGTTGGTATTTTATTGTTATCTTTATTTAGTCAAGTGAGCTTTGCGGAGGACGAAGTCAAAAAGTTACCGCCATTAGACCCTGACTATATGGGCGTTCATGGTATGGTTTTGGTCAATCAGGGCTCTAGCATTTATGCATCCCATTTGCCGCTTTATAAAAAGCCTCATAACGTGCAACTACTGTATAAATTAGATAATAATGATTTAGCGGTATTACAAACGGTCAGAGATAGTGAATTCATTACTATTAAGCCTAAGCCATTCAATTTACAACGTTTAATGCGTGGCGAGAAAATGGTGATACAGGCTGATTTATATGCAGGGCATTTTGAGCGTGGTGGAATGTTAGTGTATGAAAATATTGAATTGTCTTTTGATAAGCAACTGTATGTTCGTACTTTTGAGGACATTAAGCCTTCAAGTAAGAGACAAGAGTATGATGTTGTTTCATTAAAGCAAAACTATAAAATCTATATTCATAGGATTCAGCAGGCACCTAGCTTTGACCATATATTGGCTATTGATTTAGAAGCCGGTTGTTTAGGTCGATTTACCACCTCATCACCAGTACCAAAAGAAATAGAGCTTCAATATAAGTTTCTAAATTGTGGCACGATAAAGCCTTTATATTTTGAAACTGAAGATTTTCAGTAGTTAGTAGCTTTGGCATAGCGAATAAATAGCGCGACTGCGCGCAATTTTAATAAGTAGCTTAGCACTGACAAATAAAGCAAGTAGAACATTTGTTAGTGCTGAGTCATTCAGTCTGCAGGCCTTGGGTAACAGGCTTAGTGCAACATCACTCAAAGCCGCAGTGCTATTTATTGTTTTGGCTTATAAACCAAGTGATGCCATAAAGTCATCATCAGCGTCACCGTCATCTTCTTTCACTATAGGCTCTTCCGCATTTGCGGCATCAGTCATTTCCTTCGCTGAGCGTTCTAAAATCTCATCAGGGTCAATAGTTTCTGCGGCTTCAAAATCATGTAACTGAATAAATTCAGTTTTATCCATGGCAAATTCCAGATAAAAGATCTTGTTGGTTGCTGTTGAAAATGTGACTCTGCGCATTTGTGGCCTGTCCATGGCGGTATCAACAGAGATTTGTACCAATTTAGTGATTGCCATCATTTTTGGCTGGCTTTGGGTAATATGAGTTTGTAGCTGCTCCCTTACTTTAAAGGTAAAATCACCAACCAATTGGTTCATCAGTTCGCCTAAAACATTCGCTACATCGTCAGACATATGGCTCTTTGAAATTTCCGATTCAGGCATGCCCATATTACGCATATAATCCTGATAAATTTCCAAGGCAGCATCACCGGTAAAGTTGGTAACAACTAAGCCATTAAATCCACCGTCAAACAGAACAAAACTAGAAACGTCTGGCCTTAGGCACGTTTTCGTAATTTTTTGCACCATAGCTGAGTAGCTAATGGTATTGCCACTGGCTTTTGTTAGTACTTCACAAACTGATTCACACAGAGTAATAAGCACTTGGTCAGTGCTGATTATTTTACTTTTTTTAGTTTTACTCACTACGTATAATTCCTTAGATTTGAAATTGTTATTAAACCTACAATGATGTAATTCTAGCAGGTTTCGTACCGACGTTAACATAAATCATCTAATACAGTTTTGTAGCGAAAATCTCTAGGTATAAAAATTCGTGTCATAAGTATAATTACGATATTTTTACAATGGTATTTAGATCCATTTTTTATAACAAAACTCATATTTGTGGGTACTAGTTCAAAGAGCTTATCGGTCCTTAAGTTTTCACCGAAGTGATTTCTAAGGTATTTTAGTATTTACAATAAGGTGCGTAATATATATATAAAGTTGCAAGGTGTGCGGCTGTTTTAGTTAGCTGATTCTTATGTTTAATTTTCCTTAAGAGACAAGCCTATTAACGAAAATCTACTATCTTGGTAGGTGTCTTTTTTTCATAAAACAGTGTTCATAGACGAATGAGGTAAGCTCACTAAGCCTTTACGAAGAAAGGTAGACGTTTTCAATCTATGGACGTATTCATTTTTATTGTTACTATTTGCCAAATCAAAATAGAGTTAAATTCAAAAGGATGAGATATTTCTATGACATCACCGGTACATAACGAAAATAACTTTATGCAAGCAGTTATTAATGCTGCGCCAACACCCATCTTTTATAAAGATGCTGAAGGTCGATACCTAGGTTGCAATAAAGCCTTTGAGGAATACATTGGTTTAAGACGAGAGCAATTCATTGGCAAAAGTGTTTTCGAACTTTTTGATGATGAGCTAGCTAGAGCTTACTTCGAAGCAGACAAAGCACTATTTGATAGTAAAGGCACTCAAATTTATGAGTCTAAGGTGAGCTATGCTGATGGTTCAATACATGATGTTATGTTTCATAAAGCTTATTTTCACACTGAAGAAGAGGGTATCGAAGGTATTGTCGGCTCAATACTTGATATTACCGAGAGAAAAAAAGCCGAAAGGTCTCTAAAGAAACTCGCATTAACTGATAGCTTGACGGGGTTAGATAATAGATATTCGTTGATGAAGAGTTTAGAACATTCATTGTTGCGTCAGCACAGAGAAAACTCCACATTGGCATTCATGATGTTAGATCTAGATGGATTTAAACAGGTTAACGATAGCTATGGCCATCCCACAGGTGATGCTTTATTAATAGAAGTCGGCAAAACGTTAAAAAAACATTTTCGAGCAAGCGATATAATCGCTAGAGTAGGTGGTGATGAATTTTCTGTAATATTAGAGTCTATTTCTTTTACTGAGTCTTTAATACCACTAGCAAATAAAATTATAGCCGTCTTTAGTGAGCCTTTTATTATTGATAACAAAAAGCTGACTATCGGCATTAGTATAGGTATTGCGGTATCATCTGCTAGCGGATGTTCATCTGAAGAAATCATCAAACAAGCTGATGCAGCACTCTACCAAGTAAAAGAGAATGGTAAAGGCAGTTATCAGTTGGCAGTAGTTAATTAGGAAAAAAATCTGCAAAATAAGACTAATTAAAAAGATCTTTTGTAAATAAACGCTATTTTAAATGCCTATGGGCTCTGCATAAGGGTGAGCTAAGTCAGAGTTATCTAGAGTTTGATTTTTCGCGAAGCTAGTGCACTAGAAACATATCAACGGCGTAATCACATATTTCTTCAACATGAGCTACATCAGTATAAATGCCATCAATAAGTAATTTAGCAATGCCATGCACAGTGCCCCAAAGCACTTGCGATGCGCGTAGGGCACTTTCTTCACCACTGTGATTAAGCAGTTTAAGTTGCTGCCATTCTCGGGTCATGGCCACCTGATATTGAAAACAAGGGTAGGCGGCATCACGTAATTCTGATGTGCTGTTTTCTTGTTTCCAAATAGTACGGCCAAACATTAATTCGTAAAGATCTGGATTAGCCTTGGCAAAGTTTACATATTCATGGATAAAACTTGAGAACTTTTCTTTAGTCGAAGGTCCTTCAGCATTAAAGCTACGCTTATTCATTTGATGTAGTTGCCTAAAACCTGATTCAGCAATACCACAAAGCAGGGCGTTTTTATCTTTAAAGTGGTGATAAGGCGCAGTTCTTGAAACACCTACGCGCGCTGCTAATTTACGCAATGACAACTCTTCAATACCGCCTTCTTTGAGCATTTCCCCAGCAACGGTAAGTAAAGTCGTTCTTAAATCACCGTGGTGATACTTTGATTTTTCAGGAATATTTTTCATAAAGGCTAATTTAGCAAGCTATTGTTTATTAATCAATCTTGACACCGTCATATTTAGTCGCTATTTTAATTGACAATAAACTAGACGGTGTCTAAATTGATTCGAGAGTACATTGTCTAAATTGAATTAAATATTTGATAAATACAAAGAGAGTGAGTTATGTCCGAACTTAATACTGAAGCCAAAGAAAATATTGAAACTACAGGCAACAACAAGTTTTCAAAATTGTTAGCACCACTTGATCTTGGTTTCACCACCTTAAAGAATCGAATTTTAATGGGATCAATGCATACCGGCCTTGAAGAGCACCCAGACGGCACTAGACGTATGGCAGCATATTTTGGTGAACGTGCCAAAGGCGGTTGTGGTTTGATGGTTACCGGTGGTTACGGCCCAAGTAAACGCGGAGCAACTCACCCTAATACTCAAATAATGACCAGCGCAGAAGATATTGCCAAACATAGAGTTATTACCGATGAAGTGCATAAATATGACAGTAAGATTTGTTTGCAAATACTTCATACCGGTCGTTACGCTTTTAATCACAAGCTTATTGCGCCGTCGGCTATCCAGGCACCTATTAATCCGTATAAACCTGAAGCGGTAACGGTTGAAATGATTGAAGAAGAAATTCAATCTTTTGTTGATCTAGCCCTTAAAGCACAACAAGCAAATTATGACGGTGTTGAGGTAATGGGCTCAGAGGGGTATTTCATTAATCAATTTACCGCTTTAAGAACCAATCAACGTGATGATGAATGGGGCGGCTCTTATGATAACCGCATCAAATTTGGTGTTGAAGTGGTACGCCGTATTCGCCAAGCCGTAGGCGAACATTTTATTATTATCTTCCGTCTTTCGATGATGGACCTTGTTGAAGGTGGCAGTAGTTTTGAAGAGGTGGTTAAGTTCGGACAAGCCATTGAAAAAGCTGGAACAACCATTATCAACACCGGTATTGGTTGGCATGAAGCGCGTATTCCTACTATTCAAACCAAGGTGCCGCGCGCAGCATTTACTTGGGTAACCGCTAAATACAGAGAACATTTCAGCATTCCTGTGATCACCTCAAATAGAATTAATACCCCTGAGGTTGCCGAAGAAGTATTACAGCGCGGCGATGCCGATATGATTTCTATGGCAAGACCATTTCTTGCTGATGCTGAATTTGTAAACAAAGCGGCAACAGGGCGCAGTGACGAAATAAATACCTGTATAGGTTGTAACCAAGCCTGCCTTGATCACGTTTTTAATGGTGAAATGGCCAGTTGTTTAGTTAATCCGCGTGCTTGTTTTGAAACTGAAATTAATATTGTACCGACAAAAAACATCAAGAAAATTGCCGTTGTTGGTGCTGGTCCGGCTGGATTGTCCGCGGCTACGTCTCTGGCCGAGGCAGGGCATGAGGTAACACTTTTTGATGGTGCAAGTGAAGTAGGCGGGCAGTTTAATATCGCCAAACAAGTTCCAGGAAAAGAAGAGTTCAGTGAAACCATACGCTATTTTTCTCGCCAGTTAGAATTAACGGGGGTTACCGTTAAGTTAAATACTCGGATTACGGCAAATGAGTTAAACAATAGTGATTTTGATGAAATAGTCATAGCCACAGGTATTAACCCGCGTATGCCGCCCATTGAAGGCATTGAACATAGTAAGGTTTTAAATTATATCGATGTGCTTAAGCACAAAAAAGCGGTGGGCAAAAAAGTTGCTGTTATTGGCGCAGGTGGTATTGGTTTTGATGTCTCTGAATACTTGGTACATTCTGGCACTGCAACCAGCCAGAATATTCCTGCCTACATGAAAGAATGGGGCGTTGATATGACGTTAACAGCTCGTGCAGGTATTGAAGGGGTAAAAGCCGAAATCACCGCTCCAGCGCGTGATGTTTACCTGTTACAGCGTAAAGACACTAAGGTAGGCGCAGGCTTGGGCAAAACGACCGGTTGGATCCACCGAACAGGACTGAAAAACAAACAAGTTAAAATGCTGTCATCATGTGTTTATCATAAAATCGACGATGCTGGCCTGCATCTTTCTATTGCTGGGATAAGACAAGTATTAGCCGTGGATAATATCATTATCTGTGCCGGTCAAGATCCCGCAAGAGAGCTGATTGAAGGGCTTAACAAACCATACCATTTGATTGGTGGTGCTGATGTTGCCGCTGAACTTGATGCTAAACGCGCGATTAAACAAGGGCTAGAAATTGCTACAATGCTTTAATTATAACGATTTAAAAGTTATCAACAGGAAAAGATAAAAGCACAGTAAGTAGAACTAATTAGGGTCATTGGTGGTTTAGCCAATGGCTCTGAGGACGAAAAATATGGCTAAGGCAGGATTATGGGTATCATTCATTACCCATGGTATTGCCATAAATATGATTGTAAGCACCTTATTTGATTTTCAACTTGCCGAGCTACTTACTACTGCTAACTAAGTTATCTTATTTGTTGGCAAGGTGAATTAACCTGGTAATGCTGGTTTTTAAAACAACTTGTTCGTTAAATATTCGAACAAAGGGTTTGGATGAAATTATTTAACTATTTTTACATTTAACGCTTTACAAGTAGGGCGATAGTACTTAATATCCGCCTCGTTCTCAAGCAAGCATGGTTTCAACAGCTTATTTGTTAACTTCAGGTGAGATGGCTGAGTGGTCGAAAGCACCGGTCTTGA
>NZ_JABSOV010000084.1 GCF_013215345.1 Colwellia sp. | reverse complement strand
TTTCAAATCGTTTTTAGTCGAAAGATCTGATCGCAAGGTGGGCAGTTAGTTCAATCCTTATCCAGTTTTCAGGTTATTTAACAATTACACCGCAAATGGATACTTAATTGCGTCGTGACACTCGTAGCCTTCCACTTTAAAATCATCCATAGTTACCCAAGTTTCTAAATCTTCTAATGATTTGATTTCAGGGTTGATAATAAGTTTTGGCAACGCCATCGGCTCACGTTTTAACTGCACATCTTGCATTAACGATAACTGGTCTTCATAAATATGAGCATTAACAATTTTGTGATACGCCATGCCGGCTTTTTTACCGGTGATTTGCGCCATTAACGCTAAAAAGGTAAACACTTGTACTTGGTTAAAATTAAGCCCTAGCGGCACATCACATGAACGCTGAAAGCTGGTAAGGTGCAAGGTATCACCAAGTAAAGAGAAGTTATGGGTATGCATACAAGGTCTTAAACAACCTAAGTCAAATTCACCGGGGTTGTAAAAAGTCATGATTTCAGCACGATCATCGATACCATTTTTTAGGTTATCAACAATTTTTTTCAGTTGATCGATACTGCCGCCATCTGGCTTTGCCCAGGCACGCGCTTGTATACCATAAACTCGGCCCATATCGTCTTCACCTTTACGGTGTGAGTTATTAAGCCAAGCTTCATTTAAATTGGCATTGGCATCCCAAGTTTTAGTGCCAAGTTTTCGAAAATCACTGGCATTATCATAGCCGCGGATATAACCAATAAATTCCGCAATGGCCGACTTAAAAAAGCTTTTACGGGTGGTAATTAATGGGAACTGGTTATCACCAACGTTATATTCCAAGTCGGCATTTATAACGGTTAAACAGCGCTTACCAGTGCGCTCATTTTCAACCCAAGTACCCTGCTCTATAATTCTTTGACATAGATCTAAATATGCGCGCATTAGCTATTTCCTTTCGCTGATTTACTGACCGGTTCCTGACTAGTTTTAGTCATTTTTTTACTCGCATTAATCGCCGACTTTTGCTGCTGGTTGTAACCCCAATAGATAATAAACAGTCCAATAAGTATCATCGGAATACTTAAAATTTGCCCTTTTGATATAAAGGAAAAATATAAGCCTAGATGCGCATCAGGCTCACGGAAGAATTCGACAATACTTCTAAATATGCCATAGCCAATTAAGAAGGTGCCCGAAGCTAAACCTAAACTACGCGGCTTACGGGTAACAACATACAAAATAATAAACAGTACTACGCCTTCTAAAAAGAATTCATAAAGCTGTGAAGGATGGCGTGGAACTTGTAATGCATCGGTTGGGAAAACCATAGCCCATGGCACATCAGTTTGACGTCCCCAAAGTTCAGCATTAATAAAATTACCTAACCGCCCCATGCCTAAGCCAATAGGCACTAGCGGCACAATGAAATCACCTACCGTTAAAAAGGATTTATTTGTCTTACGGGCAAAAATCAATACCGCTAAAGTCACCCCGAGTAAGCCGCCGTGAAAAGACATGCCGCCTTGCCATATTTCCAGTAAATATAATGGATCGGACAGGAAGTATTCGAACTGATAAAACAATACATAGCCAACACGACCACCTAGAATTACCCCTAAGAAACCATAAAATAATAAGTCACTGACTTGCTCGCGTGTCCATAAGCCGTTACTTCTATCAGCGGCCTTGTTTGCCATAAACATAGCGGCAAGGAAGCCAATTAAATACATGGTGCCATACCAGCGTAATGATACTGGGCCAATGCTAAATATAATCGGGTCTATTACCGGAAATTGTAAAAACTTATCTGTCATTGCTTGTCCGTTTTCTCAAAGTAGAAAGTTAAAAGGTAGAAGGTTAAATATTCGAAAGTTAAAACTATTTATTCATTGGCCGAGATTATACCCTGTTATGGCTAAAAGGTTATTTATTAAAGTACTTCACTGAAAATGACTCCAGTAAAACAAGTTAACTCAAACAAAGTTAACTCAAACAAAGTTAACCAAGCATCATTTTAATAGCGACACAAATTAGAAAAACGGCAAAAAACTTCTTCAAAGTTTTCACCGGTAATTTACTGGCATATTTAACCCCTATTGGTGCAAATATCGCCGAGCTCATCACAATACCTAATAATGCCGGCAAATAAATATAACCTAAGCTCCACTTCGGCAGGTTAGGTAAATTAAAGCCAGTAATGATATAACCAAGGGAGCCAAATAGTGCCACCATTACTCCGCAAGCCGTTGCTAAGCCTATACTATGCCGTACAGACACGCCGAAAAAACTCAACATAGGCACTAAAATAGCGCCGCCAGCTATGCCCATTAAACTAGCAATAATCCCCGTTATAAAACTAATGGTTTGCAACACGTAAGTGGCTGGCAATGACCTCTTTTTTGAGGCATTAATCGAAAGTAACATGTAAACAGCCAATAAAACCACGACAATGGAGAAAAAGCCAGTTAACGCTTCACTCGAAAGAGAGTCAGCAATAAAAGCCCCTAACAATGCCCCTATCGCGACTAAGAGCATTAAGGGTTTTGCTAATGTCCATGGAATATTTTTTTTACTATGATGTGCCAATGCAGCACTGGCCGAGGTAATGACAATAGCCCCTAAAGAAGTGGCTAGTGCCATTGGCATCACTATTTCGCTACTAACGCCAACCATGGGCAGTAAATAAACCAGTGCTGGCACAATAATAAGACCACCACCTATGCCTAACAAGCCAGCTAAAAAACCAACGACACTGCCTAAAGCAACACAAGAAATTAATACTGTTAAAATCATTCTACTTAGCGGAAAACCCGCCCCTAAATATTATTACACTGACAAGACTAGAAAAAAGATACTAGCTTGATACTCATTATTTACTGTTGGTAAACTAACCACCTGCGCGAATAAAGCCGCCTAACCCTAAAGCTTCAAGCTGCTCATTTAGATAACTATGTACTTGCTTGGCTGTTGTTAAGGTTAAAGCTTTAGCTAAAATTGTTTGCGCTTGCGCAAAAGAAATATGACGAATGACCCATTTAATTCGTGGTACGTTATGTCCATTCATACTAATTTTGTCATAGCCCATGGCCAATAATAAAATGGCCCCCGCTGGCTGTGCCGCCAACTCACCACATAAGCTGATGGGAGTTAAATACTGCGCCGATTGCTGAGCTAGACTGTTTAAAGCACTTAACACCGCAGGGTGAAAGGCATCATATAAATTAGCCACTTGGCTATTATTTCGATCTACCGCTAATAAATACTGAGTTAAGTCGTTACTACCGACAGAAAAAAAATCAACACGTTTAGCTAGGGCTTCCATTTGGAATATAACCGAAGGCACCTCCAACATAATACCTATTTTAGGTCGTACTAATTGCGCAGAAACCGCCTTGGCTTTTATTTGTGCTTGCTGGAGACTTAAGTGACCATCAGCATTGCTTGCTGACATAAGTTCAGTGGTTATTTCTGTGGTCAACTCTGTTTTTAGCTCAAAGAAGGCCTGATTGATTAACCGAATGGCTTCATCAACTTCTTCTACACCAGAAATCATCGGCAACATGATTTCTAAATTGTTTAAGCCTTGATTAGCCCGTAACATAGCACGCACTTGCACCAGGAATATTTCCGGATGATCTAGGGTAATGCGAATTCCACGCCAACCAAGGAAAGGGTTTTCTTCATTAATGGGAAAATAAGGTAGTGACTTATCGCCGCCAACATCAAGTGTTCGCATGGTAACACCATGCTTAGGAAATACCTCTAACACCTTACGGTATAACTTAGTTTGCTCTTGCTCTGATGGAAAACAGTGTCGGTTCATAAAGGGTATTTCGGTGCGATACAAACCAATACCTAGCGCACCTAGTTGTGCATTATGTTCAAATCCGGCCGATAAACCGGCATTAAGTAACACTTCAATGGCTCGACCATCTTGGGTAATACAAGGCAGGTGTGCCACTGCCATAACTTTATCAGTCAGGGCTTTTTCTTGGCTTAATAAATATTGATACTCTTGTATTAAGCTTTCATCAGGGTTAATAAATAGCTCGCCACTAAAACCATCAAGTATTGCCTGTTGCTGATGCAATTGACTGAGCACTATGGCATTAACGCCCATGATAGCTGGCAAACCTAATGATCGCGCTAAAATGGCTGCGTGTGAATTATTAGAGCCAGATAAGGAAATAACACCCAACAGCCCCTGATGCTGATATTGCGCCACCATGGCGGCGCTGACATCATGGGCCAGCAAAATAAATTGCTCGGGTAAGAGTAATTCTTCTTTCGTTTGTTGCTGAATATTCACTAATAAGCGTGTACCTAAGTCACGAATATCACTGGCTCGCTCACGAAAATAGCTATCTTCAATGGCTTCAAATTGACTAATGTAATGTTCAATCACTAACTTTAAGGCACTGTCTGCTCGCCAGCCCAGTGAGATTTTGGCCGCAACTTCTTGGCCTAAATTGGCTTGGTCGAGTAATTGTTTGTAGACATCAAAAATAGCCAAGCTGTCATCATCAATAACTTCACTCAATTTACTACTTAAAACATTAAATTCTGTACGGGTTTTTTCAACCGCTTGTTCAAAGCGTAATAACTGCTTTTGGCTATCCGGGGATTTTTTTAATGAAACCGCTGCCAGATCCGCTTGCGGTTGGCAGACTATAATTTCACCTAAGGCTATTCCTGGCGCGCCAGCAATACCATGTAATTGTTTAACACCTTGATTTTGCTCTTCTTGCTGACTGAGTAAACTTTTAATTTCGGCATTAGCCAAAGCACTGGCTAATTGCGCCGACAGTGTCACTAAAAAGGCTTCATCATTTTCGGTAAAGTGACGCGACTCTTTTTGCTGAATAGCTAAAATACCTAACACTTTACGTTGATGAATAATGGGCGTACCCAAAAAGGCATTAAAGTCGTCTTCTTCAACTTCTGGCGCGTGAATAAAGTCTTGATGCAGCTGGGCATCAGCAATATTCAGCGGCTCTTCTCGTTGACCAACAAGGCCAACCAACCCCTCAGAAAAACCAATGCAAGTTTGTCCCTGTGACGTTTTAGCTAAGCCATCAGAAGCCATTAATAAAAAATGTTGCTGATGATAATCAGCTAAATAAATTGAGCAACAATCTGTTTTCATCGCTTTTTTTACGCGATATACCATACGTTCAAGCGCATTTTGTAGTTCAGCTTCTTGGCTAAATTCCAATACTATTCGACGTAAGGTAGTTAACATTTAATTCCTCAAAGATTGATCACAAAATGATGCACACCATTTATTACACACCAGAGTGCAAATGAAAATGTAGAAAAAAATAGCCCACAATAAAGTGGGCTATTAGGATTCTTAACACTACTCTAAATCATAGTAATAATTACGCTTTTTTATGGAAACTAAGCACGACGTTTACGCCGCTCTGGTCGTCGTTCATAGGTTAGCGGTAAAGCAAAACTGGCAAACTCTTTCATGACCTTGCGATAAACATCACGTTTAAAAGACACTACCTGCCTAACTGGATACCAGTAACTTACCCAGCGCCAATCATCAAATTCAGGATGCGGACTATGTAGTAAATCAACTGCAGATTCAGCAGCCGTTAGTTTTAATAAAAACCATTTTTGCTTTTGACCAATACAAACGGGTTTAGAGTCATGCCTAATGTAGCGCTTTGGTAATCGATATTTTAGCCAGTGCTTAGTTGAAGCAACAATTTTCACGTCTTCGGGTTTTAAGCCAACTTCTTCATGTAACTCTCGAAACATGGTTTCTTCAGCCGACTCACCTTCATCAACTCCACCTTGTGGATATTGCCATGAATGTTGCCCAAACCTTCTTGCCCAAAATACTTGTCCCCTGTCGTTAATTATTACTATGCCGACGTTGGCGCGATAGCCTTCGGCATCGATCACAGGAACTCCTGACAATATATAAAATTCTTGCATCAATTCAACCATATTAACGGCAGTGGAGCAAATGATTACTTTGATTTTTTTAGCAATTAATTAATAATAGCCATCAAGTTTATTTCATGGTTAATCTGTTTCCTTTATGAACATACCTTCCTCTGAACAAGCACTGATGGCAAGTGCACAAAATTTAGCCGGCTTAACCTTAGGTGAAATAGCCGAGCAAGCAGGTATTGCCGTTCCTAAGGATTTAACCCGCAACAAGGGGTGGATAGGTTTATTATTTGAGCATGTTCTCGGTGCTAGTGCTGGCTCTCGGCCTGAGCCTGATTTCCCTCACTTAGGTATCGAATTAAAGTCATTACCCATTAATGAGCAAGCTAAGCCCTTGGAAACAACCTTTGTCAGTGTTGCGCCGTTAACAGGCCTAGTTGGAGTAACTTGGCATAATTGTTATGTGCGTAAAAAACTCGCGCGAGTACTTTGGGTGCCAGTAATCACCCCTAAAGATGTGCCACTAAGTGAGCGTTTAGTGGGTATGCCTTTTATATGGTCGCCCAATGTCGAAGAAGAAGCGCTATTAGCGCAAGACTGGCAAGAGCTTACCGATATGATAGTACTAGGTGAAGTTGAGAATATTCATGGCAAACACGGGCAAGTGATGCAGTTAAGACCCAAAGCAGCTAATAGCAAAGTAAAAACCCAAGCCTTTGATCGTAACGGTAAACCTTTTATGACCTTACCACGGGGTTTTTACCTGAAGATAAATTTTACTCAAGCCTTATTACACCGCTATTTAAGAATTAACTAAGCTATCAAAGATAGTTAAAGCTGAACTGAAAAGGAATTAACGTTTCATTAGAGCTTAGTAACGGCTATTTCTTGAGAAATAGTGACGGTCTCTCCTGCAGGTAATTCTTGCCAGTTAGTATTTGCCGCTTCTAAACATACATATTCTTGCTCACCATTAGCATGAATATCCGCCATAGTATTAGCTAACTCAACACCTGGATTCCATAACACCCATTGCTGGCAATTACTGCTAACGATGTCAATTTTACGTTGCCATTTACTATCAACAAGTGTCATTTTTTCAGAGCTGTGATATTCACGATCAATCTCACCAATACAACTGACGCTTTGTTGTTGAATACTTGCACTCGCGGTTAATTTGTCATGATAACTAAGCCCAGTTAACGCATCGATAATGACGTTGCTTGGATTACTGACGGTAAAATAACTATGCAAGGCTGCAGAGTATTGGGCATCTTGTGACGAGAGATTGCTCATGGCTAATGTCTGTTTAAAGCTTTTACCAAAGAACAGTGTTTGTTTTAATTTATAGGCATTAGGCCAAAGTGGATGTTGATTCTCTCCCGCTAAAACTAAAACCAGGGTAACGCCACTTTCATCGGCGGCAATGCTGTCAACTTGCCACGGCAGTTGCCGAGCAAAACCATGATTAGCTGATTTTAGCTGCCTTGATTGAGCACTAGTTTGTTTATCATTAGCGCCAAACCAAGGCCAACACAGCGGAATACCTCCGCGAATGGCTTTACCGGCTTGATAATGAGCTTTTTTACTTAACCATAAAACATCTTTATGACCTGTGGGTTTAAAGCTTAATACTTGCCCGCCATACAAACTTACCAGAGCCTGACAGTGTGGATGGCTAATACTCAAGCCTTCAAGAGCGTCGCCGTCAAGAAACTCTGCGTTACCATCGTTAGCAACATTATCCTGACTTAGGTTAATAGGCGTAACTTGAGCAAAATCATTATCTAGTGGTATTTTTGTCATGGGGTAAACTAATCTGGTTAGGTTATGAATTTAAAAGCTCGCTGTTCGCAGTTTTAAACTCGAAAAGAATAAAGTTTCTTTCGCAGGAAAATCTTATAGCAGCCAAATTCTATAAGAAGCTAACACTGTTTGATAGCATAAAAGTTTACCTAGTAAGCTTGGCTTAACTTTATTTGTACTAGCCGATTGGTACTACCAGCTTTTACCTATGGATAAAAACAATGAATATTCACCGCCAGTGGCAAAACCTACGCCAAATACTGCCGGACCAAAACTGGTATCTGTTCCTAGATAAATGCTGCCTGAGTGAATTAAATCACTGTATTTAACGGTTTCATTTATCCCCCAAACATTACCGGCTTCAATACTGGTGCCTAAATATATAGGTAAGCCTGAGCCACCGGGCACATCACGGCCTAAGTCGTATTGATAAACAACCGCAGCAAAGGCTTTATGCACACCAATGAGCGCATCTTCTTGGTAACCCGACAAGTTTAAAAATCCACCTAGCTCGGTAACATGCACACTAAAGTCGGTGTCATTATCTATGCTAGCAAAAGAAGTAATACCAACAAAAGTATGACCCCCAAGACCAATAGCACCGCGCCAATCTAAGGTAAAGGTAAGTGCTTTATCGTCTGCACTGGCATTGAGCTGCGGCGAGTACTTATCATTTAACCACTGCATCTCAATGACTAACTTATTACCTTGGGTAGGGAAATTAATACTGTTTAAAGTATCATAACCAAACTTAATAAAACTGCCATAACTCTCATAATCAAACTCATCACTCGCCGGAGAATCCTTAGAAAGGTCTCCTGTTTCAGCTATGAAACCCACTTCAATTATGCCGTCAAACGAATAGTTATATCCTAAGGCTAAGGTTGCTAAATAATGGTCTTTGCTCAACTCATCACGAGCACTGGTTTTTTCCCACTTATCTTGTGCATAAGCAACTCTTGCCCTACTGTAGAAATCGTGCGATTTAGTCAAGGGTTGATAAAACTCACTGGCTAGCAAGGTTTCCCAACCTACCCTGACTTCATTTAACCAGCGACCGCCTTTATCATTAATGTCAGTCATCAAATAAGACATATTGATGGAGGTAATGGAGCGGTTAGAAAAATCTGTTTTTAAATTAAAGCCAAAATCAAAATAGTTAGGTCCCCAAGATTTAGCTCTGGTATGTAAAATTAAAACTCGGCCTTGTTCAGTATCGTTAAATTCAACCGTCACTTGTTCGAATTTATCTAGGGCATATACCCTATTAATAGCTGAATCTAATTCATCTTTACTAAGAACTTTATTTAACTCAACAGCAAAATGTAGCGCAATAATGTCATTTTCTACTTTTGAGTTATTTTGAAATTGAATTTCAATGATTTTGTTAGTTAGCTCGGTAAACCATAGTTTAGCTTTAGCGCGTTTTTTTTGTTTATAGGCTTGGTAATCGGCATCATTAATGGCTAATTTTGTCAAAACATCTAAATTAGCCAACGCTGCTTGTTCACCTAACGCTAATGCTTCTGGCATAACAGACCAATCGGTGGTACTTAAGTCATCAATGGCTGGTCGCAATAATATATCGTTATCGTTAAGTAATGATTTTTGCGCCAAACTGGTATTATTAGTCAATATAGTAGATAGCTGATTGAGTACAGAAACGGTACTGGTTAATTGACTTTGATCAGCTAATGGCGAACCTATATCAACGGCAATAACAATATCAGCGCCCATTTTTTTAACCACATCAATGGGCATATTATTGGTAATACCGCCATCAACTAGCATAACACCATCAATTTCCACTGCCGCGACAATACCAGGCACTGACGCTGAAGCCTTCATTGCCTGATTAATACTGCCCGAATCGAGCACTACCATTTTTGCTGTTGCTATATTTGAGGCCACCGCTCTATAGGGAATAGCTAATTCATCAAAGCTAGCAAAAGAGCTAACGGTATCAGTTGAGCGTTGTAATATTTGGTAAGCACTTTGACCGAGTAATAAGCCGTGCGGCACTTTAAATTTGCCATCGCTGTAACCTAACCTGATGGATAAGTTGTATCTATCTCTATGCTGCTTATTTGCATAAGATAAAGCTTCTCTAGGAATAAAATCAGAGAAGCCATTATCCCAATGCAGTTTGAGCATAATTTTTTCAATTTCATCAACTTCATAACCTAAGGCATACATGCCACCAACATAAGCACCAATACTGGTACCGACGACATAGTCTACTGGAATATTATGCTGCTCTAATACTTTAAGTACACCAATATGGGCTGAGCCTTTAGCGCCACCGCCACTTAACACCAAACCAATTTTGTCTCTGGCGTGGGCAGAAGAAGCTAAAGTAGTTAGCTTAAAGAGTAAAAGAGAAAGTAAAACAAAGCGCATAATAGTTGCTTAAAAATTAGTGAGTTAAGGTGAAGCTGTATCACAATGATAATGAAGGGGAATTAAAATACAAGCTTATTCTCTTGCTTACACTTACCAAACGCCTACAGAGCCGATATCGATTGCGCTTAAGACAATACTGAGCAAGACAACTTACTTTAAAAGCAGCGAGGATAAAAATAAAAAACCCGTATGTTAAGTTTCCTTAAAATACGGGTTTTGATTAAAAGTTCAGGAGTAGATGAATCAAGCTAACTACTCAATCCCTGAGGGTTTTAGCTTAGTGCTTTCCCTTAGCTCTTTACCTTAATAATTCGTAACTATTTAGTATAAGAGCGTGGCATATCAGTATCGGCAGTATAACGTTCACGTAAGGCATCTTGACGGGATCTTAACGACATGGCATTACCGTTAATCCACATAGCATCAACCTTAGTACTTATTTCAAACGGGTCACTGCTCCATAAAACTAAATCAGCATTTTTACCAACAACAATACGACCACTATTTAACTTAAAAGTATCGGCAACATTAGCGGTAATGGCTGCTAAAGCGGTAGTTTCAGCTAGACCATTAGCAATAGCCACACCCGCATCAAAGCGTAATTGGTTAATGTTATGACTCTCACCGCTATTACTGATAATTACCTTCACGCCAGCTTTTGTCAGTTTAGCGACATTAGCCAATGAGTTATGTAATGAATCAAAACTACTCGGTAAATTATCAATAGCACTCATCATCACAGTCACGTTGGCTTTAGCTATTTCATCGCTAACTAATACCGCATCACTCGCGCCTACTAACACCAAATCTAGGTTATATTGTTGCTTTAATTTTAATAAAGCTAGAATATCAGTGGCTCTATCTGCATAAGCCAATAATGGCTTTTCACCGGCTAATAAAGCGTACATAACTTTTTGCGAGCGAGAAGGCTCTTTCGCTTCTTTCTTATCTTTTCCTTTAGCCTTTTTATTCTTAGCTTCAGCTTTTTCTGCTTTAGCTAGTTCTTTTTGAGCATCTTCAAGGTCATTAGCTAATGTCTGTAGCTTTAACGCTCGAGAGCCTTTACGACTACTACCCAATGACACCATCACTGCGTTTTTCTGGACAATAACACTGTCAAATTCACCGGATAGATTAACGACAAAGCTTTGGCCAGTGAAGACCTTATCGCCGCCATGTGGCATAACCAAGTTACTGGTAACGCCGCCCTTACGTGCATAAGCAATTAAGCTCGACTTAGGGTTAAAGGCTAAACTAGCATCAAAAGTTAAATCGGCTTTTTTATCCGAGCCATCACGTGTTGCAGAAACGGCGCCCACTTCAACTAGGCCTAGTAAATTTTGAGAAGCAATAAAACCCGGCGTTAAAATACGCCCTTTAGCATCAATTAAAGTATCGGTGTTTAGTGACTCTGGCACTTCATCTTTACTATAAACCGCGATAATTGTGCCGTCATCAATAACAACGGTTGCTTGCGATAAAATGCCTTGTTCCGCAACGGTATAAACAGTGGCATTGGTGATGGCAATAGATTCAGCTTGTACTTGGCTGGTAGTCACAGTAAATGCACCGAATAAGGCACAGCGCAATGACGTTAGTAAATAAGTATTTTTCATTGTGGTTCCTTTACTTGGTAGATGATGTGGTAGATAGTTTGCTAACAGGTGCAGTAACGGCTTCAGTAGCTTGGTCGTTTGCATGATTACTTAAGTTTTGGCCAAGTAAAAAATCACTTTTCGCTTGGTATTTATCATCAAATCGATCATAAACCTTAGCGCCATCAATAAATACTTGCTCTGCTTGGGCATAAACACTAAATGGGTTCATGTTCCAAACGACAACATCCGCATTTTTACCGGCAACTAGGCTGCCAACTTCATCATTAATACCTAATGATTTAGCCGCATTTGCGGTAATCCACTTAATGGCATCTTCTTCTTTTAAAGCGAAACCATTTTCATTGGCGCGATACATTACTTTCGCCGCTTCTTGATTTAAACGTTGGATAGTTGTGCTTGAGTCAGAATGAACCACTGCACAAGAATTTTTCACCGCATCAACAATGGCTGCATTTTCTTCAACCATGTCAAAAGCTTCCATTTTAAAGCCCCACCAATCTGGCCACATAGCGGCACAATTACCATTAGCAGCTAATAAATCAGCAATTTTATAAGCTTCAATTGCATGATGGAAAGTACCTGAGTGATAATTAAATTCATTGGAAAGATCGATCATCACCGCCATTTCTTCAGCTTTGTAACAATGGTTATGAATTAATATTTCGCCGTCTAACACGCCCATTAAAGTATCAAGCTCTAGATCTCGTGTTGGTGCTTGTGGATTTTTACCGGCACTGTAATCGCTGTCGTATTTATCCCACTCACGTTTATATTCAGTGGCGGCAAGCCAAGCGGTTCGATAACCGGCAACATTGCCCATACGAGTTGAAGGTAGAACCTTGCGACTACCATAAACACGTTTAGGGTTTTCACCACAGGCCATTTTCAAACCGTATGGTGCATCGGCAAACTTCATGCCTTGCATAGTATGACTAGGTACATTGCGTAAAGTTACGCCGCGGCCACCAAATAAGTTAGCTGAGCCAGGTAAAATCTGTAGGGTAGTTACACCACCCGCGCGGGCAGCTTCAAAGGCTGGATCTTGTGGCCAAACACTGTGCTCAGCCCAAACTTCTGAGGTATTTGGAGAAGTCATCTCGTTACCATCAGAATGTGATTCTACTTGTGGATTAGGATAAACTCCTAAATGTGAATGAACATCGATAATACCTGGGGTAATCCATTTACCTGCCATATCAATAACCTTCGCCTGCTCTGCAGATAAGTTCTTACCTACTTGCATAACTTTGCCATTTACTAACAATATGTCAGCGTCATCTAAGCGCTCACCGGTACCGGTTAATATTGTGGCATTGGTCAATAAAGTACTTTGTGCTGGAAGAGCTTGGTAAGTACTTGGGTAAGGGTTTTTGTTGATTACAATTTTAGCGTCTTGTTTTTCATTCGGTAAACAAGCCGTTAAGCCAAGTGACAACATACTGGTAGCAAACAAGGTAAACGCACTTTTCTTATTAATAAACTTATGAGTAAACTTACTCATAACTAAATTTCGCGGTAATGTTTTTTTAGACATCTTAATTCCGGTTGAGACATACAGTGCCCGATACCATAAATTTATTTTGGCAAAACAACAAGGTTATGGCGATAAACAGTCATAAAATTACGTTTAATAACATATACCCGTACCATTCAAAGTGCAGGATTTAAGTGGCAATTAAAAGAACTTTAGGCGAGGAGGATACTTTAAGCATAGTCATTCTATGCTTAAATTATTTAACGCGGTATAAAGTCATTTAATAAAGTGGCATTAGCTTTGTCTTTTACTAAATAGTGAACCAAGCAATACTTTGATTTTTTTATAGCGAAAGCTCAGTAAAATGATAGTTAGCAGAAAATAAAATAATGGCGAAATAAGCTCAGACTTAACTGACCAATAAAAGTGTATCGACACTAATACAACAATAAGATAACTAAAGTTATGTAGGTTTTGCCATGACTTACCCATCTTTCGTTTGAGGCTGTTTAAAGACGTAATCGCAAGTGCCGCGACTAAAACAAAAGCCAGCATACCAATAGTAATATAGGGGCGTTTAACAATTTCGTTAAAAAATAACCACCAGGCAAACTGTAAATCAAAGGCTAAAAAATTTAATACATGCATAAAGGCATAACTAAAAGCATATAAACCGAGTAAGCGCCTTACTTGCAGTAAATATCCCTGTTTAAATTTTTTGGCAATGGGTGAAATAGTAAGAGTCACCAATAACAAGTTAAAGGCACCAATGCCAGTAAAGTGAATCACTCGTTCAACGGGATCAGCACCGAGCAAGTCATTAAAGGCAAGGTAATATAAATTAAATAAAGGTAAAAAAGCCGCCAGATGAATAACGACTTTCAACATCAATACTTTTTTCGCTGTAGATATTTTTTTATTCATAAGGAAGAGGACCTAATAATATTTCCTTAAATCCATGCCTTTATACAAATGAGCCACCTGCTCGCCATAACCATTAAAAGGCAAAGTGTTAATACGGTTACGAGAAAATAAACCACCGGAAGTTATATGCCTTTCACTGGCTTGACTCCACCTTGGGTGATCATGCTCGGGGTTAACATTGGCGTAAAAACCATATTCATTAGCTGCCAGCTTATGCCAAGTGGTTTGTGGTTGCTCACTTACTAGCTTAATAGACACGATTGACTTAATGCTTTTAAAGCCGTACTTCCATGGCACCACTAAACGAATAGGGGCACCATTTTGCGGCGGTAAGGTTTTCCCGTATAAGCCGACACTCATTAACGTCAATGGGTTCATAGCTTCATCAATGCGCAGCCCTTCAACATAAGGGTAAGCAATGCCTCCACCTAAGCGCCTATTAGCTTGCCCAGGCATTTGTACCGGATCATGCAGGGTCTCAAAAAAAACGTATTTGGCCGACGAGTTTGGGGAAACTTTTTTTAATAAGTCTGCTAAAGAAAAACCAATCCAAGGGATATTCATTGACCATGCTTCAACACAACGTAAACGATAAATACGTTCTTCTAGGGCAAACATAGTGGTTAGGTCGTCGTAATCTAAAGTGATTGGCTTATCACATTCACCCGAAATAGTTAGCTGCCAAGGATTGACCTTAAAGCTTTGTGATAATTCTGCTGGCTGCTGTTTTTGCGCGCCAAACTCATAAAAATTGTTGTGGGTAGTGACTTTACTTTCAGGGGTAAGGCTTAAGTTATTGCTGTTTGCATCCGCCTGGTACTTTAACGATGTAGTTTTAAATTTTACTTTTTCTTCTTGGGAAAACCAATCTATCGCGTTGGCGCTGGCAGAATTAGCCAGTAAAGCGCCCGCACCTAAAAAACCCAAACTTTTTAATAAGTCACGTCTATTTAAATAAACATTTTCAGGGGTGACTTCACTCTCTTTCAAATCTGAACTTTTCGGTGTTTTTATCAGCACAGCTAATACCTTATTAAATTTTACAACTAGTAATAAGAAAGGTGTTAGCTTAATTAAATTTCAAAGAATAAAGATAAAGGTTGAGCTATTATGCTAATAAAAGTGCCCTTGCTCAAGCCGACATACAAAAGCCAGCAATAAGCTGGCTCATTAATAGCAATTGGTATTATCGTTATTCTGAGATTTCGATAACATATTATATGTCTACTCAATCAGAAATTTAACTGCTCTGCTTTATACATCCCTTGATAAACTGACGGGTGCACTGCTAAGTAATTGAGCTGTTATCACTTTCATTACTCGCTTTCTCAGCTTGAATGCGTTGGTAAATCTCTTCACGATGTACGGAAACATCAGTAGGTGCATTAATACCTATGCGCACTTGACTACCTTTAACACCTAATACCGTGACGGTAATATTGTCATTGATCATTAATGTTTCACCGACTCTTCTCGTTAAAATTAGCATTGTTTGTTCCTTAATATTTATAATCTGTTGATATAATTGTGAATGTGTATTGACAGTTAACATACATAATGGCGGTTATTAAGTCTTTTCTGCATTATTCATTAATTTTGTACAACCTTTGAAGCCTGATTCACTGTTACGTACAAATTGATATTCATAATATGCACCAACAACATGAACTGACTCTGTAGTCTTTTCACTTAAGCTGTATTCATCGCCTGAGTTTGTGACCACTACTGTGCCAATATGAGATGGTTTTGTTGAACAAGCAGATAAACCTAATGATACAACTAATACTAGACTTAATAATGCCTTATTCATTACTACTTATTCTTCCTAGCTGGTAATTTAAATATTAGCTTGCTGAGAAAGCAATACTCTAAGTATTTTTCTGCATAGTAGCCTTGATAAAATACCCTCACATTTTAATTAATGTTCTGGACTTCAGCATAAAGATATTTAAAGGGTTTTATTAAGGACCGCTTTGCAACACACGCCAAAAATGTGCTCATGTGGACAATGTCTAAAGCTTCTAAAATGAAAAATTGATATTATAAGGTTAGTTTAGGGGGATATATTTATATTGCCATTTACAACGGCTGCTTTTCCGCTTAAAAAACAAAAAAGTGCGCCAACAGTGGCACACTTTCTTAATATACAATTTAATTTAACTTAAGCCGCTTAAATTTAATTAGGCAGCTTTAGTTAAGGTCTGTAAATGTGCAACCACATCACTTGACTCATATAACCATTGCACTTGACCGTCGGATTTTTCAATACGTAAACAGGGTACTTTGCGTTTACCGCCTTCACGAGTAAGCTCTTCACTAAAGTCATTTTTACCACTGATGTTACGTAGCTCTATCTTTAAACCTTCTCGTTTCATGGTACGACGTACTTTTACACAAAAAGGACAAGATGGTAGTTGATACAAGCTTAAGCTTTGCGTCTTATCATCAATTTTAGCTTGCTCGTCTATGGCACGCTTTGGCGAACGCGGTGAAAAAATAAAGTTTAGTATTAAAATTAATTGCCCTATTGGCCAACGGATAGCTTTCATCAACATAATATTTAGTAACTCTTATAAATAAAATAATTTCTATAATCTTAATTAACACTTTGTTTAGGTTAACTATTAATATAGGTACTAGTACTTTAGGTGTTCAATACACCAAATTTGAAGGTCATTCTAACATAAATAGCAGGTAAATATTTTCCTGCTATTTATCTCGGTATGTTCAATCACACGAAACACTTAGCGAAATAATCAACTACCACATTAAATCATCAGGTATTTGATAATCAGCGTAGGGATCATTTTCATCGGTTTCTTCAGTCTCAACCTTATCGTTTTGCACTAACACAATACTAGTGTCGAGGTCGGCTATTTTAGCCGCCGTTTCACTGGTAACAAGATAAGTAGTTTCATTTAAGCCACATAGTGCCAAACGACCATTAACCAGTGCTTTATGGGTGATGGTATTAAGCGCTAATTTTTTAACTTTATTATTGAAAGTGTAGTTATAGTCACTATCTCCACTAACACCTGTTAATTGATGATGCTCAAGAATTTGCTTGATACGTAATTTTTGCTCTTTACTGGCAAGCTCTTGTTTTTTGACTTCATTAAGGGCGCTATCTTTAGCAAGCTTATCTGCTTTTGATAGTGCTAAGTCTTGCTTTACCTGCTCTTGCAAGCTAGCGCCATGTTCAACACCGCTACGCTTTTGTTTGTTTTTTTTACGTTTATCTGAGTTTGCTTGACGCGTTTTTTGCTTAGTGGTTAAACCGGCTTTAAGCAACTGCTCTTGAAGAGAAGCCATAATGAATTCCTTACTGCATTGGACAATATTTGAGACGAAAATTTTTGCTATTCTACCCATATTTAAGCTTAAGTGCTAATTAACCTGAACTCTGGATAATGAATGTTTTAACACTATGAAATTAAAATAGTAAATTACATCTCATACACAATGATGTAAGTTTAATCGTTATCAAGGCATTTTAACCTACCCAATAGCGGGCTATTGGTGGGAGAAATAACGCTGAAAGCGGTTAAAATAGCTTTGTTGCGTAATATTGCTTATCCCGAGGTCAGGTTAGTTAAGGCGAATAAAGCCCCTAGCGTACGACTTCATATAGGCTGTAAATAAATAACAGTTTCTAATCTTGATGTTTTAAATTGCCAAATCACATTGAAACCCGTGATTTAT
>NZ_JABSOV010000083.1 GCF_013215345.1 Colwellia sp. | reverse complement strand
AAAATCGCGAGCATTCATACCCTTGATGGTATCGATATCTCGCGGTGATTGTGGTCCAAAACCTTTGCCATCAGTGTTTTTTTCTAACAAAGCGCGTTGCTTTTTAATGACGCTATCTGCAACGTTGTCGTGGCCACTGCCAGCATACGCTGTTAATGGTAGTAATGTGGCAGTAATTATCGCCGCAAGAATATTTGCTTTCATTTCTTTCCCCTAAGGTTGTTGATTAACAGGTTACTTACGATGAATAGTACTACTTAAGTATTTATCTTCTCGCTACAGCCAGCAGAGAAAGTAGTTTTACGAATTATTGTATAAAAACAAACCATTCTTCGTTTTTATTTTATAGCTGGTAAATGACAAAACCACAAGTCATTTTTCGCTTGTGTAATTGTACTTTTAAGCAATGTTACGCTTTGTTTTTACTTACTTTTCATCATAAGTTGATAGCTAGTAATGCTACAGTAAAATCGGCTGAGAGACACTAGTTCAAGCCATGCATACCCTGCCTAATGTGTTAATAATTGTAATCAGCTTATTGGTGGTGGTAATGGCAATCATCAGCATAAGTTAATGTATTCTCTGCTGTCGATTAAGGTTTGTGCCGTGAAAATAGCCAGCTATAATTTTAGTTACATCGAGTAGCCAGTAAGAACATTGCTCTGTAGCCTTGTTCTATCTCATTGATATTGTCTGGCAATTAACCTGGAGTATTATTATGATTGAACTGAAAATACAAAAAATTGGTGCTGGCTTAGGCGTGGAACTTCCTCTTGAAGTACTAAAGCAGCTACAGACCAGTGCCGGCGAAAGTATCTTTTTGGAAAACATGTTTGATGGCACTTATAGCCTGACTAAACATGATGAGAGGTCTGCTGAGCAAATGATGCTAATTGACGGTCAAATGCATGAGGAAGACTCCTAAAATATCACCACACGATAAGAAGTAAAAATGAGTCGTAATAAACTGCTACGTTATCAGCAAATTTCTGTTGCCAATGTTTTTGACAAAGAAAGCCAGGTAATAAAACAAATACAAGCAGGTGAGCTGCAGCAGTGCCTAATGTTATGGCAAGCTAAACAAGCTACTTTGGTGTTACCTGCAGGTAAGAAGTGGCCAGAGTCAGATTCTCTTAAAGCTGGCTTATTAGTGGATAATTGGCTTTTGCATGCACGTAAAACCGGTGGTGCACCTGTGCCACAATGCCCGGGGGTAATAAATATATCTCATCTTTATTTATGGGCAAGTGACACGCCGTATTCAATTCCCCAAGCTTATGAAAACTTATGTACGGTGTTACAGGGGTTTTTCCTGCAATTTAATTTAGTTAGTCAAGCGCACGCCACAGAGTTTTCCTACTGTGATGGCGATTATAATATGAATATCAATGGCAAAAAAATTGTCGGTACAGCGCAGCGAGTGATATTGAAAAAAGGCGGTGGCAAAATAGTGTTAGCCCAAGCCTTTATTCTTATTGATGTGTTATTAGATGAGATCATCAAGCCGGTTAACTTGTGTTACCAACTAAGTGATAAAACGGAGCGGGTTAAAGCGCAAGTGCATACTGCGCTTTTTGATAATATTACTGAGCGACCGACAATAGAAAAGTTATATCAGCAGCTTACTCAAGCTTTTGTCGATAGTGGCTTGTATTGATAACACAGCTACCAGTCATAGTTCATCCGTCATTAAAAACAGCCATCAAATAAGTGCTCAGAGTATTTCCTAGTAGATAGTTCCTAGCTACTACTTCCTAGGCGTTGTGTTTTTAATTTTTAAAGCCTAGATATCGTTTCTTAGCTGTAAGTAAAGCTCGGAAAATTTAACACGCTTTTTATAACCCTTGAAAAAGTGTTTGTGAATGACCTTGCCATTGTTATCAATGATTACGACACCCGGGTAAGGAATACCGTAATGCTCATCACCAATAGCGTATTCACTATTAACAATATTGTAGGCCAACATAGTTTGTACTTTTTGGTCAGATAATAATGGGTAGCTGATATTTCTCTGCTCAGCGAATTTCTTTAATATGTCGGTATTATCATAAGAAATAGCCGCTATGGCATAGCCTAATTCGCTAAATTGTTCTGCCAAATCGTTCAATTCTAAAAGATGTTTTTTACAAAATGGACACCAATCGGCAGAGCGGAAAAAAAGGATAATAAGCCCTTTTTCACCTGCGAGTTGTTCGATAGTCACGGGCTGCCGTAGGGTGTTGATAGCGGTAATGGCTGGTGCTTTTTTACCTAAGTCTGGGCCAACATTAATACTAGTGTTGGCCAAAACGTTATTAGTGAAAAACAATAGTAGCGAAAAAAGTACTATTGCTGCCACCTTAGCTCTTGTTAAGTGAATTACATTGTTCATTTACATTACCGTCTCTTGTGGGTTCTTACCTCAAAAGACCGTGTGATGAAGTAAAAATTTCATCATAAAGTTAGCTTCTTGCTGATCTAGGTGGTTTATAGCTCACTTATGCTTGTGTCGTGTTATTTAACCATCAAACTTAGCTGAATGCATAATGTTTTAACTTACCTACTTAAGCAATGTATTTACCTGTCAGATAGTTATTACTAAACTTGTTAACTCTCTACCATTGTTTTAACAGAGCAATTGCAGCAGATTTTTCAGGAAATTTTTGCTCACTATCAATGGCTTCAGTTAAATACTTTTGAGCTTCTACTTTTCTTGAAAGCACATACAATGTAACGGCAATGTGGTATTTCACTTCAGCATTATCAAAATCTTTGGTGAGTGCCAAACGAAATAAAGCAACCGCTTGCTTGTGTTCACCGAGTCGACTTTTAATCCAAGCAAGGGTGTCAATAATAGCGACATTCTCGGGTAAATAATCATAAGCTTGTTGAGCATACTGTTTAGCTTTATCGGTATTACCCAAGGAAAATTCAACGCTGGCGGTATTATTTAGTAAAATAGGTAGAGGGCCATATTTTTTAATTAACTTTTGATAATAGTCAGCTGATTGTTGTAGTTGATCACTGCCTTTGTAGCTATCAGCAAGAGCGATGGCAACTAACATGTCATTAGGATACTTCTTTAACCATTTTTTTAATGGCTTGAGTGCTTTACTCGATTTGCTTTGCTGTTTGTAGCTGCGGTATAAACCAAGTATGGCCTGCTTTTGGTCGGACTTTTTCAAAGCACTTTGGTAAAACTTAATCGACTGTTTACTGTCGCCTAAGGCAAGGTATAGATCACCTTTGAGTACAGCGGTTAAGCTAGTGCTTTGGGTAATCTTGGCAATGGATGCTATCAGGCTTAAGGTAAAGGCTTCATTTTTGTTTTTAATCGTTAAGTTAACCAGCCCTAAAAAAGCAGGTAGGTATTTATCATCGGCGATTATGGCCTTTTTATAAGACTTTACTGCGCCAGCATTATCGTTGGCTTTTAATTGCGCTTTCGCTAAAAAAATAAGTGCTTTGGACTTATGACGAGATTTTTCTACATAGTCTCTTAATGCCAATAGAGCTTGTTGGTGTTTATTTTTTTGCTGATACAATTTTGCTATAGCTAACAGCGCTTGTGGCTCTTTAGGGTTGTGGCCAATAAACTCATCAATTAAATCAATGGCCTCATCGAGCTTGTTTTGCTTTGCTAGAATACGACTTAACTTTAGTACCACATAAAAATCATTAGGATCCTGCGCGTATGACTTCTGTATCCACAGTTGGGCATTTTCAATATCTTGCTTAAATAAGTAACTGTCAGAGATTTCAGTCATCAACAAAATGTTTTTATCAAACAAAGCTAATTGAGTTTGTAAGAAGCTCAGCGCTTTATCATAATTACCAGCGATATTATCCATCCGTGCTAAATGCACCATAGCAATAATATTACTCTCATCTAACACTAACGCCTTTTCGAAGGCTGTTCTTGCTTGAGTAAGTTGTCTATTCAAACCATATAACATGCCTAGGCGTTGCTGAAAAAAGCTATCTTTAGGGAATTTATCGACTAACGATTTGGCAATATCAATGGCTAAAGGATATTTCTGAGTATTTTGGTAGGAATCTATCAATAGTAATTTGATTTGAGTGCCATTAATTTCATTATCTTTAATGGCAGATAAGACCTCTATGGCGGCTTTATAATCGCCAGATTGCATTTTACTGCGCGCTAAGTTACTTACGCTAACCGTTGAATTAGGGTAACTATTAACTACTTTTTCAAAGTAGAATTGTGCTTTGGCACTATCTTCTAATTGTAAGTAAGTTAAGCCAAGCAGTGTTAAAATGTCAGCATTACCTGGACGAGCAAGATTGGTTTTAGTAAGTAAGTGACGGGCCGAATTTAAGTCGCCTTGTTGTATTTCAATGCTGGCGAGCATACGTACAGTATCAATATCATACTCGACATAATTAAGGTAATAGGTTAGGTAACGATGGGCATCATTTAAGTTACCAAACTGAAAGTTGGTCAAGCCAGCTAAAAAATAATAATCAGGGGTATTTCTCATCACCTCAGGCGGAACAGCGGATAAGGTGGTGATTACTTCAGAGAGTTTATTGTTAGCTGAATTGGTTTTTTCTTTACCATTATTAGGAAGGCTGACATTGATAATGGCTTTTAAATAACCGGCTCTCGGTTCATTGGGAATTTCTGCCAGAATATAATCTACATGAGGCACAGCTTGCTGATACTCTTGCAACTCTATGTGCAGCATAGCTTTGGTTAAGCGCACTGACAAGTGCTTTTCATCAATTTTTAATGCTTGATCAATCGCATTTAATGCCCCTTGGCGATCGCCTAAACGGTGTAATATCTTCGACTTTAATACCCAGCCATTGAGGAACGGCTTTACGCTGGCAAGTGATAATTCAATGTAGATCAGTGCTTGATTAACTCTTGACTCTTGCAGCGCTATTTGTGCTCGACCCAGTAAGGCCAGTTGATTTTTTGGTTGTAAATTTAATGCGCCAATAAACGCTTTATCAGCAAGCTCATATTGTTTTTTACCAATATAAGCTTGGCCTCTAATAAGTAATAACTCATTTTCAATTTGTTCATTACGTTGACCTAGTTTAGCCACTTTTAATGCTTGGTCATATTTCCCTTGTAAGATATAAGCTTGCCCGTACAAGGTAATCAATCGGTCGTTATCCACTTTACCCTCTCGGGCACGGTCGAGTTCTATTTGCGCGGCAGTACCATTGCCTTGGGTAATCAATATTTGCGCCATTAAAACACGCGACGGCATATGTATAGGGTTTTCTTGGATAACATTCTTTAAGTGTATAATAGCACGGGAAAACTCTTCATTTTGAAAAGCAATCAGGGCTTGTTCATAACTGGCATCAATACTTTCGTCCGCAAAAGTTAAGCCTGATACAAAGGAAATAGAGAGTAGGGCAGCAAGCAAGCTATATTTTATATTCATATTGTACCGATATTAATGATCTGTCTTATGGTAACTATGCATCAGATAAAACTTGCCAAGATGCTTTGTCAGATGAGTTAAGAGCAAATCGATTGAAAGACATTAATTGTGAAAATAGTAACACTGATAGTGACTTAGTTAAAAAGCATTTATATAAAATAATTAGCAAAAATTTAACAGTGGTTGTCAGGTTTTTTTACAAGTTGTTCACTTTACTCTCACAAATTACCGAGGTACCATAACTAAGGTGTTGTTAAATGGCGATATTGATTTGTTGGAACAATAATTGCTCTTGTTCTGGTCCAATGGTGAAACTGTTATAAATGACTGTTCAACCTCTAAATAACTATCAAAGCAATAAAGTGTAAATATTATGACTTTAATTAAAAATGTATTTAAGATTTTCGCAGTAACCGCTTTTTTTGCCTCTGCTAATGTATTCGCAGCTGACTTTCTCGTAGATACCACGATTAATGATGCCAATGATGATGCCATCGGTGGTTGGAAATATGAAATTGATAAAATGGATGTTCAATGGGCCAATGATGGTTTAATTACTGTTGATATTTATACTAACTTTGTTGATTACAACAATGAATATGGTACTGGCCGAGGCAATGGCAATATTGTGTTAGGTGATCTTCTCATTGGTACTGATGGTGCACAATCTCCGTTTAACTATGCCTTTGTTTTATCTGATGCTGATAGACAACGTCAGAAATATTGGGAAAAAAGTCACTGGGATAATACCGGTACTTTAACCGAAATCAGCTCTACGTTAACCGCAAAAGAATTTCATAATAATTCAAACAAAGTCCAAGATGGTCAAGTCGTCGCCGGTAATACCGTCGGTACAGGTCAACAAAGTGCTTGGTCTGTAGATAGACAAAATACTGGACGAGATCGTAATAACTATGACTTGATTAGTTTTAGCTTTAACGTAAATGGCATTGATGCTTTTCAAAATGCTTCACAATTAGCCTTTAGTTGGGCAATGTCATGTGCAAACGATGTAGTTGATGGGGTAGTTAGTGTTAACCGTCCTACTAGTGTGCCAGAGCCAGCAACCGTATTACTTATGTTAGCAGCGTTTGGCTTTATGGCTAAAAGCCGTAAAACTAACACTACAGCTAAAGTGAAAAACTTTTCAGCTTGATTATTCTTTTTCTCCTTAAATTGAATGTTAAAGCTAAAGCGACCTCCGGGTCGTTTTTTTATGCCTGGTTTTTATATTTTCTTCATTAGTTTCATATAATAAGAGTGAAATATAAGGGAGAATATAAGTGTCATCTATCAGACGGACATATAAGTTAATTAACACAAACGATGATTTTATCAGTATCATTAGCGCTAGTGCTTTTTCCAGTAAAATTCAATACAGAATATAACTATGCCCATTAACCTTGATGACAGCATTTGCCCTTTATGCCAACAAAATAACCGCTGTGATGTGCAATCGCAGCAAGGTTGTTGGTGCATGAAAGCAGAAGTGCCAGCAGCCTTGTTAGAGCAATTACCCGATAGCCTTAAAGGTACAATATGTATTTGTAATGCCTGTATAGCGCGCTTTCAGCAGCAAAACGCTCAATAAATAGTAAAGCTCAGGTAAAAATACATTGCTGCATAGCTCACTTCCTCTTGCTGTAAAAATAATAGGACATGCGAACAATACTTATTTATGCTTTAGCACTACGAAAATAGCGCTCAGCAAAGTAAAATACAGCCCATGAAAACACTTTCTTGTCACAATTATGAATAAAGCTCAACCAAACCACGTAAGCCAAGCTACACATCAGCCAATCCTAAGCTCAAAAGTCAAAATTGCCATTATCGGTGGTGGTGTTGCGGGCTCTACCATAGCTTTGCGATTTGCAGAACTAGGCTTAGACACTACGTTAATAGAAAAAGGTCCAAGTTTAGTTAATGGTCCACCAATTTGCCATTTACACGCTGGCGGCAACTTGTATCGTGAAATTTGTGATCAGCAATGCCTTACTTTATTACAGCAATCAATAGACACCGTTAAAGTTTATCCACATAGCGTGAATATTCGCCCTACACTTATTGCCTTGCCTAAAACCGATCATGGCCAACCGGAAGACTTATTACCTCGTTTAGAAAAGTTACGCGCCAGATATGCTGAGCTGGTCGCTCAAGATGCGAGCAACAAGGTATTAGGTGAGCCAGAGCAGTACTTTCAATTTTTCTCGCGAGCAGTGCTTGATGCACTAGTTAATTTACCCTTACCAAGTGTGGCCAAAGCTGACAGTGATTGGTTAGTGGCTTTTGCCCAAAATGTAGATTTAGACAGTATTAAATTCCCCGTATTACTGGTGCAAGAGTACGGTTTATCGGCATTTCGTTTTGCTGCTATTACCAATTTAGCAATAACGCGTTTGCCCAGCTGTCATCTGCAAACTGACAGTCAAGTGATCGCCATTACTTCGCAAGAAAATACTCAGCACGAGAATACACTGGGCTGGCAGGTCTCGACTCAACACCAACAAAGCCAAGTGATCGAACACAGTCATTATGATTACGTCATTAATGCCTGTGGTTTTAAAAGTGGTGAAATTGATGACATGGTAAGTGCTAAGCGGCAACGTATGGTTGAATTTAAAGCCGCTTATGTAGCCCATTGGTCTAAATGCCAAGGCTTATGGCCTGAAGTTGTTTTCTATGGCGAGCGTGGTACTCCACGAGGTATGGCGCAATTAACCCCTTACCCAGATGGCTATTTTCAGCTCCATGGTATGACACAAGACATTACCCTGTTTGATCAAGGCCTAGTGGCCAGTTGTCAAAAAAGTGCCCAACCCAAACTAGCCCAACGTTTTATTGAAAAGATTGATAAAAACTGGCCTGAGCATGTGGTGAGTAATAGAACCTTAGGCTCAATTGCCCATATTGCCCAGTTTATCCCGGCTTTTAGCAGTGCCGAGGCAGCAGCAAAACCGCTATTTGGCGCTCAGCAAATTCCAGGAGACGATGCAGACTTACGCGCGGCAGATGTGTCTTTTTATGGTCAACATTATGCTCGTGCCGAAATTGTTAAAGCTTCATCGGCTTTAGCCGCAGCTGATGCTATTTTGGCAAATTTAGTGGAGTGCGGCTTAGTTGCTGAGTTAGAGCTGGGTAACTACTTAACGGAACATTATTTCCCCATAAGCCAGCAATGTTCTGCCACTGAAGTCACAGAGCAAGCAATCGCTTTAGCCAAACAGCGTGACTACCCTATTGCGTTGGCAAAAAACCTGTAAAGCGCTCTTTAAAGTAAGGTTAAAGTAAGGCAATAATCAGCTAACGTAAGATTAAATAAATTAGAGTTAGCTGGAATCAATAATAGTCGTTATCGCTGTAGTGCGGCTAATAGCTCAGCAAAAGTATCAAAGCACCATTGTGGCTGATATTTACTAATATCTTCACCATAGTTATAGCCATAAGTTAAGCCGACACTGTCTATGTTGGCTGCTTTTGCCGCTAAAATATCGTTTTTAGAATCACCAATCATCAAACACTGCTCGGCAGTCACTTTAAGCTGCTCTAAAGCATAAGTTAATGGTGCTGGATGGGGTTTTCTCTCAGTTAAAGTATCACCACCAATGAGTATTTCAAAGAGTCCACCTATGCCTAAACCCGCTAAAATAGGCTGGATAAATACGGCTGGCTTGTTGGTAATGATAGCCAAACGAAAGCCCGAGCTTTTTAATATTAATAGACCTTCTTTGACATCGTCATACAGGGCAGATTCAATGCATAAGCCATCTTGGTAATGTTGAATAAAAATACCTAACGCGTCATTTACTAGTGCGGGCTCTAAATGCTCATTAATGTCTGCTGAGCCAGATAATCCTCGCTCAACTAATGTTTTTGCACCATTACCGACCCAGTGACGAATTGTCCGCTGACTATATTCAGTCTGTTTTAAGTCTCGTAGTGTTTTATTTAATGCCAAGGCGAGATCTGGAGCACTATCAACTAAGGTGCCATCGAGATCGAATAAAAGCACGTTTTTTTCTTGTATGGTCACAGCTATCTCACTAGATTTAATGGTAAACAATGAACGTTATTTTACCATTCAGTCACTGGATAGCTAGTAATACCAATTCCACTAACTATGTGATCATTTTTACTTGCTAAAATTACCAACTACTTCGTTATTTATTTAATAATTAACACTGTATGGATGCAGCTTATTAGACAATGCAGGAGCATATTGTCCTGAACAACTAGTTATTACAGTAAATGCCTTGTATTTGGCGGTTTTATTTACGTATAAAATAGATCTCCTAATTAATGGAACTGATAGTTATTGTTGTTTGTATTTGTCTCAATAGGTGGTGTTTTGTTACGTAAATAAGTTGGATGTATTTTAAATGTATCGAATATTTTTCATAAAGTGACTATTTGTTAAAAATATGTTTGCAAATGTTGCTTTTGTTAATGTGATAATATAACATCCTATGAAGTGTTATATTATCACATTATAGGTTGGGTTCATTTTATGAAAAAGTTGACGTTGTTGGCCAGTGCTATTGTACTGGCTACATCAAGTACACAAGTATTTTCTGAGCAAATTACTGGTCTGGTTGCTAACGAAAAAGGGCAGCTACTTAATAATGCAGTTGTTAAAGTCATGGGCACCAATAACGTTACTGAAACTGACAGTGCTGGCGCTTTTAAGCTCACGGTTAAGCCGGGAAATTATGAATTACATATTACAGCACAGGCATACGTTCATAAAAATATCACGGTAACCGTAACCGATGAGAAAAACCCCCAGTTGTCTATTAAGTTAGATAAGTCCGCCATTGAAATTGTCGATGTTACAGCGACACCTTTTCATAGCTCGAATATAGAGTCAGCACTACCTGTCACTGTGTTACACGGTGAAAAATTGCGTATGCGCCAAGCAAATACCTTAGGTGATACCTTAAATAAAGAAGTGGGTGTACATAGTAGCTTTCATGGTGGTGTGGCGAGTACACCGATTATTCGTGGTTTAGATGGACCGCGTGTTTTAATTACCCAAAATGGTCTTGATGCCGGTGATGCTTCACGGGTTGGTCCTGATCATGCTGTTTCTACTGAAACATCAACCACCGAACGTATTGAAGTATTACGCGGCCCAGCGACATTATTTTATGGCAGTGGTGCAATCGGTGGTGTGGTTAATTTGGTTGATGAACGAATTCCTACCAGTATTGAAACCAAAGGAGAGTGGTTAACTGAGCATAATACTAATAATGAACAAACCTTGGTATCAGCTTCAATTAATAGTGGTGCTGGTAATATTGCTGTGCATGCCGATGGTTTTTATCGTGACAGTGACAATTACCAAATACCTGAAAAAAATGGCATTGATGAAGTAGCGAACTCGGCGACTGAATCAAGCGGCTTTACTTTAGGGACTAGCTACTTACTCGATAATGGTTTTGTTGGTATTTCTTATCAAGCTATTAATCAAGAGTATGGTATTCCAGGTCATAGCCATGGTGATGAAGATATTGCCGTACTTGCCGATTTAACGCAAAATCGTTGGCAGTTACTGAGCGAGTTGAGTTTTGGTGATAGTGTTATAAAATCACTTAATACCAAGGTAGCTTATACCGATTATCGTCATAGTGAAATAGAGCTAGGCAGGATAGGCACAACATTCGACAATGAGTCAGTAGAAGCTCGAGTTGAATTATTACACCAAAATTTTTGGCAGTGGCGTGGTGGTTTAAGTGTTCATTACAAAGAAAGTGATTTTACTGCCGTGGGTGCTGAAGCATTTACCCCGCCTTCTGAGACAAATTCAATAGCCTTGGCATGGATAGAAGAGCGTCACTTTGGTGATGTGTTATTACAATTGGGTGCGCGTATAGAGCGTACCGAAGTAACCGCAGCCAAAGTACGTTTACCCGAAGTTGAGTTCTCTGCAACGCATGATGAACACGAAGGTGAGCATGAAGATCACGGCGATCATGCCACGCAAGAGGTAATTCGTAATTTTGCTGTAGAGCATGTCTTCACCCCCGTAAGCCTTTCAGCGGGTTTAGTGTGGGATTTTACCGATGGTTATAACTTAGGCTTGTCATTATCGCATTCAGAACGTGCGCCATCGGCATCAGAATTATTATCTTTTGGTCCACATATTGGTACTGGCTCTTACGAAGTAGGGGCGTTGTTTTCATTACATGACGACCACGGTGAAGCACCGCATTTCGGCTTAACAGATCATGATATTGTCATGGAAACAGCCAATAATATTGATTTAAGTTTACGAAAATTTAAAGGGGCTTTTGGCTTTATCCTGAATGCTTTTTATAACCAAATAGATGATTACTACTACGAGCAAGCTACCGAGTTATCTGCGGGTGATGGCCATGACCATAGCGGACACGACCATGATTCACATAGTGAAGCAGCACATACTTTACCTTTGTTTATTTTTACTGCCCAAGATGTCACCTTACACGGTTTTGAAGCGCAAGCGGTTTGGCAAGTTACCGATGAGTTTACTTGGCGAGTACAGGGCGACATTATTCGTGCCCGCTTAGATAGCGGTGGAGAATTACCACGTACACCACCCGCACGTATTGCAACTGAGTTTAGTTATCAAGGCGAAGCTATTTCCGCTGACGTATTTGTCAGCCACTACTTTGAACAAACCAATACTGCAGCACTAGAAAGCTCAACAGACAGCTATGTCATGGTGGATGCCAACATTAATTATCACTTTACTTTAGGGCAGCACGACTTAGCTGTTTATCTTAAAGGTACAAATTTGACGGATGAATATGCGCAAGTACATACCTCATTCTTAAAAGACTTAACACCACTAGCAGGGCGTTCAATTGCTGCTGGTATTCGCGGCTCATTTTAATTTTTTGCCCTATGGCTTGGGTTCGTATCAATTTATCAAAGGAAAACCATGAAAAAATTTAGCTTGAATACATTTAATTTGAAGGCACTAGTGTTAGCTTGTGCTGCGACAGTACTTGTTGGTTGTGGCGACAGTGAAACTAATATTACAGAGATCCCACCGACACCAGCGCCAATAGATGATGGTCATGACCACGATCATGATGGGGAGTTAGGTAAAGGCCGTTTAGCCATTGCTTCAGCAGATCAAGCCGTTGTGCATATTTTTGACTTGGAAGATAACAGCCTCATTGAATCAATTAATATTACCAATCCAGCAGAGTATTTATACGCGAGTCCTGAAAACCGTTATGCGGTTGCAGTGCAGCGTTCATTTGATACCGTTGAGTTTATTGATGGCGGTTTATGGCAAGAAGCTCATGGTGATCATTTTGATCAACATGCAGATGCACCAGTCTTAACGAGTTTTACCTTGCATGATGTTAAACCGACACATTATGTTCCGCGCGGTGAAAAAGCAGCCATATTTTTTGATGGTAATAAAGAAACAGGCGCTAACGCTAACTTGATTTTATTAAGCGATGAAAGTATCAGTGCAGAAAAGCTTATTGCGGAGCATCATTTTGATACTTATATGCATGGAACTGCAGAAATTCGTGGTGAATTCGTACTGACTACATTACGAGAAAGTGATGCTGAAAGTAGTTTACCAACACAAGTGGCTTTACTTGAAGTGCATGGCGATCATTTTCATCAAGAACAAGTGTTTGAGACGACATGTCCTGCCTTACATGGCAGCTTCCAAACAGAAACACATATAGCGTTTGCTTGTGGTGACGGTGTGTTATCCATTGAACAGCAAGGCAGTGTATTTACCGCACAGAAAATTGCTAATCCTGTAGACATGCCTGAAGGCGTACGTATTGGTTCATTAAAAGGCAGTGCTGAAAGTAGCGTGATGATTGGCGGTTCACGTGCAGGTTTATTTTTAGTTGATTTAGCTAATCAAGAAATCAGCTCATTTAATTGGCAGCCTGAAGAAGCGCTAACGTTAGTTTCTTACGGTTTTGATGGTCATAATGAACATGGACTGATTCTTGATAATACCGGTCAATTGAATGTGTTTTCTGCGGAAACGAATTGGCAATTAGATAAACGTATCTCAGTGTTTAATGCCTTAGCGGAAGATGCTAAACCGTCAATTATTGCCTCAAAAGCGCATGAACTTATTTATATTATTAATGGTCAAGAAGTGACAACTGTTGATTTACATGAGGGTGAAGTTGTTGGTCACTTTACTTTAGATTTCACTCCAGGGAAAGCTGCTTGGTTAGGAATATCTACTGATGAGGAGCACAGTCACTAAAGTCAAAACACTAACTTATTTTACGGATTGTTTATTGTTTTTTTAGCCACATTTCATGTGGCTTTTTTTTGTTAAATTTATTGAATATATCTTAAGGGAAAACAATTATATTCATACACTGTTAAGTAATATTGACCTAGGACAAACACGTATAACAAATATTAAATGATAATGATTTTCATTATTCTTTACGGTATTATGTAATTTTCATACGCTGTATCTGCGTATGTGTATCCTCTGAGAACAGTTCAGTTAACCTCTGCACTTTCTTATGTAAAGAACATTACGCAAAAACGCTGACAGTTCATCAAATATTACTAAGTAACATGGAATCAAAGTGTCTTACCTTTTCACTAAATTCAATTTAGCTAGCCCTCGTTGGCCAGTCTTCTCTCGAATACTAGCGGCCACCTTTGGTGGCTATGCCTTAGCCACAGCCAGTTCACTTTTTATTAGTCAGTTACTGTTGAATGTGGTGGGTAAATACCAAGCCATACATATAGGATTGATGCTTACTTTCATCGTTTATGCCTGCGCAGCCATGTGGGTATTTTCAGTGGAAAGTGCAAGTAAGGCTTGGATGGGATTAATTAAGTTAACTATTTTCTTTACCATCACAACTTGGTTATTGATGCAGTTTACCGGTGCGAACAGTTAATGAAAGATAACTTTAGACAATCAATGAAGTGGTTTCATACCTGGGTCGGCCTTATTGTTGGTTGGATCCTATTCTTCATGTTTCTCACCGGTACTTTAGGTTATTTTTATCAGGAAATTACCCGTTGGATGGAACCAGAAAGGCCATTCATTGAACATAACATCACTAATGAGCAGCTACTGGATACTGCGCAGGCTTATCTTAATAAACACGCCCAAGGCATTGATGGTTGGGATATCTATTTACCTAACGTACGCGATCAAAATTTACGAGTCGGCTGGCGACACCCAGCAGAGCCGGGTAAAAAACGGGGTCAATATAAGATAAAAGTCTTGGATATTGACAGCGGTGATAAAGTTGCAAGTAGAGCAACGGGTGGCGGTAGATTACTGTATCGCATGCACTATCGCTTGCACTATTTATCAACTGATATTAGTTATTGGATTGTTGGCTTTTGTAGCATGTTAATGCTGCTTGCGGTTATTACTGGCGTAGTTATTCATAAGAAAATCTTCAGCGATTTTTTTACCTTCAGAGCAAAAAAGGGTTTGCCCGGTTGGTTAGACATTCACAATGTATTAAGTGTTATTGCACTGCCTTTTCACTTTATGATCACTTACAGCGGTTTGTTATTCTTCCTCTTTACTTACATGGCGCTAAGTACCTACTTACAAACCAATGATGATGAATATAGGGAAATGCGCAAAGAGATATATCCGCGTACCGCCCATTTAGAAAAGGCAAACCAACCAGCTGAAATGTTAGATGTTTCAGTGCTATATCAGCAGACAAAAACTGCTTGGCAAGACGATGACCTCAGTTACGTAGAAATGTATGCTACTAACGATATTAATGCTCAAGTATTGTTTGTTCGTCATGAAACCGACATTACTTATAATCCAGCTGATGAAGTCATGATAAACGCTGTTACTGGCGAAGTTATAGCACAGCAAGCTAAAGAGTATACTGGCGCAGGTATGATTCACAATGGCTTCTTCTCTTTGCATGAAGGGCAGTTTTCTGGCCCATTAGCTCGCTGGATATATTTCTTCACTGGTCTTATTGGCACGGCGATGATTGCCTCGGGGTTAATTCTTTGGACCACCAAACGTAAACCCCAACAAATGAAAAAGTCTAATGGCCCTGATTTTGGTTATCGATTGGTTGAGCAGTTAAATATTGGCACCATTGTTGGTTTGCCTATTGCCATTGCCATGTACTTTTATGCCAATCGTTTATTACCCCTTGATATGGCTGAGCGCGCTGCCTGGGAAGCTCACGTGATGTTCATTAGCTGGGCAATATTATTAATTTATCCAGCGTTTCGCCCCGGGGCTAAAGCTTGGTCTGAGCAATTAACATTGGCGGCGCTGGTTTATCTGGCGCTACCGCTAGTGAATGCACTAACTACAGATAAACATTTAGGTAATAGTTTGCCTCAGCAAGATTGGAACTTCGCCGGCTTTGATTTAACCTTTCTGGTTGTTGGTGGTTGTTTTGCCTTTGCTGCCTATAAAGTCAAAGTCTTGCAAGCAAGTAAACGTTCCAGTAAACAATCAGGTAAACAAAGAGTGCGGCAGAGTAAGCCGCCAGTACTAGCAGCGAGTGAAAGCCTATTGTCGTTGCAGCAAGTGAATAAGGAAAAATGCTAATGTTAGTACTTACCAGTTTATGTTTCACTGCTATGGTGCTGTTTTGTTTAGCGATGACAAAACATAGGGAGCAAGTGATCGTGCATGAAGTTTCTATTCTTGCGGTACATTTTTTCAGACCTCTGGCTTGGTTACTGCTGTCGTTCACTGCCTATTTAAGTGTCGATATGTATGGTTGGTCTATTGGGCCGGCATTGTTATTTGGCGCACTTACCATAGCGATTTTATTACTGACATTACTTTTAACCTACCGAGCGAAAATAGTGCCGAAATTAGCCATTGTTATGTCATTAATAGCGATCATTAGTATCTTTATTAGCTAAGTTAACACTGAAGGCCAAACAGCTAATAGCTAACCTCTAGCACTTAAAAGCAGCTTTATCTTTTCTTCTATTGAAATCGATTATTGATAGTGATGGCTTGCTAATTCATCGGTACTTGCTTAAAGTCTTCGGCAATTTGTTGATATAGTCTTGTCGCAATAGATATTAGTGTTATAGGCACTGTTGTTCTAGTCATTGTTGAAATTTAGAGGAAGTGTTGTGGAGTTTGCCAGCTTAACTATTGAAATAGCCTTGTTTTTATTTACCATCGCCATTGTTGCCGGCTTTCTCGATACTTTAGCGGGCGGCGGCGGCTTATTAACCTTGCCGGCGCTAATGATGAGTGGCATGCCGCCTTTAGCTGCGCTGGCAACTAACAAACTGCAATCAAGTATGGGCACGGGTACTGCCAGCTTGATGATGTTACGAGGTCGGCGAGTACGTTGGCATCAGGTGAAATATCTAATGCTCTCTGCTTTTATTGGCTCAGCCATTGGCACAGTAATGATTCAGTTTATTGATGCAGAAATGCTGACGGCTGTTATTCCTATCGTTATTACCATCATTGGTTTTTATTTTTTATTTACGCCGACGATTGATGAAGATAATAAACCGGCAAAAGTCTCATCTGCGAGTTATAAAAGATTTGTTGTACCGATTATTGGCTGTTACGACGGAATTTTTGGCCCTGGTACCGGTTCATTTTTCACTCTAGCAGGGCGAGCATTACGTGGACAGAAGTTTCTTGAAGCAACCGCAATTGCAAAAACTTTAAACTTTGCCACAAACATTGCCTCACTTATCGTATTTTTATTTGCTGGCCATGTGATCTGGTTAGCGGGCATGATCATGATGGTCGGGCAGTTTATTGGTGCTTGGTTAGGCTCACATTGCTTATTTAAAATTCCAGTCAATTATTTACGTTATCTAGTGGTATTTATGTGTTTTGCCATGTTAATTAAGTATGTAATTGCCTAATAATTAGCAGTATTACTTATTACATCATTTTACCGATAGCTTGTGATAGTTCAGGTTCACTGGCTAAAATAGGTTTTATTTTTTCGCCGGGTAACCAGATAATATCCACCAAAGAGGTCGCGGTAATACTCTCGGCAGAAAATCCTGATAGTAACGATACAGCACTCAATGTTTCACCTGCACCTAAGACACTGGTGATGGTTTTGCCATCTTGCTCGCGTACTAATTCAACTGTACCTCGGGTGATTATACCTAAGGCAGAAAAAGCCTTACCCGCCTTAGCTATTTCTTCATTGGGGTTATAAATACTGTGTTGCATAATGCTGTTCACTTTTTCTTGGGTACTTTTAGGTAGCTCTTGTAACCAAGCTAGTTGTTTCATTAACTGTTCGCCAGAAGCTGAGTTTTCGATATTTGGTGCTTTATTGAGTGCCGCCATGCGCTTTTCCACTGCCATGATCATGCGTTCAGCTTCGGGTTTATCAAGTACCGCTTGTTTAAGCTGCTGCGAGATAACCGCTCGTTCTCGATACAAGAGTAACCGACAGGCTGAGTAAGTTTCTAAGCTATGGATGATCTCAGGAAAGGCTTCACGTAAGCTGGCGATATAACACAAT
>NZ_JABSOV010000082.1 GCF_013215345.1 Colwellia sp. | reverse complement strand
CTGTTGCCTTATTAAACTTTGGCGCTTCTGCTCGTTTAGCAGTAGCAGAGTCACTAACTAACATTGCCGGTACTGATATTGGTGATTTAAACCCTATCAAGCTTTCAGCTAACTGGATGTCTCCTGCAGGTCATCCTGGTGAAGATGCTGGTCTTTATGAAGCGGTTAAAGCCATTGGTGAAGAACTTTGTCCAGCCCTTGGTTTAACCATACCAGTAGGTAAAGACTCTATGTCGATGCGTACTCAATGGGACGAAAACGGCGAACAAAAGTCTGTCACTTCACCTATGTCATTAATCATCACCGCTTTTGGTGTTGTTGAAGATATTCGTAAAACGGTTACTCCAGAGCTTCGCACTGATAAGGGTGACACTCGCTTAGTTGCTATCGACTTATCAAAAGGTAAAAAGCGTTTAGGTGGTTCATGTTTAGCGCAAGTTTACAAACAGCTAGGTAATGAAACTCCAGATGTTGATAGCCCTGAAGTATTAAAAGGCTTCTTCAACGCCATGCAAGCACTGGTACGTGCTGAGAAGCTGGTGGCTTATCATGATATTTCAGATGGTGGTTTATTCACTACTGTTACTGAAATGGCGTTTGCCGGTCATACCGGTGTTGATATTGACATCAGTAAGCTTTCAAATGGCGAAAGTGATGATTTAGCAACTTTATTTAATGAAGAGCTTGGCGCTGTTATGCAAATCCGTGAAAGCGACGTTGATGCTATTCACGCGATTTTAGCTGAACATGGCATTCTTGATTACTGCACCGAAATTGGCCGACTTAACAACGAAGATACTATCCGCTTTAGCCGTGATGGGACAGTTGTCCTAGAAAACTCTCGTACTTATTACCGTACTGTTTGGGCACAAACGACCTATAGAATGCAGTCGCTACGTGATAACCCTGAATGTGCACAACAAGAACACGATGTTAAATTTGATACTGAAGATCCAGGTTTGAACACTGAGCTTACTTTTGATATCAACGAAGATATTGTTGCTGACCTTATTATTAGAGATGCTGTTAAAGATGCACAAAACAGTGCAGATGGAGTAGCTAACCCACGTGTTGCTATTTTACGTGAGCAAGGTGTTAACTCTCATGTTGAAATGGCTGCAGCGTTTGACAGAGCCGGTTTTGTTGCGGTTGACGTTCATATGTCTGATATTTTATCTGGTCGTACTGATTTAGCTGACTTTAACGGCTTAGTTGCTTGTGGTGGTTTCTCTTACGGTGACGTATTAGGCGCTGGTGAAGGTTGGGCAAAATCAATCTTATTTAATGACAATGCTCGCGAAATGTTTAAAACGTTCTTCGAACGTGAAACTACGTTCACTTTAGGTGTTTGTAACGGTTGTCAGATGTTGTCTAACTTAAAAGCCATCATCCCTGGCTCTGAGCACTGGCCTCACTTTGTACAAAACAAATCAGAGCGTTTTGAAGCACGTTTCTCATTAGTTGAAATACAAGAGAGTCCATCAGTATTATTTAAAGGTATGGAAGGTTCACGTATGCCAATCGCTGTGTCACACGGTGAAGGTCATGCTGAATTTAGCTCTGATACTGCCATTGATGCTGCTAACAATTCAGGCACTATATCAATGCGTTTCGTTAATAACTACGGTGAAGTTACTGAAACGTACCCAGCTAACCCTAACGGCTCAGTTGATGGTATAACTGCATTAACAACTACCGATGGTCGTGTCACGATTATGATGCCACATCCTGAACGTGTATTTAGAACTGTTGCTAACTCATGGCATCCAGATAGCTGGGGTGAAGATTCACCTTGGGTGCGCATGTTCCGTAACGCTCGTGCTTTTATAGGTTAATTTTATTGCTATTAAGCCCAAATCATTTGTCAAAAGTACTCACTGACATTCGTCAGCTCCGTGCTTTTTCCTCTGATTTGGACTAACTAGCTGCAAAATGAACAATAAAATAGAACCGGTAAATTTCTGTTAAGGGATTTGTCGGTTTTTTATTGCCTTTTTTTCCTTGTTAAAATATTGTTACTAAATATGATTTAATTACTAACACCTATCGACCCCTAACTAACAAAAATAATAAAGGACATCTTGCTTATGCAACAACATGACTGCTCTCCTCTTTCCGATTACATAGAATACCCTGAAGCAGAAATGCTTGAGCGCTCGCAAGATTTTTATAACCAAGTAAAGCGCCGTCATTCTATACGGAGCTTTAGTGATAGACCTGTCGATAAAGAAGTTATAGAAAACTGTTTGAAAGCAGCAGGGACAGCACCAAGTGGTGCAAATCATCAGCCTTGGCACTTTGTTGCTGTTAGCTCTGCTGGTATTAAGAAAAAAATTAGAGAGCAAGCTGAGTTTCACGAACGAGGTTTTTATGAGGGTCGTGCAGGAGAAGAGTGGCTAGAAGCGTTAAAGGATTTAGGCACTGACGCTGACAAGCCTTATTTAGAACATGCACCTTGGTTAATCGCTATTTTTAGTCAAAAGAAAGGTGGTATTACTAAGGTCGGAAGTAAGGGTGAAAGTGAGGAGGATAAAAAAACTAATTATTATGTGCATGAATCGGTTGGTATAGCCACTGGCATATTGATTACCGCACTGCATAATGCTGGCTTAGCCACTTTGACCCACACACCAAAACCCATGTCTTTTTTAAACAAGGTTTGCCTACGTGGCGATAATGAGCGTGCTTATATGTTACTCATTGCTGGTTATCCAAATAAAGATGCGACAGTTCCTGCTCATGCGCAGGTGAAAAAGAGCCTAGAAGATATCGCTACTTTTTTATAATGGCTTTAGCTTTCAACCTTATGGGTAGAAAGCTAAACATTTATGAAAGGTTAAACAAAATCTAATGAAATATCAGTACAGCCTTTTACACAGCGTACGCCTGTTGGGCCAGCTTGCTCAGGGGTATGAAGTTTAAGTGGTTGTTTACAGACTTTACAGAATACAGTTTTACCTAACATTACTTGTTTAAGTAATTTCTTTTGCTCAAAAAACGACTCTTTACTGGCTTTTTGTAACGCTGAGAATTGTTTAAGATCTATGTTCATATACTTGTCAAACTCACTAATAATATAACCAAGGGTACACTTAAAACAAGTGTCTAGTTAAGCGATAAAATAAACACCCGAAAACTGGCCTTTTAAAGGTTCCGCACCTGCAACGAGTAACTCCTGATAACTTGTTATATTTTCATAAGTTGCCGGCATATACGGATAAGCAGTAATTTCCCATGGTAAATCTTCATTCGCTTCATTGGGCGTAAATGAAAGTTTTTGGTTGTTTTCTAATAATATCTGACCGAACTTAAGCGCTAATTCTTGACTAGGAAATAACATTGAGAATTCAATTTCACGTTCGCTGTTAAGGTCATCACCATTTTGATTCATCTGCCAAAGGGTATTGCCTATTTCATCTTCAGGTAAAAGTGTTAGATCACGGCTCATATTAGTACTCATTTGCTGCAATTTTGCAGATTATTATTATCAATGGCTTATTTTAGCTTTGCACAGACCATAAACCTAGTAAAATAAACATACCAGCCTTGTAGCACACTAAAATTATGCCAATACAGTCCGCCGACTCATCACTTGAGTCTAACAATCAAAGCAGTCAAAGCGCTCAAATCAAATATCACAAGTTTGAATGGCATATTAAAGCAAGTGAACAGCAAAGTGGTACAGCGATTACCTTACTTGAGAACTATGCGATAGCTCAAGGCATAGTACTGTCCAAGGCAACGCTAAAGCAAGCAATTAGTAAAGGTGCCTTATGGTTAACGCCATCAAAAAATAAAAAACAAACCCAACGCTTACGTCGGGTAAAAAAACAATTACTCCCTGGTGATGAACTGCATTTTTATTACAATAGTGAAGTGCTCGGTACACCTGTCCCACAAGCTCAGTTGATTGCAGACTTAGTTGATTACAGCGTCTGGTATAAACCCTACGGTATGTTGTCACAAGGCTCTAAATGGAGTGATCATTGCACTATTGCTCGCTTTGCTCAGCAAAACTTACCAAATGAACGCCCTGCTTTTATTGTCCATAGACTTGATAGAGCGGCGACTGGCTTGATCCTCGTAGCGCACAGTAAAACAGCGGCACGAGCATTATCGAATATGTTTGAGCATCACCGACTAGAAAAGCATTATCACATTATTGTCCATGGCGATCACAGTGACAGATCACAACCAGAGGTTATTGACAGTGACATAGACGGCAAGAGTGCCCGCAGTACTTTTACTTGCTTGGCGTATGATAACGCTGCCAAACGTTCGTTAATAAAAGTCAAAATAGACAGTGGCCGAAAGCATCAAATACGCATACATGCTGCCAGTATTGGATTGCCGGTGGTAGGTGATAGATTACATGGCATAGCAGATGAAAATGAGCCATGTAATTTACAACTGTGCGCAGTGAGCTTGCGTTTTGATTGCCCGCTATCTTTGTTAAGGGATGAGCGCTTAGAACGACTTTTTGAATTGCCAGAAACATTAAAGCCCCAGTTGTAACATACGTTAGAACTGAGGCTTTAAATTTATAGGTTGTCTCGCGCTGAAAACTGTTTACCAGCACATAACGTCTATATACAGCGCTTAAATGCAGCTATTAGATGCAGATCTTAAATACAATAATTAAAGTCATCATCTGCAAGTAGCGATAAACTATCACCAACTAAGTCTTTAGTGGCAAAGGTTTTTAAAATATCTAGGCCCTGCTGACGTTGCTCTAGTGTCAGTGCTTGATAAGGTAAACGAATATTTTTAGGCACCGCATCTGTCATCATTAACGCGCTATTGATTGCAATCGGGTTAGGCTCACAAAATAGCCACTTCATTAAGTCTTGTACTTCTTCATTAAGTACTGTGGTTTGCGTTAAGTTCTCTTTATCCATTAGCTGACGCATAATGCCAGGGATAATATTTGAAGTAACAGAAATCACGCCATGGGAGCCGTATTCATGACGACCGGCATAACTTTCATCATCATTACCTGACCAACAAGCAATGCCTTGTTTTTCATAATAGGCAATACGATCGTTACCAGCACACTCTTTTACGCCAATAAAGTTTTTATGTGTTGCTAAAGGCTCAATGAATTCTGCCGTTAAATCTTGTCCCGTTCTACCTGGCACGTTATAAATAAAGGCGGGACCAATATCGAGTACTTTTTTAAAATGTTCGATTACGCCCTTAAGAGAGGTACGGCCATAGTATGGGTTGATTTGTAGTGCTGCATCCATGCCTATAGCAAAACCATATTCGGTGGCTTTTATGGCTTCGCGGGTATTATTACTGCCCGTATTACCCACAATAATTAATTTATCACCAAAATGATGCACACAATGAGCAATTAGCATTAAATGCTCTTCCCAGCTAAGTAAGTGCCCTTCACCGGTAGTTCCACCGACGACAATGCCATCAACACCGGCAGCGATTTGCTCTTTTATCAAGAAATCGTAACTTTTTAAACAAACTTCTCCTTTTTCGGTGTAAGGAGTTTTTATTGCGGTAATTAAACTTGCTGCTTTTAATCGCTTCATTAACTATCTCTAATTCTTATTTGATTTTAATTTAATTTAGGTAAATCAGTAAATTCTTGTCCATTATTCTAACAATGACCGAGGTTATCAACAACCCGTCTCATAATATATTCTTCATTGGTTAATATATGCTGGTAATGAAATATTTTATGATCCAACCCTAGTACTTTATATGCATGATAATTATCATCATTATTTAAATCTGCTGAGTAGAGTTCTTCATTAATCAGTTCGTTTTTTGTTAAGGTAAAGTGAATATCTGCCACTAATCCCCAATCACCCAGTTCGGTAATTTCATCAATAACCTCACCCTTTTCATCAAGGGTTATAAAGGTAAATTCAAAGCTGCCATCACTGCTAAGCTGAGCATATTCAACGGTTTCATTACCTTGCTCATCAATATCATTTCGATACCAACGACCAAAAAGTAACGCCCGGGGATAAGTCTTTTTACTCACTATGTGTTTTCCTCAAATTTTGCCATGTGGAACTAGAACTTTAAGTTATTAGTTAATCATAAAAAAACCATAAGCTTGAATCAACAAACTTATGGTTATATTTAGGTAAAAAGTGCAAATATAAAAAATAATTCTATTTTTATGCACTAATGACAATAATGCATTGCTAACTAACTAGGTACAGACTGCTATTCACTTTTTAACAGCTCAATACTGCCATTAACGCTGTCTAAATTAATTTGACCTCCGCCGTTGCCAATTTTTCCGCGTAGGTTAAGACCCAAAAAACCATTCTTGTTAGCTGTTAAGCCAAAGGTAGTGTTAATACTGCCATGCATGGTATCAGCCGTAATGTCAGCATTGATATTTTCAGGAAGGTACAATTTTATACTGCCGTTAACAGTTTCAACGGCTATATTTTCAATGTCATGAGCATATTGGTGATACCAAACATTTACGCTGCCATTAACTGAGCTAACGTCACTGTCTCCCCTTAAACCGGTCGCATTGATTGAACCATTAACCACTTGCGCCGCTACTTTCCCACTTATATCTTTAATCACTAAACTACCGTTAATAAGCTCAATGTCTGTTAAATTAGTCTCCGCTGGTAACCATACTTGGTAATCCACTTTAGCTGCCTGTTTATGTTGGCGATAACCCTTTTCTTTATAGTCTGTGCTAACCGTTACTTTCGGACCCGACTGAGTCATTTTAATAATCACGTCATCACTAGACGTTTGTGTTTGTGCGGTAATTTTTGCCAGTATTTTTACGCTATTTTCCTGCCAGCTATTGATGGTCACAGTGCCATTAATATTATTTAAGCTAAAATCACTTTGCTTTGATATCGAAAAAGACTGTTCAACTTCCTCAATCACTTGTGCTGATACTTGCAAACTAGGCAAAATAAGCGCGGTACAAAGCACTAAACGCTTTAAACAGTTGTTAATTTTATTACTCATGAATTATTCCCTCTATTTTATATTGTTTTTGACTTCACAAAAAAATTAGATGTAAGTTGAGATAAAAAGGTTTAAATTTATCGACAAATAATTACAGTTAGGAAAGCGATAGATGTCAGCCCCGAAAGTACAGTTATTATTAACCGGTAATGAGTTGATGACTGGAGACATTGTCGACAGTAACTCTGCCATGATGGCACAATTATTAAAGGTACTTGGACTTGAAGTTAATCGTAAGGTAACCATTGCCGATAATTTAGCACTACTGGTCAGTGAAATTACCTACATGGCAAGTACTAGCGACATATTAATCATCAATGGTGGTCTAGGTCCTACAGTGGATGATTTAACCGCCCAAGCGTTAAGTCTTGCTATCGGGGAAGAGTTAAGTCAACACCCACAAGCGCTTGCTCATTTAACCCTTTGGTGTCAACAACGTGGTACTGAATTAAATGCCCCTAACTTAAAACAAGCGATACTGCCTGCTGGTTGCCAAATAATCGCCAATAGAAGTGGCAGCGCGGTGGGTTTTTCCGTGCGTTATAAAGAGTGTGATATTTACTGTACCCCCGGCGTGCCTCATGAACTAAAAAACATGCTAAGAGAACAAATAGTGCCCGCTATTGCTGAAAAATTACCGAGTAATTTAACCACAGATGTTACTCGCCTGCAGGTGTTTGGCTTAGGTGAGTCAAGTTTGCAAAAAGCCATTAATGAGCAACTGCCCAATTGGCCCGCAGAAATAGAGCTGGGTTTTCGTGCCGGTATGCCGTTACTTGAAATAAAACTAACCACAAATACCAAGCAAGGTTTAGCATTAAAACCACTATGGCAACAGAAGCTAGCCAAGGTGCTTGGCGAGCATCTAATAGCTGAAATCCAAGGCAGACCAAAACCTTTAGCCGAACACCTACTTAACCAATTGCAGCAGCAATCTGTAAAGGTCACCACAGCAGAATCATGCACTGGTGGACTCATTGCCAGTAAATTAACAGAAATCAGTGGCTCATCATTGAGCTTTGAAGCCGGTTATGTCACCTATAGTAACGAAATAAAAACGGCTATGCTTGATGTCCCTGCTAGCCTTTTCGAGCAAGACGGCGCAGTAAGTGAAGCTGTGGTAATAGCCATGGCAAAAGGTGCATTGTTAAAGTCGAAGGCAGATCTTGCCATTGCTGTATCTGGTATTGCCGGCCCGAATGGTGGCAGTGAAGATAAACCTGTGGGTACCGTTTGGTTAGCTTGGGGTAGCATTGACAATATCAAAACTCAATGTTTGTTATTACCTTATAATAGGCATCAGTTTCAACAGTTTGTCGCGGCAATAGGCTTAGACTTATTACGCCGATACCTACAAAAGGTAACGGCTACACCAAACTATGTGATAGAAAGAGCCTTTTTACCGCTGTCGGCTGTCAAGGATAAAGGACAAAGCTTTAATAAAGTTATCAACTAGAATAATATTATCAGCTGATAAGTCATCGCTTAGTCATTGCTTAGTTTAGTAAAAATTTATATATTAAGACTAATAGCAAAGATAAGTAACAAATGAATACTAGGAGCCTATTTTGATAGAGAAAAATTTTATAACCAGCGGCCGTAATACCGTAATACACAAAGTAAAAAAATTCGATTTACTTATTGTCAACGGCGAGAAATCTGTCGTTATTATCAGCCACCGCGGCATAGGAATTTATAAGGGTGAAGTGCCTGCAAAACGCTCTATTGCCAAAAAAGCTTACCAAGATATTGTTGATATTGCTTCTGCTGAATTATTTGGTGAAGAGAAAACACTATTATTTGTCCAAGCACTTGATGGCATTGAGTATAAGATTGATTATTCTAAAGAAGGCACCACAAGCTTTATTAAAATCCATCAAAATCATTATATGTAGGTTTGCTATAGGTAAAGCCAGCTTTCGATCAAACACACACATAATAATTATAAAATAAAAGCACAGCATCTACCCGTTATTTGGCTCAGCAGTACTTAACGGTTAGGGGAGCCCCGTAATGACCAAAGCCAGTTTAATTAGTAATAATAAGAATAATATCGATTTAGTGTTAGAGCCCATTAAAGGCGGAGATACTATTTCCGCTTTGACTATCAAAGAGCTAATTGATGCCTCAGAATTTAAAAAACTTAGACTCAATAATGGTAATGTTAAAAATGCCGTGGCTGAGTTAAATGATGTACTCAAAACCTTACAAGATAAAAAAACCGGTAGAACCATACGTTATCAAGTACTTGAACGTGTAGATGCAAAAATTAATATCACCATAGAATCTGATGAAATGGGCGCCAAGGCTGAAATTACTAGTGCTCAAGGTGGTAAACACCTCACGGCAAAAGCAATATTAACAGCAGCACAAGAAGCTGGGGTAAAAAAAGGCTTTAGTAAAGAGCATTTAATACAACTTGCCCAACTTGCCGCAAAAGAAGCCCCTAATAATCAAGTTGATATGCAAATTGCTTCAGGAAGAGTACCTGTCAACGGTAAAGATGCCATCATCAAGCCATTAGTCGAAAGTGCACAAACACGTATACTAAAACCTAAAAAACGCGAAGATGGTAGCGTAGACATGCGCGATCTAGGCGATATTATCTGTGTAAAAGTTGGTGACCCTTTAGCTAAAAAAGTCCCGTTAACACAAGGTATACAAGGTTACACGGTAACAGCGACACCGTTATCACCTGAGCCAGGTAATGACGTAGAGCTAGTTGCGGGTGAAGGGACTAATATAAGTCCGAAAAACAACAATATATTAGTATCAGAGAAAGTTGGTCTACCTAAGCTTATTAACAATGGTATGGAAGTTGACGAGATATATAAGATAAAAAACGTCAATGTGGCTACTGGTAATATTAATTTTACTGGCAGTGTAATTATTGATGGCGATGTTACTGAAGGCATGAAAGTAACAGCTTCAGGTGATATTACCGTTGGTGGTTTTGTTGAGTCAGCCACGCTTGATTCAGGTGGTGACATTACTATTTCGGGTGGCATTATTGGCCGAAAACATGACATTGAAAAAACTCATATTACCGACGTTACTATGAGTGTAAATATTCATGCTAAAGGCAGTATTTATGCTAAATATGCCCAATACGCACAAATCAGCAGTGCTCAAGACGTGCGTATTGAAAACCAGTTACTGCACAGTATTTTAGATATTAATGGTCGCCTATGGATAGGAAAAAATGACAAAGCCAATGGCAAACTCATTGGCGGTTATACCAAGGCAGGCAGCTCGGTAAACGCGGGGATGATTGGTGCTACCGCTGGTAGTAATACCATTGTTAATTTTGAGCACAAAATACTGAAATTTAAAGATGAAATTCATCAAGTAGAAGTATTACTCAAAGAAGAGACAGATAAAACCAATGAATTAAAAGCGGCAATAAATAAATTAAAGAAATTGCCGAAAGAAAAAGCAAAACCAGAGCTAATAGCCAAAATAGTGCCAACCTACCAATATCATGCCAATAAAATGGGTGAAATGCTCAATGAAAAAAGCACCCTTGAAGATAGCTTGCAAGTGTACATGGCCAGTGTGTATATTGAAGCAACTGAAAAGCTTTATCATGGCGTAGAGCTCATTGTCGGTGACTTTAATGATAGAACCCGCCGAGAATATGGCCCAAGTAAAATGATCTATCGTGAAAGAAAGATACTTATTGACCCGATAGTGAATACTTAACGATTATGGTAAATATCTCAACGCTAAAATATAGTTTTATGCTTTTCGTTAGCTTACCTTTTTACCAGCAAGCCTATGCCCAGCAATGCTCTATCAACCTAAATTTTGGGGTTATTATTGACCCCAAACATATCCGTATTGTCGAGCAAGGTAAAACCTTAGTACAAATTAACCATAGCAAACAACTTTTTATTAGTGGTAGAGAAGTCAGCTTATCTATTGAACAGCAACAATTATTAAGCAGCTTTAGTACTGGGATTCGCCAGCAAGTACCCGAAATAGTCTCTATTGCAGTTGAAGGTGTTGATATTGCTTTAAAAGCAGTCAATGAAGTGATTGCTGGCTTAACCGGTGAGAATAGTGCTTCACAGCAAAAAGTACAAGCCAAGTTTGATGAGTTAAAGTGGCGGATACGCGCACGCTTTAATCAAAGTGCCGATAACTATTATATCGCCCCACAAGACTTAAATGATTATGATGAAATGCTAACAGGTCAATTTGAACAAGAGATTGAAGCGATGATTTCAACGTCTATTGGCTCTATCTTAGCCGCGGTTGGTCAGTCAATTCTAGCAGACGATGACAATAGTGATTACGGTGGTGAAACACGAATAACTACCTTTGATACACGCTTAAAAAGCATTAGTAAAGGGTTAGAGTTAGAAGTCACTGAACGTGCCAAAGCACTCGATAAAAAAGCGGCTATCATTTGTCAGAAGTTCAGCCAATTAGATGAAATTGAAACGCTGCTTCATCGGGCTATACCGGCATTAAAAAAATATAATCTGATAAAAATATCTAATTAAAGCTAACTATTACAGCTCTAATATATACCCGTTACCATTCAAAGTGCTCGATTTCAGTGGGAATTTAAATGACTTTAGGCAAGGAGAAGAAGGTAAACATAGTTATTCTATATTTTTGTTCTTTAACACCGCATAAAGTCATTTAAAACCCATCGCAGAAGCGCTTGAGCAACATCACTTCATCGTTACATCAATTTGAAATGACGCTACATGGATGTAGCCTATTAGAGAATGCAGGAGCATATTATCCTGAATAACCATGGCTACATTGATATGCCTTGAATTGAAATTGCTCAAGCACTCTGAAACATGTATCTTGAATGGTAACGGGTATATAACCTCCTTGCTTTAGAACTCCTTACTGTATAAGCCCAACTTTTTAGCCGCTAAAAAGCAAAAGCCCGAAGTACTCTTTAGAGTACTTCGGGCTTTTAAACACTAAAATTAATTAGCGATTACATATTCGGGTAGTTTGGACCACCGGTACCTTCTGGCGTTACCCAAGTGATATTCTGACTTGGGTCTTTAATATCACAGGTTTTACAGTGAATACAGTTTTGCGCGTTAATGACAAACTTATCGCCTTGCTCAGTTTTTTCAACTTCATAGACACCTGCAGGACAATATAGCTGTGCTGGCTCATTAAATTTAGCTAAATTCACCTGGATAGGAATAGCTGCATCTTTAAGTTTTAAGTGACAAGGCTGCTCTTCTTCATGGTTCGTATTTGACAAAAATACTGAAGATAACTTATCAAAGCTTAATTTATTGTCAGGCTTTGCGTAATCAATAACCGGCATATCTGCAGCTGGCTTTAATTGGGCATAGTCTAAGGTGTCATCTTTAAAGTTAAACGGTAATTTACCGCCAAAGAAGTTTTGATCTACCATGTTATAAGCGCCACCTAACATGGTGCCAAACTTATGCATCGCTGGACCAAAGTTACGGGTATTGTATAACTCTTCATATAACCAAGAGTCTTTATAAAGCTGGGTAAAATTAGTTAAATCTTGCTTACCTTCAGCCGCAATACCTTCACTGCTAATCAATGTCTGGGCTATAGCTTCAGCAGCTAGCATGCCTGATTTCATCGCCGTATGATTACCTTTGATTTTAGCAAAGTTAATGGTACCAGCGTCACAACCCACTAATAATGCACCCGGCATGGTCATTTTAGGCAATGAATTAAAACCGCCTTTGGCCATAGCACGAGCACCGTAAGAAACACGCTTACCACCTTCAAGGTATTGGCTAATTTTAGGATGATGTTTATAACGCTGAAATTCATCAAAAGGACTTAGGTGTGGGTTGCTATAATTTAAATCAACAATTAAACCAACAAATACTTGGTTGTTTTCAGCATGATAAAGGTAACCACCACCGGTAGTATCTTTATCTAATGGCCAGCCAGCAGTATGTACTACTAAACCTTCTTGATGTTTTTCTGGCGCTATGTCCCAAATTTCTTTAAAACCTAAACCATAATGTTGTGGTGAACTATCTTCATCAAGATTAAACTTTTCAATTAACTCTTTACCTAGATGACCACGACAACCTTCAGCAAACACTGTGTATTTAGCACGTAACTCCATACCTGGCTCAAACGAGTCTTTTTCTTTACCGTCGGCATCTAAGCCCATATCTCCGGTAATAATACCGCCAACGCTACCATCATCATTATATATAACACTTTGCGCAGGAAAACCTGGGAAAATTTCAACACCAAGTTGCTCTGCTTGCTCAGCTAACCAGCGACAAACATTACCCATGCTAACAATGTAGTTGCCATCATTGTGCATAGTTTTTGGGACAGAAAAGTTAGGTAACTTGATGCCTGAGCTGTCATTATTTAACAGGTAAATATCATCACCCGTTACTTTAGTCGTTAACGGTGCATTTTTTTCTTGCCAGTCTGGAAATAATTCATTTAAAGATCTTGGTTCAAAAACAGCACCTGACAGAATATGTGCGCCCACTTCCGAGCCTTTTTCCACCACACAAACCATTAATTCTTGTTGTTTTTCTTGTGCAAGTTGCATTAAGCGACAAGCAGTTGATAAACCTGCAGGTCCAGCGCCAACAATGACTACGTCAAATTCCATCGATTCGCGTTCCATAAGATCTCCCAGTATTATTCTATAATTATTTTAAAAGCTTGTAATTAAATTCAAACATGCGTTTGATATTCAAACAGGTGTTTGATAGTATCTTATTACAAGTGCTCAAGCAAGACACTGACATGAGCATTTAAATAGATTGTATCTTAGTTTAAAAGTTTTAACCAAGATTGCGTTGACGTTGACGTCAACCGAGGGTATCTTTTAACTATTATTGTAAATTAACCAACCTTTTCAGAGGCTGCGATGAAAGTATTAGTTCCTATAAAACGTGTTATTGACTATAACGTCAAAGTTCGAGTAAAACCCGATCATTCCAATGTAGATCTTGCCAATACAAAAATGGCGATAAACCCTTTTTGTGAAATTGCCGTTGAAGAAGCTGTACGTTTAAAAGAAGCTGGTATAGCTACAGAAGTCATTGCAATTTCTATCGGTGATAAGTCTTGCCAAGAGCAGTTGCGTACCGCATTAGCGTTAGGCGCCGATCGCGCTATTCAAATTGAAACTAGCGAAAGCCTAGATGCATTAAACATTGCTAAGTTATTACAAAAAGTAGTTGAAGAAGAGCAACCACAACTTGTTATTTTAGGTAAGCAATCAATTGATAGCGATAACAATCAAACAGGTCAAATGCTAGCAGCACTAACAGGTATGCCTCAAGGTACTTTTGCTTCAGTGGTAAAAGTTGAAGGCGAAAAAGTTAATGTTACCCGTGAAGTAGATGGCGGTTTACAAACGCTTGCCCTTAACTTACCTGCGATTGTAACCACAGACTTACGTTTAAATGAACCTCGTTATGCTTCATTACCTAATATTATGAAAGCCAAGCGTAAGCCATTAGTTGTAAGACCAGCGGCAGATTTTGGCATTGATTTAACCCCACGTACTAAATTATTAAAAGTGACTCCACCAGCAGAGCGCAAAGCCGGTGTTATAGTTGAAAGTATTGATGAATTAGTTGAAAAATTGAAAAATGAAGCCAAGGTGATCTCATGAGTATTTTAGTAATTGTTGAACACGACAACAGCTCGTTAAAAGCTGAAACTCTAAAGACCGTTGGCGCTGCGCAAAAAATTGGTGGTGATATCACCTTGCTAGTAGCTGGCTTTAATTGTCAAAATGTTGTTGATGCCGCAGTAAAAGTAAATGGCGTAAGCAAAGTATTAGTTGCTGACAATGCTGTTTATGAACATCAACTTGCTGAAAATGTCAGTTTGTTAGTGACTGAATTAGCAAGCGATTATGAACATATCCTAGCAACGGCATTAACTACCGGCAAAAACTTTATGCCTAGAGTTGCTGCGTTATTAGATGTTGCGCAAATTTCTGACATCATTGATGTTGAAAGTAGCGACACTTTTGTTCGCCCTATCTATGCAGGTAACGCGATTGCCACAGTACAAAGTTTAGATGACAAAAAGATTATCACTGTCCGTACTACTGGCTTTGATGCCGTAGCGACCGATGGTAATGCTGAAGTTGTTACTTTAGCTACCGTTACTGATGCGGGTATCTCAAGTCATGTAAATGATGAATTTACTGTCTCTGAACGACCTGATCTAGGTGCAGCTACTGTGATAATTTCTGGTGGTCGCGGTATGCAAAATGGCGAGAACTTTAAATTGCTTGACGGTATTGCCGACAAACTTGGCGCAGCTATTGGCGCATCACGCGCAGCTGTTGATGCTGGCTTTGTACCAAACGACATGCAAGTTGGTCAAACAGGTAAAATTGTTGCACCAGACCTGTATATCGCTGTCGGTATTAGTGGCGCGATTCAACATTTAGCCGGTATGAAAGACTCAAAAGTCATTGTTGCTATCAACAAAGACCCTGAAGCACCAATCTTCCAAGTAGCAGATTACGGTATTGTTGCTGATTTGTTTGATGCTTTACCTGAGTTAGAAAGCAAACTATAAAATATTGAGGCAATAATTTATTGCTAACAAGCAGTTTTCAGCTTGTTGAAGCCTTGATATAATAAAACCACAGTGACTATTAACGTTTCTGTGGTTTTCTTTTATCTAAAATTTGTTTAGTTATCCCAATCTGATTAATAGTATTGAGTGAGTTATGAAAAATAGTTTGTCTAGTTTAAGTGATTTAGCCGCCGCATTTGGTAAAGCACCCATTGAGCGTGATAACGCGGCGCCAGCAAGTGATGATTCATTAGTCTATTCAACTGACAGTGGCCGTATTAGCCAACAAAAAGAAAAAACAGTTACGCCAAGTGATGGTTTTGCTCGGGTCCGACGTGAAACTAAAGGTAGAAAAGGCAAAGGTGTTATTGTTATTAGTGGCCTAGGACTAGACAGTAAAGCACTAAAAGAATTAGCAAAGAAATTGAAGAAAACCTGTGGCAGTGGCGGCTCAGTCGTAGGTGAAACCATTGAGGTTCAAGGCGATAAGCGTGACGTAATACAACAGGTTTTAGAAAAGGCTGGTTTTAAAGTTAAATTTACTGGCGGTTAAACCTTCCCTCTAGTTCCGCCTTATGTCTATTTATTAACGATTAATAGCCTACTAGAGCTGATTAACTAAAGCTCATAAACTAGAACTCATAACCTAAACCTAATTAACTAAATCTCATAGGCTTTTCTACCTGATAAGGCATGAGATAAAGTATTGCCATCGACATACTCTAACTCGCCACCTACCGGCACACCGTGCGCTATTCTAGAGATATTAACTTGATATTGCTGAGCGAGCTCAGCAATAAAATGTGCCGTTGCCTCTCCCTCTACTGTAGGGTTAGTTGCTAAGATAACCTCAATAAACTGACCACTGGCAAATTGCTTCGCTAATATATCTAAGCCTAAGTCATCCGGGCCTATGCCATCAATCGGTGATAAATGTCCCATCAAAACAAAGTATTTACCAAAGAACTCACCGGTTTGCTCTATGGCAATAACGTCACCCGGCGTCTCTACAATACAAAGTGTTGTTGATAATTGTCGTTTAGGGCTTTGGCAAATTTCACATAAGGCTTCTTCGGTAAAATTACGACATTGTTGGCAATGGCCAATATCAATCATCGCCTTTGCTAGAGTTTTGGCAAGTTTACTGCCGCCACGTCGGTTACGTTCAAGTAACTGAAAGGCCATGCGTTGCGCAGACTTTGCACCAACACCAGGTAAACATTTTAGTGAATCAATTAACTCTTGCACAAGTGGACTAAATTTCATAAATAGCGGCTTTTTTAAAATATATGCGACTAATTTTAATAAAATTAGTCGCATAATAGTAGTGGCTTACTTAAATAAACACTGCGGTGGTAGAATAAATACCCTTTAACATGAAACTTATTGGCAAAGAAGGCTGACATTAACAGCCCCCTTCCGCCAAGTAGACATTTTGCTGGTAATTATTGTTAATAATTACCAGCAGTAATTACTGATGGTAAGTGAAAGTCGCCCTGAGTTTAATATTATTTAAAGCAGTCCCCAACAGCACATCAAACTGACCAGTTTCAGCTAACCAATCATTAGTGTTAACATCCCAAAAAGATAAATCACGTTTAGTCAGTGTAATGCTAATTTTTTTACTTTCACCAGGTGCTAAATAAACCTTGGCAAACCCTTTCAGTTCCTTTATTGGCCTGTCGACACTAGACTCGATGTCGTGCAGATATAATTGCACAACTTCTGCACCAGCGACTTTACCGGTATTTTCAACCCAGACAGTCACAGTTATATTTTCACCCCCTGTGATATTTGATGCCGATAAAGCAATATCCGTTAAGGCAAAGTTGGTATATGAAAGGCCATGACCAAAGACAAAGGTTGGTTTTATATTTTGTTGTTCAAACCAACGATAGCCAATAAATACCCCTTCGGTGTATAAACTTTCTTTGGCGTTATAATCGTTTAGGGCAATTGGCGCGGTATCTTCAAGATGAGCTGGCAAGGTAATTGGCATTTTGCCACTGGGGTTAGCATCACCGGTTAAAATATCAGCAAAAGCATGACCAGCTTCCATACCGCCATACCAACCCCAAACAATAGCATTAGCTTGCTCGGCCCAAGGCATTTCAACAGCTGAGCCAGCAACAAGGAATACCACAGTTTTTTCATTGGCTGCAATTAGCTTACTAATAATTTCATCTTGCGAGTTAGGTAGTTTCATATCTGGTCGATCAATTGACTCCCTGTCATCACCATGACTCAAACCGCCAAAGTAGATAACTGCATCGGCTTGTTTAGCTGCTGCAATATACTCAGCTTCACTACTAAATAATTCACCCGGTGCATTCCAACCTAAAGTGAAGTGTTCACTGCCATCATATTGAATTTCAAAACGGTAACTCTCACCTGCAATTAACTCGATATCATAAGCTAATACACTAAGTTCATTTGTTGTATCAACACTAACTTGGTGAGCAATAACAATGTCATCATTTATTTTTAATTGAAAATCACCCAATATTTCCACGTTCAATTGATGCAAGCCGGACATTAAAGGTTTGATTTTTGCTGCCATAGTGATGTGTTGATTATTGACTGAACCTTCAGCGTTAGCTGGCGCTATGGCTTTAAATTTTGAATCAACTATCCAATATTGTTCGGTTAAGTTTATCCGTGATTTTTCAGTAAAATAAGCGATATTCCATGCAGGAGTGCCTGTCCAATGACGACTCTCTACATAATCACTGGCAATTGCAGCTAATTCACTACTGCGTGCTCTCATCGCAGTAATATTAACTTTTTCACCAAACTTTGCCCTTAAGCCTTGTAATGGCGTCACTTCATATAAAGACTTTACTTCTGACGAGCCTCCGCCCGTGCCATGTTTTTTATCAGCATTAGGGCCAAGTACCAATACATTTTTCAGTTGCTTGCTATCTAAGGGTAATACCGTTTTAGTGCCAATAATGTCATTTTTTAACAACACCACACCTTCGGTAGCAATTTTACGGGCGGCAGCTTGATGTGCTTTAGTATTTCTAGCACCCGATAAACGATTTTCATCGTACATACCTATAGTGTGCTGCACTCGTAAAATACGTCTAGCTTTTTCATCGGCGACAGATTCAGGGATTTTACCCGCTTGGATCATATCTAGAAAAGGTTTAGCCAAGAAGTAGTCTTGATAATCAGCAACATCAGTGCCCATTTCTAAATCTAAACCATTAACAGCGGCATCATAGGTATTAATATCAACATGCCAATCGGTAAGTAAAACACCTTGATAGCCCCACTCGCCTTTTAGTATATCCATGACCAAGTGTTTGCTTTGATTGGCATTAGTACCATAGTATTCGTTATATGAGCCCATCATGCCAAGTACACCACCCTCTTTAACCGCGGCTTCG
>NZ_JABSOV010000081.1 GCF_013215345.1 Colwellia sp. | reverse complement strand
CATTCAATGCCGCGGCACACGAGAAGCCCGTTACGAAAGTAACGGGCTTTTTGCTGTCTGATATAAAATTATTTTTGTCTAGCGACCATAGCGATGTGGCCACCTACTCCCATTCACCTTCTATGCCGCGGCGCTTCAGAAGTGAAACGCAGTTGCGGCGGAGGCAGTAAGCGTGTGGGTGATATTCCCTTTATGTGAGAGTAGGACATTGCTAAACTTCTAATTTGTGCCTTCGGCACACGATAAGCCCGTTACGAAAGTAACGGGATTTTTGCTGTATGGCTTAAATTAAAATCCCGTGTTATCTGCATAAGGTGTGTCTGCTCATTTTCACCAGGACAATATACTCCTGCATAGTCGAATAAGTTACATCCATTTACGTCAACGTAATTGCGCAGATGCTCGGGGCTTATGTTACAGGTAAGATCATATGAGAGCGTAGCGGGGTATTGATAAACTTCACTCGTTAGTAAATTCTCCAATAAAGAATAGAAACCTGTAGCTTACGCTTCTGTGTTTTCTATATGCTATAAAGTGTAATTATCACTTGTTATTTTTATATTCAGTCGGCTACGTTCTACATTTATAGCGAAGGTAATAAGTATAGCTAATAATATAATAATTTGGCTAGACACACCGTAATGTCTACTTATCTAATTAAGTACTATTATGGTAAAAAATGATTGTATACATTATACGTGGCGGGTAGTAGTATCCAGTGATTACTTATTTGTAAATTACTCCGGTAAAACAAATCAATAGCAGCATACTTTGTAGTAGATCTGATCTGTCAATCATCCTTCTATAAGTATACTCAGCCAGAGCAGGGTCCCTGCTCTGGCGCCCATCACTTGTTATCATGCCATAGTTGGTAAATTACTTTATAGTTCAAGTGAATATTTACCTATCATTTGTGAATAATTATTTCAATGTGCGGAAGTATCTTATCTATGCCCAATGGTAATATTATAGTAGAAAATGGCTGTATGTTTTATACGCACCATAAGGTATTGTTGATATGTTATTAATTGTAACTTACTCCCTTAGTGGTTAATTAATAACAAAATACTTGTGCTAAGATCTGATCTGTCAATTGTATCTCACGAGTATATTTGTCCGGAGTAGGGAAACCTACTCCGGCATCCTTTCTTATTTTGTTTAGTTTCATTGCAGAATTATTAGTCAATACTTAATTGTAGTTAACTTTCGTCTGGCTTTTGTTAAGTAATAGTCTGCTAGCCTTTAACTGCAGTTATAACGATAAAGTTTATCTATCCATGTGTACTCATTAGTGTCAATTGTCAGTCATTAACTAGATCTCCCTTGAATTTTTTATCCTAAACCCCACATAGTTTCTAACAACTTTTTAAAAGTAGATTAATAATTTTTCACCGGAGATATTTTAGATGTCAGAAACTAATCAAGTACAAAATCATGCGTTTGCATCAGACAACGCCAAAATACTACAATTAATGATCCACTCACTCTATTCAAATAAAGAAATATTTTTGCGTGAGTTAGTATCTAATGCCGCTGATGCGGCAGACAAGCTTCGTTTTAAAGCATTATCAGATAATGCATTGTATGAAAACGATGGGGAGCTTCGTGTTCGTGTTAGCTGTAATAAAGAAAATAACACATTAACAATTTCTGATAATGGTATCGGCATGAACGTTGATGAAGTTATTGAGCATTTAGGTACTATTGCTAAATCAGGTACTGCTGAGTTCTTCTCTCAATTATCAGGTGATCAAGTATCTGACTCGCAACTTATCGGCCAATTCGGTGTTGGTTTTTACTCTTCGTTTATCGTTGCAGATAAAGTAACCGTGCGTACCCGTAAAGCGGGTGACAATGCTAGTGAAGGTGTTGAGTGGGTAAGTGCAGGTGAAGGTGAATTCACCACGGCTAAAATTGAGAAGACTAATCGTGGTACTGATATCATCCTTCATTTAAAAGATGATGAATCAGAATTCGCAGATGACTGGCGTTTAAAGTCTATTGTTACTAAGTACTCAGATCATATCTCAGTATCAGTAGAGATGTTAACTGCTGAAGTTCCAGCTGTAGAAGCTGTAGCAGAAGTAACTGATGAGAAAGATAATGTAACAAGACCTGCTGTCGAAGCGGTTGATGCTATTCCTGCATTATGGGAACCAGTAAATAAAGCGACTGCATTATGGACACGTGAAAAATCTGATATTAGCGATGAAGAGTATAACGAGTTTTATAAGCACGTTTCTCATGATTTTGGTGACCCACTTTTATGGGAACATAATAAAGTTGAAGGTAAAACTGAATACACTTCACTATTATATGTACCGACTAAAGCACCATTTGATATGTATAACCGTGAAAAGCAACACGGTCTTAAGCTGTTTGTTCAGCGCGTATTTATTATGGATGATGCTGAGCAGTTCATGCCAACATACTTACGTTTCGTTAAAGGTTTATTAGATTCAAATGATTTGCCGTTAAACGTTTCTCGTGAAATATTACAAGATAACAAGATCAGCCAAGCGATTCGTAAGGGTTGTACTAAACGCGTATTGAAAATGCTTGAAAAATTAGCTAAAAAAGATGCGGAAAAATACCAAGGATTTTGGGATGAGTTTGGTCAGGTATTAAAAGAAGGCCCTTCTGAGGACCAAGCAAATAAAGATCAAGTTGCTGGCTTATTACGCTTTGCTTCAACTAATGACAATGTAGCGGCTCAAAATGTATCACTTGCTACTTACATTGAACGCATGAAAGAAGGCCAAGAGAAGATTTATTATGTTGTTGCCGATAGCTTTGAAGCGGCTAAAAATAGCCCGCATTTAGAAGTATTCCGTAAAAAAGGCATTGAAGTATTGTTAATGTCTGACCGTATTGATGAATGGTTAGTAAGCCATTTAACAGAGTTTGATAATAAGCAATTACAGTCGGTTACTCAGGGTGGTTTAGATCTGGGTGATATGGATGACGCTGAAACTAAAGAAGCACAAGAGAAGCTTGAGAAAGAGTATGACTCTGTTGTTAAGCGCATTAAAGATAGTTTAGAAGGAAAGGTTAAAGAGGTTAAACTTTCTCAACGTCTTACTGATTCTCCTGCTTGTATCGTAGCTGATGATAATGACATGAGTAGCCAAATGGCTAAGTTAATGGCATCGGTTGGTCAAGAGGTACCTGATGCTTTACCTATCTTTGAAATCAATGGTGAGCATGAGCTTATTAAACATGTTGCCGATGAGCAAGATGATGATAAATTTGGTCAGTGGGTTGAAGTCTTGTTTGACCAAGCTATGTTAGCAGAACGTGGTAGCTTAAAAGATCCAGCTAGCTTCGTTGCTCGCTTAAATAAATTAATGTTAAGCCTAACTAAGTAACTACTTTTATCGCAAGGTAAGCTTTAGGTAATACTTTAGTCTCAAAAAGGAGGTGTTTCATGCATGAAACACCTCCTTTTTTGTTCAATCCTCCTTTCTCTACTTGTTTGCACATAAGCTAGCTTGTATAGTGTCTGCGGCTTTATTATAAAGCGAAGAAATATTACTTTTGTCTGATCAGACACAATTTATAAGCATTGAATAAAGGTAATATTTACTTAATACATCAACTATTAATTTAAGGTTATATAATATGCGCATTGTTTTATTAGGTGCTCCAGGCGCTGGTAAAGGCACACAAGCACAATTTTTAATGGCTAAATTTGGTATTCCACAAATTTCAACAGGTGATATGCTGCGTGCTGCAATTAAAGCCGGCTCTGAACTAGGCAATAAAGCTAAAGCTGTTATGGATGCTGGGCAATTAGTTTCTGATGATTTGATCATCGGCTTAGTAAAAGAGCGCGTTGCTCAAGACGATTGTAAAGCAGGATTTTTACTTGACGGTTTTCCTCGTACCATTCCACAAGCAGATGCCATGAAAGAAAGCGGTATCTCTGTTGATCACGTACTTGAATTTGATGTGCCTGATGAAGTGATCGTTGAACGTATGGCTGGCCGTCGTGTTCATTCTGGCTCTGGTCGTGTTTATCACCTTGTTTTCAACCCGCCAAAAGTAGCCGGTAAAGATGATGTAACCGGTGATGATTTATCTATTCGTCCAGATGATGAAGAAGCGACCGTACGTAAACGTTTATCTATTTATCACGATCAAACTAAGCCTCTAGTAGACTTTTACCAAGCTGAAGCTAAGGCGGGTAACTGTAGTTATTTAACTATTGATGGCACACAAGCTGTTGAAAAAGTTAATCAGTTATTATCAGCTCAGCTTGCTTAATATCTAGTTATTCTCTAGCTATTCAAGTGAAAAAACTCGCCAAGGCGAGTTTTTTTATGCCTGGCGTAACGAATACCAATTCCATTTAATTATTGCTTGGTTTCTCTGAGCATAGCAATGTGTGGAATGTCATCTTCTAAATACATAGCTGATACCTGAGTAAAACCATGTCTTTGGTAGTATGACTTTAAATGTTGTTGGGCAGAGATCTTGATTTCTTCGTTAGGGTAATGTTGCTGACACAGCGATAGCGCTTCAGTCATTAATTCGTGGCCCAAACCACCGCCTCTGGCTTGATTGGCTATAACTACTCGACCAATACTTATATTGTCTGCATAGTTTTGGCCTTTAGGGAGAATGCGCAGATAAGCAACTAGTTGCTCTGCTTGATAACCTAATAAATGTAGCGTTTGAGGGTGTCGGTCAAGCAGGTTTTTGTCGCCGTCTAAATCAGGATAAAAACAAGTTTGTTCAACGACAAAAACATCAATACGCAACTTCAGTACATCATATAATTGATTCAGCGATAGCTCAGTAAATACTTTGTTTTGCCAGGTTGTTTTTATCGTCATAGTGAGTTTAGGGCCGTTAAATACTTAGTAGTTTTAGGTAACCATAATACTTGCGTTCATCAAGGTAATCTTTAATTTCTTCTTTATACTTTTTTATGCATAATTCAGGGAATTCAATAGAGACGACTTTATTTAGTGCACAAGCATCAAGAAAGAGTAAATAGCCTAACGGCAAGTACGTTGGATTGAAATTGCATTGATATATCGTTGCTCTGACTTGGCTAGCATTATAAAAAGTTTGTTCACCATAACGCTTCTGTAGCTTAGGTAATAGTTGGTTTCCGTATTTTTTTATTGCTCTACGCTTAAACATGGCTATTCCTTAGCAGGGACTTCTTATGGTGTCTTAGATAAATAACGGCTCATTATAATGAACAATGATTTAGTTTAAGTAATTAATCGTGCCGTTTTATTGGACAGCATGTTACACCATGTATCGAATAAAATCGATAAGAACTCAGGGATTGATTATTTTGACTTTATTGCGATCAACAAAAAATCCGGCTTGTTGATATGCTTTCACAATGGCGCCGTGCTGTCGCAGTATTTTTAAGCCTTTATTAATCGCTATATAGGCTTCCTTCCCCTCTGGATGCTTCTTACTTATGACAAAATGACGAGAATCTTTAAGTACCACGCCAATATTCTTAACGGGCACTAGGTGAACTTTATTCATAACAAAGCTTTGATCAGGGGTTGAATTAAAGGGCATCAAAATGAAGTCTATCCACTGGATATCGACCATGCGTACCATAGATAACCAAGAATCGTCTCTCGTAAGGTTTTTAATTGGAAGCTGTTGAAGTGTTTGCCAGTCAGTACGCCATTTGGGTGTTGATACCGCCGTTAGCTCAGTAAGGTCACTGAGTTCCTTAATCGCTAAGGTTTTCGTGTTTTTCGGGCTAGTATAAATTCCCGCGATATACTCGCCATTTCTTATTACTACGTCAGAGATATAAACCTTGTCGGCAAGCGGTAATGCATCTTGTTGCCAATAGGAATCAAAACTTATTAAAAGTTGACCGTTTTGTAACATTTTAGTATTGCGAAAGTTAACTTTACCTGGGGCGTAAGTGAAGTTATGGCTAAAGCCACCAAGTTTGAGTGCCTGCTGGGCAATAATCATGTCGACCACGTCGCGGCGGATATTTTTACCGGAGAAGTTATCTATTGAGCTGATATCTTTATCAGCAACAAATTTCTGGTAATCAATATAGACATCATCACGAATATAAATAAGCACTCTATGCTGCCGGGCGAGGGCATTTGAACTAATACTTATCAGTGTAAGGATAAGCAGTACTGTAGTTAATGTTTTAGTGCCTATTTCTGTAGAAGGTTTTGCCATAGAAGAACGCCATCATATTTTAAACTACTTCACTGGAGTTAAATAAATGCATCCCTGTCTAATTTAAGATAACAAGGATACAAATATTTAGCAAAGTAGGATGAGAGCTTTCAATAATGAAAGGTAGCGCTATTTGTTATGTCGTTGTTGTAATACGGCCATAACCTCACTGAGTTCAATTTTTTGATCTGCGAGTAATACTAAGGTGTGATAAAACAAGTCGGCACATTCACCTAATAAGTCTTCTTTTGTTTCAGCAACAGCAGCAAGTGCAACTTCAACGCCTTCTTCACCAACTTTTTGTGCCATTTTAGTGGTGCCACGAGAGAATAAGTGCGCGGTATAACTCTCTTTTGGATCATCATTTCTCCGACTATCAATAACTTGTTCAAGTTCACTGAGAAAGTTTTGCTGAGTTAATTTTTGTTCAGGAAAGCATGACTCTGTGCCTAAGTGACAACTTGGACCGATAGGTAAACAAGCAATAAGTAAACTGTCATTATCGCAATCTGTTAATACTTGCTTAACGTTTAAAAAGTTACCAGAGGTTTCGCCTTTCACCCATAGCGCTTGTTTTGAACGACTGAAAAAAGTTGCTTTACCTGTTTCTAGGGTTGCGGCTAATGAGGCTTGGTTCATATAACCTTGCATTAATACTGCACCAGTTGCCGCGTGTTGAATAATGGCAGGAATGAGGTCATTCATTTTTTGCCATGCTAACTCATTAATATTGTCTTTGTTTACTAACACGGTCTCACCTCTATACGTTGCTCTTTTAAATAAGTCTTTAAATCTTTAATGGCAATAACACCTTTATGAAAAACAGAAGCAGCCAGTGCGCCATCGACATCTGCTTGTTGGTAAATATCACTAAAATGTTTCATAGTACCTGCACCACCTGAGGCAATTAAAGGTACCTTACATACCGCTCTTGCTTGCTTTAATTGTTCGATATCATAACCTTGACGTACACCATCTTGGTTCATGCAGTTTAACACTATTTCACCTGCTCCTAGACTGACGACTCTTTCAATCCAGTCAAAGGTAGTCCAGCCTGTTTTTTGTGTACGTTTCTCGTCACCAGTAAATTGATAAACTTGGTATTCACCTTTGCCATTATTAGCATCTTTGTTATAAAAGCTATCTACACCAACAACAATACATTGTTGACCAAAAACATCGGCTAAGCGGGTGATAAGCTCAGGGTCTCGTAAGGCAGGAGAGTTAATGCTAATTTTATCTGCGCCCATCATCAATATTTCTTTCGCATCTGCTTCACTTTTGATACCACCAGCTACGCAAAATGGAATATCAATAACTTCAGCAATACGCGTTACCCAGCTTTTATCAACCACACGACCATCACTGCTTGCGGTAATATCATAAAATACTAATTCATCAGCACCAGCTTCTGCATATTTCTGTGCTAAGGGTACTATGTCACCAATGATTTCGTGATTACGAAACTGAACACCTTTTACTACTTTTCCATCTCTTACATCGAGACATGGAATAATTCTCCTAGCTAACATTTAGCATATTCCTTACTTCACAATTTTTTCTAATTAAGTTTCAATCTAAATTAAATGGATTTAAACAAATCCGTCAAATGATAAACGCCTGAACTTATCTTTTATAAGTGATGGCGTGAAGAGTGACGACAATGCCGTTTACATTCTTTTTATGACGATTGAGGCCAACACGCAATAGCTTCTTCTAGAGTAAACCTACCTTCAAGTAACGAACGACCCAAAATTACGCCGCTGACACCCGTGGGTATTAACGCTTTGATATCGTCCAAGCTGCCAATGCCGCCCGATGCTTGCCAGTCAATTTCTGGGTACTTGGCACAAACTTCTGTGTATAAATCAACATTAGTACCGGTTAACGTGCCGTCTTTACTAATATCGGTACATAACACGTGTTTAATGCCTGCATCTTGATATTGAGCCAGTAACTCTTCTAGGTTAACACCACTGTCTTCAATCCAGCCATGAGTTGGCAGGGTTTTATTACCTTGGGCATCAATTTTAATATCTAGCGCTAAAACAATTTTTTCACAACCGTAGGTTTTAAGCCATTGCGTGACTAGTTCAGGTTGTTTAATAGCTAAACTGCCAATAACAACACGATCAGCACCTAGTTCTAGCAGTTGCTTTACATCGTCTTCACAACGTACACCACCACCCACTTGTATGATCATCGATGGATGCTTAACAACAGTTTTTAATGTAGCTAATTGACGCTTGGTGCTGTCTTTTGCGCCATCTAAATCAACAAAGTGCATAACAATAGCGCCTGCTTTAGCATAAGCCTGTTGACGCTCTTTTACGGTATATTGGTAATTGGTTCTTTGGTTATAGTCGCCCTGATACAAACGCACAACTTGGCCATTAATCAAATCAATTGCGGGAATCATCATAATTTCACAAGCTCCTGTGGCTCTAATTCTAAAAAGTTTTGAATGATTTTACTGCCTAAAGCACTTGAGCGCTCAGGGTGGAATTGACAGCCAATAAAGTTATCTTTAGCTATTGCTGCTGAGAAAGTAATGCCATATTCACAACTGGCAATGGTGTACTCACTGACTGGCGCGGCAAAACTGTGGACAAAATAAAAGTAATCACCTGTCGTAACACCGTTGAAAATAGGGTGGTCTGATACTTGGGTCAATGTATTCCAGCCCATATGTGGCAACCTATTTTCTTGTGCTTTTAATGGCTCAACTTTTGTTGGAATTAAGTTTAAGCAAGGCACTACATTATCTTTTCCGCCTTCAGTTGAGGATTTTTCACCCTCAGTTGAGGACTCAGTCATTAGCTGCATGCCCAAACAAAAGCCAAGTACTGGCTGAGTGAGATTTTGTAATACAGTTACTAAGTTTTTAGCTTTGATATTAGCCATGGCGTGTTTAGCACTGCCAACACCGGGGAGTATTACTTTATCAGCTTGTTGGATTAGCTCAGTATCATCAGTGATAGTAACCTTATAACCTAACCGCTCAACGGCAAACTTAACCGAGGCTAAATTCGCGCAACCAGTATCTACTATTACATTCTTTGTTGCTGTTTTTAGTTTTGTCATTACTTCAGCCATTACAACGTGCCTTTAGAGCTTGGCATAGCATCACCATCAACTTTTATAGCCTGACCTAACGCACGGCCAAATACTTTGAATAAGCTTTCTACCTGGTGGTGGCAATTTCCTTTACTGGTTGATAAATGTAAAGTAATTAACATTGAGTCGGCTAATGAACGGAAAAAGTGTCCGACCATTTGTGTTGACATAGTACCAACATTATCCGCAGTGAATTTAGCATCAAACTCTAACCAAGGACGACCAGAAAGATCGATAGCACATTCTGCTCGACATTCATCCATAGGTATTACAAAACCAAAACGATTAATTCCGCGTTTATTACCTAATGCTTGTCTTAATGCTTGGCCAAGGGCAAGTGCGGTATCTTCAACACTGTGGTGATCATCAATATGATAGTCACCGCTAACTTTACATTGTAGGCTGAAACCGCCGTGAGTAGCGATTTGGTCAAGCATGTGGTCAAAAAAACCTAAGCCAGTATCTATTTTACTACTGCCAGCTTTATCTAAATTAACGGTTACTGTGATGTCAGTTTCTTTGGTTGTGCGAGTTACCGTTGCTATTCTTGGTTGCTCTAACTGATTAATAATTTGTTCGCTAACATGCGCCCAATTTAATGTCTCACGATTGTACTTGATGCCAACGATACCCATGTTGGCGGCAAGCCCCATATCGGTTTCTCTATCGCCTATAACATATGAATTGGTAAAATCTACTCGACCTTGTTGTAAGTAATCACTTACTAAACCCAGTTTGGGTTTACGGCAGTTACAGTTGTCTTCATCAAAGTGAGGGCAAAGTAATACCTCTTGAAAATGTAAACCTTGCGAGCTGAATATATCCATCATTTTGTTATGAGGTAAGTCAAAATCGCTTTGTGGGAAACTAGTGGTGCCTAAACCATCTTGATTCGACACCATCACCAGTTTAAAGCCTTTGGCTTGTAGTTTTAGTAGCTCAATAATGACATTGGGTTCAAAGACTAGTTTTTCTAAGCTATCAAGTTGCTTATCGATAACTGGCTCTTCAACCAAAGTGCCATCACGGTCGATAAATAATATCTTCTCTTGGGTATTACTCATAAAATGCTCTTCAATATGTTTGCTGTTGACTGGCCTTAGTGGGCTGACAATTGGGTTAATAAAGTTTGCTGAAGTATTGTTATTTCTTGTTTACTGCCAATGCTAATGCGTAAGCAATTTTCCAGCTGTATTTGTTTAGATTGATCTCGAATCAAAATATTATTTTTAACTAAAAGATCAAATATATTGGCTTTATCTTGCTCACTTTGGCAGCGAAAAAGGACAAAGTTGGCATCGCTAGCAAAGACTTGCTTACACCAAACTTGCTTTGTTAACCAGAGGTTCAATTGTTCACGCAAAGTATTACTTGCTTGAACTTGCTTGGTCATTTTACCTAAGCCTGTTGTTAATGCCGTACTGGCTATTTCAGCTACTGGCGCTGAAATAGGGTAGGGTGCAATAACTTTAGTTAACAAGGTAATTACGTCATTATTTGCTAAGGTAAATCCACAACGAAGACCCGCTAGGGCAAAGGCTTTAGATAAGGTTCTTAGTACAATGACATTATCAAAATCGCTTAACAACTTGGCGCAAGAATACTCAGGGCTGAATTCTATATAAGCTTCATCAACTACTACCATGGCACTATCTTTAAAAAGCTTTATCGCAGCAATAATTTGTTCTTGCGGCAATAAATTCCCCGTCGGGTTGCCCGGTGAACATAAAAATACCACTTTCACTTTACCAACTTGCTGCTGTAAACCCTCTAAATCTAGGGTTAAATCAGCAGAGTTAAGCGCTACTTTAATAACTGCGGCACCGTGGTTTTCTGCACTAATGGCGTACATACCGTAAGTGGGTGGACATATTAAAATACTGTCTTGGTATGCTTTACAAAAACTGCGAATGATCAGCTCTATACCTTCATCTGCCCCTCGAGTTGCCAGTATTTGATCTTTTGCTAAGCCTGAATATTCGCTATAGGCGGAGATTAAGCTATCGGGCTGAAAATCAGGGTAGCGATTGATATTTGTTGCCGATAGCTGATATTGACCACTACCTGGCGCTTCATTTGCATTTAGCCATATCTTATCTTCTTGGGCATCAGCGCTAGAAAATAAACGTCGAGCCGACTGATAAGGCACCATAGCGATTAATTCTTGCCGCGCTAATTTCTCTGCGGTAGTTAAAGATTGTTCACTGATGCTCAACTTAGCCATGTTTAAACTCCTTCCTCTAAGCGAATGGTAACAGCGCGCTGGTGGGCATCTAAACCTTCGGCATCGGTTAACTCAATAATACATTCCGCTAAACTCGCCAAACCTGATTTAGTTATTTCTTGTACGGTATAGCGACGAGAAAAGTCAGCCAGCGATAAACTTGAGATAACCTTTGAGTAACCGTACGTTGGTAAAACGTGGTTAGTGCCGCTGGCGTAATCACCTGCAGATTCTGGCGTGTAAGCACCGACAAAAATTGAACCCGCATTACGTAAACTGTTTAACAAGGTTGGAGCATCTTCAGTTTGAATGATTAAGTGCTCTGGTCCGTATTCATTCGATACTTGCACCGCTTGAGTTAAGTCTTTGGTTAAAATCAATCGAGACTGGGTTAACGCTTGCTCGGCTATTTTACGTCGAGACAATGTCACTACCTGCTTTTCTAATTGCTCTGCTACTTGTGTGATTAAAGCTTCACTATCACTGAGTAGTATTACTTGGCTATCAACGCCGTGCTCTGCTTGTGATAATAAATCTGCAGCAATAAATGCTGGGTTTGCTTGCTCATCGGCAATAACTAATACTTCAGAAGGGCCAGCGGGCATATCAATAGCAAAACCCGGCACTTGTTGTGATAGTTGGGTTTTTGCTTCGGTAACATAGCGGTTACCAGGGCCAAATACTTTATTTACCGCCGCTATTGTTTGTGTACCATAAGCAAGTGCGGCAATCGCTTGGGCGCCACCAACCGTGTAGATTTCACTAATACCACAAAGATCAGCAGCCACTAACACTTCATTGGCTAATTGGCCATTTTTATCAGGCGGACAAACAAGAGCTGTACGTTTGCAACCGGTAAGTTGCGCCGGTATACCTAACATTAATACCGTTGAAGGCAATGGCGCCGAGCCAGCAGGAATATATAAACCGACACTTTCTATCGCTTCAGTTTTTAAGGTGCACTTAACACCAGGGGTCGTTTCAACCGTGATATCCGTTGGCTGTTGTGCAATATGAAATGCTCTAATTTGTTGGTAAGCGGTGTTTATTGCTTTTAAGCGCTTAGCTGATAAGGCTAACTTGGCTTGCGCAACTTGCTCAGCGCTCACTGACAATGTACTAAGCGCTATACCATCAAACTGTTCAGTTAAAGCATATATAGCCTTATCACCTTGATTTTTAACTCGCGCTAAAATGTTAGCAACTTGTGTTGATAACAAGGCACTATCTGCGATTGCTGGTCGTGCAAGGGCGGATTTTTTTTGCTGCTCTGACAGTTCTTGCCAATTGATTAGTTGATTAATCATAATTACTTCTCGGTATTAATTTTTATTTCTTTGCGATAATTCTCTTTGAGAATATCCGCTAAATAATTGTGACTTCAGCAAAGCTGTCAAGTTGTTTGTTGCCAGAGCTTAGTTCCCTAAGTGATGGCAACAAACAAGGCTGACAATGCAGCAGAAGTTGCAAGTATGACGAGTATTAGCCCATCATCTTTTCAATAGGCATCACTAAGATGGAGTGACAACCTAAGGCTTTTAATTGCTCCATGGTTTCCCAAAAGAACGCTTCTGTTGCGACTACGTGTACAGCGACCATGTCGTCACGTCCAGCAAGTGGTAAAACAGTGGGTGTTTCTGTGCCGGGCATTAACTTGCTGACTTCGGCTACTTTATCTTTTGGTGCGTGCAACATGATGTATTTGCTTTCTTTTGCTTTAATTACACCGTGAATACGTGGTAATAACGTATCTAAAATAGCTTGTTTTTCTTCACCTAAAGAGTCAGCTCGTTGGATTAGTGATGCTTTTGAACGGAAAACTTCAGCCACTTCTTTTAAGCCATTAGCTTCAAGCGTTGCGCCAGTAGAAACTAAGTCACAAATACCATCTGCTAAGCCAACCCTAGGTGCTACTTCAACCGAGCCTTTTAACAAACAAAACTCGACGTTGATGCCGTTAGCTTTAGCGAAGCGATTTAATAATTGCGGGTAAGTTGTGGCAAAACGTAGACCGTTTAAACAATCTAAGCCTGTGTATTCAAATTCTTCCGGCATAGCAATTGAAAAACGGCAAGCGCCAAAATCTAATGTGGTAGTGCGAATGTAGTCAGACTTGTTGCCTTTTAATTGGCGGTCTAATTCTTCTTCTTCGAGGGTGTTATCACCAACAATGCCTAAGTCACAAACACCGTCCATAACCAAGCCAGGAATATCGCTACTGCGAACACGCATAATATCAATAGGCATATTGCTGACATGGGCTAATAATCGTCTGTCGCTCAGATTTAACTTTAATCCACAAAGCTTAAGTAGTTTTAGGGTCTCTTCACTAAGGCGTCCTGACTTTTGCATGGCAATGCGTAAACGTGGCTCTGATGTACTCATATTGATAATTCCTATGGTGTCTTAATCTTAAAATTCGTCATGTATATACAATTTCTAATGCGCTAAAATGCGAAAAACCCCCGAGAGAGAAAAGACTCTTTCGGGGGTTTAGTAATGACATTTTCTTGTTATAAAAGCTTTTTCGATTGCTTGTATAAATGTTTACTTAATTCCACTGAAAGGCCTTTGCCCTGCAGTGTTTTTGTTACTAACGCTGAATGGGCTAATTGCTATGATGATGGTGATGTCGGCGATTCAGGTTAATAATCATTGTTAAATTCTCAGTTAAATTCTTGGCTAGTTATGGCTAATTTATCGTGCTGTAGTAAAATTAAATGAACAGCTTGAAATTGATGATTTCTTTAGCTGTTATTTACACTACTGCTTAAATAAGATAGCTGCAAGTAATAAATACAAGATTTTTATTCCTTTTTGTTATATATAGCAGAGTTAAAGTTATTACTCTAGACTATTTAAATAGCATCAGTCCCTAAGTAAAAAGTTAAAGCTAATTTTTTTTTGGTCGATAATAGGGTGAGTAGTTAACAGCTTCGCAACATGAAACCGTGTAGGAACTAAAGATGGATATTTTTACAACTCAATTAACGCGCATAGTCCCTGTACCCATTAAGCCGGCAAGCTTAAAGGTTAAAGCACTGTTGAAAGAGGCCGCTAACAGTAAGTTAAACCAAGACCCGAATCACCTTGAAAACCATGAATATTACTTCACTAGTGAAGAAGACAAATATCATAGCTCTGAGCAAAAATCTGATGATCAAGACGAATGTGAAAATAGTGCTAATACTGATAAGGACTCAAGTTTAGCGCTGAAGGATAATGATTCCGAGCAAGGGGGAAATACCGATAAGAATAATGATAAACACTTAGATCTTTATGCCTAGGCTTTAGTTAAGTATACTCTCATCATAAATTTCAATTCATGCCTTTTCGTTTTAAATGACAGCATCCAAAGTTAGCCAAGCCTTTGCTCAAGAAGGCGTTTTAGCTAAAGCCATTAAAGGCTTCTCACCTCGCCAAGCGCAAACCGATATGGCACTTGATGTTGCAGAGGCCATTGAGCAGCAATCATCGCTTATCGTTGAAGCAGGTACGGGTACAGGAAAAACCTTTGCTTATTTGATCCCTGCCTTTTTAGCGTTAGACCCAAAAAAACCTAAAAAAATAGTGGTATCAACAGGCACTAAAAACCTGCAAGAACAGCTATTTCATAAAGACATACCTTTAATTAAAAAGGCATTAGCCAGTAATGCGCAAGTGGCTTTATTAAAAGGTCGTGCCAACTACTTATGTAACTACCGTTTAGCACAATACCAAGATAGCCGTGGTCAACTGGATGCACAAATGTTGCAAGACTTGGTTAAGGTAAAAACCTGGGCAAATGGTACACAAAGTGGCGATATTGGCGAATTGGTTAATGTTAGTGAAAACTCGACTATCTTTCCATTTGTTACCAGTACCTTGGATAATTGTTTGGCAAGAGACTGTCCTGATTATGAAGCATGTCACTTAGTTAGAGCGCGGAAAAAAGCCAGTGATGCCGATATTATTGTCGTGAATCATCACCTGTTTTTTGCTGATCTGGCCTTAAAAGATACCGGCTTTGGTGAGCTTATCCCCAAAGCACAGGTGATGATATTTGATGAGGCTCATCAAATAGGCGATATTGCCAGTGAGTATTTTGGTGAAGCATTTTCTAGTAAGCAACTGGTTGATTTGTGCACCGACGTATTACAAGTACACCGTAGCAGTTTGAGTGATGTTAAACAGCTAGGTTTGGCTGCTGAAAAATTACAAAAGACCTGCCAAGAATTTCGCTTGTTATTTAATTATGATCCCGAGCGTGGTAATTGGCGAGAAAAGTATAAACAAGCTCAATTTCAGCAAAAATTTGCTAACTTAAAAATAGATTTAGATTTCTTATATCAAGTGATAAAGCTTTGTGTCTCTAGAAACGAAGCCATTGATAATTGTTTTGACCGTGCGGTGAATTTATTAGCGCAATATGAGGTGATGGCCAATGTTGAAGCTTATGGTATGAGTTTTTGGTATGAAACTACACCGCGCAGTGTGGTATTGCATCAAACGCCGTTAACGGTGAGTGATAAGTTTAGTGCTGTGGTTAAAGAGTCTGGCGCTGGTTGGATATTCACTTCAGCAACGCTTGCTGTTGATAATAGCTTTAATCACTTTGCCCAGCATTTAGGCTTACAAGATGCTAAGCAACTGCTGCTTGATAGCCCATTTGATTATCATGCTCAATCTCAACTCGTCGTGCCTCGTTATTTACCCCAGGCAAATGATAAAAATCGCGCGTTGAAATTAGCTGAGTTGGCACAACCACTGATTAAAGCCAGTAAAGGTGCTTGTTTTATGCTCTTTACCAGTTATCGAGTCATGCATCAGGTGGCTGAAATTCTAGCTGAAAGCATTGATAATACATTATTGGTACAGGGGCAAATGGCCAAGCGTAAGTTGCTAGAACAATTTGTCGAACAAGACAGTGCCGTGTTATTGGCTACGGCAAGTTTTTGGGAAGGTATTGATGTACGAGGCGATAAACTCACTTGTGTAATTATAGATAAATTACCTTTTGCTTCACCGGATGATCCGCTGCTACAAGCACGCTGTGAAGATGTTAGACGACAAGGCGGCGAGCCTTTTACACAAATTCAATTACCACAGGCGGTAATTGCTTTAAAGCAGGGAGTAGGGCGACTTATTCGAGATATCAGTGATCGCGGGGTGATGGTTATTTGTGATGACAGGCTGGTAAACAAGCCTTATGGTGAAACTTTTTTAAAAAGCTTACCTGATATGAAACGCAGTCGAGATATTAATAAAGCGGCGCAGTTCTTAGAGAATTTATCTTAAGGTCATCACTCATTCACTAAGATTCACTACAGTGCAGCAGCTATAAAAAACGAGTGCCGATGGCACTCGCTTTTTATTTGCCTCTTTTAAAGCGAAGGCTAACGTTACTTTTAAAGTAAAAGCTTAGCTTTATCGTTAAGATATATTACTAATAAACACTGTTAATCAATACTAGCGAGAAATATCTACCATCAAATCATCAGCAATTTGCTCTAAGGCATGGATAAGATCATCAATAGACTTATCAGCAATGGCGATATCTACTTTCGCTTTAAAAATATCTTGGCCGCTATAAGCTGCACTATCTTGTGAGCTTACTAATTTGATTAAGTTACCACTTTGATGGTGAATAACCGAAGAAACTTCTTGTACTATGCCCGCTCTATCATTCGCGGTAATTTCGAGTACTAAATTACTAACAACTTGAGGTAAGTTAGGCTCCGCCATTTCAATTTGGCAACTTAAACCATTAATGGCTTTTAGTTCACTGATTAATTTTTCAGTATTTTCACTTACTACCGCTACTTCAATAACGCCGGCGAAAAAGCCGGATAAATGATGCAAGCTACTCACTTGCCAATTACCTTGATGCTTGGCAATGATTTTAGAAAGGGTGTCTACTAGGCCGGTTTGATCTGGGCCAATACAAGAGATAACTAGATGATTCATTAAAACTCCTAAAAGGTCTGGGTAGAATAGCGGGATAATTTTTATTAATTTACATTGTTAACTTAATACTTTAATTTAAACGTGATAGTTGACTCAACTCTTTATTAAGCTGTTCACTATCCCCTAAGTTGAGTTCAACCAAGCGGCGTAAGTGAGTAACACTGTCTATATCTATGGCATTACATTGCAAGCCAGTCTCATGGTCTTCTACGTGGACAACAGCAATGTTCATGGTTACTTCTGATTCTTTATCTGACAATAAAAAATGTAAAGTGCCAAGTTTACCTTTTAATGATTGCTCACTGTCAATGGCCGTAACTAAGGCACCATTAAGCGATATATCATGAATCGATACCGGGTAGATGTTACCTTCAATGTCTATTTCCGCTTTAATTGAAAATAAAATGCGGGTAAATTGTCGTCTATTTTCCATGTATATTTTCCAATTTGACTAATAAATTATGCTGTCGTGTGTCTTTAGCATAGCCCCATTTTATTAAAAAGTAAAAAGTTACTGAGCACAAAAAAGCCAGCTAAAATCAAAATTTTAACTGGCTTTTCATCGGTTAAATAGAGCACTAATCACCACAACATTACTAAGGTGTTAGTAACCGCTAGTTTTATTTAGTGATTAACCTATTTTTTTGTACTTAATTCTGTGAGGCTCTGTTGCTGCAGGACCTAAAGTTTTCCTCAACCAAGCTTCATAATCAGTAAAGTTACCTTCATAGAAGTTGATTTGACCTTCATCACGGTAATCTAAAATATGGGTAGCAATACGGTCAAGGAACCAACGGTCATGAGAGATAACCATGGCACAACCAGGGAATTCTAATAGGGCTTCTTCTAGAGCTCGTAGTGTTTCAATATCTAAATCATTGGTCGGCTCATCCAGTAACAAGACGTTACCGCCTGTTTGTACTAACTTAGCTAAATGAACACGGTTACGTTCGCCACCTGATAATTGGCCGATGATTTTTTGTTGATCGGTGCCTTTAAAGTTAAAACGGCTGACATAAGCACGACTTGGAATTTCATAAGTGCCTATTTGTAAAATTTCATGGCCTTGAGATATCTCTTGGTAAACGGTTTTACTGTTATCCATATCATCACGGAATTGATCAACACTGGCCAGTTTTACCGTATCACCTAAGGTTATTTCACCTGAATCGGGTTTTTCAGCCCCGGTCATCATTTTAAAGAGTGTCGATTTACCGGCGCCATTTGGGCCAATAATACCAACAATAGCGCCTTTAGGGACACTAAAACTTAAATCATCTATTAATACTCTATCGCCAAACGATTTTGTTAAGTTAACAACATCTAAAACTTTATCGCCAAGGCGAGGTCCCGGAGGAATGTAAAGTTCATTGGTTTCATTACGTTTTTGGTGCTCTTGGCTGTTAAGCTCTTCAAAGCGAGCCATACGGGCTTTACTTTTTGACTGACGCGCTTTTGGATTTGAACGAACCCATTCAAGCTCTTGCTTGATGGTTTTTTGTAGTGCGCTTTCGGTTTTT